>CADEDG010000072.1 GCA_902826035.1 uncultured Alphaproteobacteria bacterium
TCGCCGGAACCGTCTTGGAGCTGCTGCCCAACGCGACGTTTCGCATCCAATTGGAAAACGGCCACGAGATCATTGGCCATACTGCCGGTAAGATGCGCAAGAACCGCATCCGCGTGCTGGCGGGCGATAAGGTGTTGGTCGAGATGTCGCCCTATGATCTGACCAAGGGTCGCGTGACGTATAGATTTAAATGACCAACGAATCGCTCGCCAAAGGATCGCTTGACCGCGCCATGGTCGTCACCGGCGCCTCGACCGGCATAGGCCGCGCTACGGCGGGGAAAGCTGTGCGCGAGGGTGCGCACGTGTTCGCCAGTGTGCGCAAGCAAGCCGACGCGGATGGGCTGAAGAGCGAGTTCGGCGAAGCGGTGACCCCGCTCCTGTTCGACGTCGCCGATGAATCGGCGGTCAACGCCGGCGCAGCGCAAGTAGCGTCCGTATTGGGGAAGCGGCGCCTGTTCGGGCTCTTGAACAATGCAGGAATCGCGGTGAGCGGGCCGCTGCTCTATGTTGAGAATGACGATCTTCGCCGCCAGTTCGAGACCAATTTGATCGGCGTACATAATTGCGTCCGCGCCTTTGCTCCGCTGTTGGGCGCCGATCCAGATCGAAGCGGGCCGCCGGGGCGCATTGTCATGATCTCCTCTGTCGGCGGCAAGTTCGGGAGCCCGTTCGCGGGACCGTATTCGGCGTCCAAGTTTGCTCTTGAGGGTTATTCGCAATCGTTGCGGCGAGAACTCATGGTGTTCGGCATCGATGTGGTCGTGATTGGTCCCGGAGCAATCAAGACGCCGATCTGGGACAAGGCGGATGAGACTCAAATCGAACGCCTTTCGAACACGCCCTACGGAAAAGCGGCGCGCGCGGTGTACGAGTATTTCATGAACGCCGGGCGCACGGGGCTGGAACCGTCGGCGGTCGGCGATCTGGCTTGGCGCGCGTTCAGCGCTCCTTCGCCCAAAACCCGCTACGAAATTCTGCGGCGGCCGTTTATGGACGCCGTGCTGCCGCGAAGCTTGCCTCCGCGCATGATCGACAAAGCGATCGCGCAGCGTCTGGGGCTGACGAAACGCGCATGAGAGCGCCCCTGGTGTTGGCGAGCGCAAGCCCGCGCCGGCTGGATTTGTTGGCGCAAATTGGCGTGACGCCCGACCGGGTCATGTCTGCCGATATCGACGAAGCCCCGCTCAAGGGCGAGACGCCGCGCTTGCTGGCGTTACGTTTGGCTCTGGCCAAGACGGCCGAGATCGATGCTCCTGGCGCATGGGTGTTGGCGGCGGACACGGTCGTGGCGGTGGGTCGTCGCATCCTGCCGAAAGCTGAAACGGGGGCCCAAGCGCGCGAGTGCTTGGCGCTTTTGTCGGGCCGCGGACACCGCGTCTACACCGCCGTGGCGCTCAAGTCGCCGGCTGGCGACACGCGGCGTCGGCTTGCCGAAACGCGCGTGATCTTCAAACAAATATCGCCTGCCGAACTCGAAACCTACCTCGCATCGACAGAGTGGTGCGGTAAAGCCGGCGGGTATGCGGTGCAAGGGCGGGCGGCGCGATTTGTGGTGTCACTCATAGGCTCCTATTCAGGAGTTGTCGGCCTGCCGCTCTATGAAACCGCCAACCTGCTGGAGGGGCGCTCGTGAGCCAATCCTTGGAAGTTTGGCGCGACGCTTCTGTTGGCGAAGTACGTGAAGCTCTTGTCAGCGCCGGCAAGCCGGTTGCACTCACCATAATGCGTGCGAGCGATGAGGGCGCGCGCGCACGCTGGGGCGAGACCTATGTGGGGCGTGTGCGCGATGTCGATAAACGCCGCCGCGGCGCATTTCTGGAGCTTGGGTTGCGTCGCGGGCAGGGCTTTCTCCCGCTGGGCGCTGACGGGAACGCGCGCATTGGCCGTGAGCGTGTGGCGCTGACGGAGGGCATGGGCGTCGTGGCTAGCGTTGTCCGTGAAGCAGCGCGCGGCAAAAACGCGGTGTTGGAATTGCGCGAAACTGGCCACGACGGGGCGACGCCCCACCGTATCGCTCGTCCGGAGTGCGACGAAGAAATCGTCGCCACCAGACCGGGCGACAATTCGGTTCGCTTCAAACTGGACGCCGTCATTGAAGCGGTTTTGAGCCGGTCGGCGCCAATTGAGGGAGGGGGGCTTCTCACCATCGAGCCGACATCGGCGTTGGTGGCGGTGGATGTTGACGCCGGCGGCAGAGCCGGAAGCGGCGATCCGGAGCGCTTTGCACTCGAACTCAACATGGCCGCAGCGACAGAGGTCGCGCGGCAGATCAGGCTGCGAAATTTGGGTGGGTTGATTGCCATTGATTTTGTTTCAATGAGGTCGAATGGGCATCAGAAACAATTGGAGCAGGCGGTGCGGACCGCATTCGGCGGCGATCCCTGGAGCGTTCAATTCGGGGGGCTTTCCCGCTTTGGCGTCTACGAACTGGCGCGCGCCCAATTGCGTAGGCCTCAGCATGAATTGTTGCGCGACAGCGACAATCGCCTGAGTGTTGAGACTGTGGCGCTGATGGCGTTGCGCGCGGTCGAGCGGGAAGGCCGCGCCCAGCCGGGCAGGCAAATCGCATGCACAATCTCGCCGGAAGCCAAGGCTTGGCTCGATGCCGGCGAAATCGACTGGCGCGCCGATCTCTCCAACCGAATCGGCATGCGCTGGACGCTCGACGCCGCGCCCGTGGGCGCCTTCTGGCCGCGCGACAAGATTGACGCGAGGGCGTTATGAACCAAACCCCAAAAGGAAAATGCGTTATTTGCGGTAAGCCAAAGCACGAGCGCTACAAGCCATTTTGTTCCAAGCGCTGCGCTGACGTAGACCTCAATCGCTGGTTCTCGGGCGGCTATGCGATTCCAGCGATCGAGGAGCGCGAACCCGGCGGCGAAGACGGCGATGAACCGGAATCACGTTGAGACAATTTCGAGCGCGCTACTCCGCCGCCATCGTCACCGGCGCGCGTTGTGGCCCGCGAATGAGCCTGCCGGGGTGAACGCCTTGATATTCCCCGTTTCGAAATGTCACTTGGCCCGCCTTGATAGTGTAGACGTAGCCATCGGCTTTTTGCAGCAAACGCCGTCCGCCCGCGGGTAGGTCGAACGCTAGCCAGGGTTTCCCCAGCTTCAGCGTGTCAAGGTCGATGACATTGATGTCGGCGAGATAGCCTGGCGCGATGAGGCCCCGATCCGAGAGGCCATAGAGCATTGCCGTGTCGCGGCACTGGCGCTTCACGGCGTGCTCCAGCGAAATGCGCGCGGCCTTGCGGTCGCGCACCCAGTGCTGGAGCATGAAGGTGGGTGAGGCGGCGTCGCAAATGGTCCCGCAATGAGCGCCGCCGTCGGAGAGCGAATTCACCGTATCGTCGGACTGTTGCAAGGTTTCCAGGAAGTTCAAATTGCCATCGGCGTAATTGAGGATCGGAAAGTAGATGAAACCCTTGCCCTCGTCCTGCATCAGCAGATCGTAGGCGTACTCCTCCGGCGTGGCGCCGGCGGCTGCTGCGCGAGCCGCGATCGTCTCGGCTTGTGTGGGTTCATAGTTGAAGTCCGGCCCCATTTGGTATTGCACGCCCCAGCCTGTCGTGACTGCGTAGATGAGCAGAATGAGATCGCTTTGCGGGTATTGGTTGGACTCCGTGATCATGCGCTGCTTGAAGGCGGAGTCTTTGAGGTGCGTGAGCTGTTGTTCCCAGGGCAGCGCGGCGATCTCGGCCCATGCCGGCTTGAAGCGAAACGGATGCACCGTGCCTTGCCACGCCATGACGATGCCGTTTCCGCGCAACGCAATCTGAGCGACGATATTGGCGCCCTTGGCGTTCTGCGCGCGCATTTCAGCGATCTGCTCGTCGAGCGGCAATTCCTTGGCGATCGATTGCAGCGCGGCGAACGTGACAGGCAGGCCGGTCTCGCGCGAGAGTTCACCCATCCACTCGAATTCGTTCCATTCGCGCTTCAGGTCCGAGGCCATCTCGAACACGCCGAAGCCGACACGGCCCATGGCGCGGCCGATGCCGATCAATTCTTCCTTGGTCGCGGTGGTTCCCGGCACCAATTCGCCATCGACGGATTTGTGCAGGATCGTGCGTGAGGTGGAAAATCCGAGCGCGCCCGCGCGCAGACCGTCTTCCACGATCGCCGACATGCGCGCGATTTCATGCTCGGTCGGCGTATCGCTACGCGCGCCGCGCTCGTCCATCACATAAGCGCGCACCGCGCCATGCGGCACATGCGTGCCGATATCGACCGTGCGCGGCAGGCGCTCAAGTTCGTTGAGATATTCGGGAAACGTCTCCCAGTTCCAGCTCATGCCTTCGGCAAGAGCGGTGCCCGGGATGTCTTCCACGCCCTCCATCAGCCCGATGAGCCAGTCGTGCTTGTCCGGCTTGGCCGGAGCGAAGCCGACGCCGCAATTGCCCATCACCACCGTGGTGACGCCATGCCAGGAGGACGGCGCCATTTCCTGGTCCCATGTGGCCTGCCCATCATAATGAGTATGGATGTCGACCCAGCCGGGCGCGACAATCTTGCCGGCCGCGTCAATCTCTTCTTTGCCCTTCGGCAGATTGCGGCCGACCGCCGTGATCAGGCCGCCATCGATGGCCACGTCAGCGACGAACTTCGCCGATCCGGCGCCATCGACCACCGTGCCGCCGCGAATGACAAGATCGTGCATGGGCGTGTCTCCCTGTGTTCGTCTAATGTGGACCGCCGACGCCCTCGCCGGCAATAACCGGTGCTCACCGGCGAGGCGCCGGCGGTTCATGACGCGGAGTCAGCTCAACGTCGCGATAATCGGTACGTGGTCGCTGGCCTTTTCAAGCGCGCGCGCCTGTTTGTAGATGTCGATGCTCTCCAGCCGATCCGCCGCTCGCGGCGACAGCAGAAGGTGATCGATGCGGATGCCGTGGTCCTTAGTCCACGCACCGGCCTGGTAGTCCCAGAACGTGTACTTATGGGCGGCGGCGTCGGTCTGCATGTAGGCGTCTGAATAACCGAGATTGAGGAGCGTGCGATAAGCCGCGCGCGTTTCCGGTTTGAAGAGCGCATCCCCTTCCCAGGCGCGCGGGTCCCAGCAATCCTCGTTGCGTGGGATGACGTTGTAATCGCCGGCAAGGATGGTGCATTCCTCCAGTTTCAGTAACTCGCGCGCGTGCGTCGTCAGCGCCGCCATGAATTCCAGTTTGAGCCTGTACTTATCGGTGTCCACAGGATTGCCGTTGGGGGCGTATATGGACGCCACCCGCACCGGCCCGCCTGGGGCGGCGATCACGGCCTCCAGATAGCGCGCCTGATCGTGATCGAGCCCTGGGACGCCGCGCACGCATTCCTCGATGCGGTGCTTGGAGAGAATGGCCACGCCATTGTAGCTCTTCTGTCCCAGAGTCTCGACATTGTAGCCTAGCGCCTCGAACTCGAGGCGGGGAAAGCGCGGATCCTCGCATTTGATCTCCTGCAGGCACCAGATGTCGGCGGCGACCTCCTCAAACACTTTCAGGGCCGTCGGCAGCCGCGCGAGGATGGAGTTGACGTTCCAGGTGGCGATTTTGAGCGGCATGGGAGGCGGAATCCTTGGCCGAGCGGGGCCTCGCCGTGATAGCGTAGCCAGCCATGACCGTCATCCTCTGGGCCTTCACAGCGTTTCATTTCTGCGTCGGCCTCGCCAGCTTAGGCTTGGCAATCCGTCTGCTGACGCCGGGCGAGCGCGCGCATTGGCGTTCGCAATCGGCGCTGCTCATCGCGGAGTTTCTGTGCTGGATTTACCCGGTCATAGCCGTGGCCAGCGTCAAGTCGGCGTGGGGCGCCTACGCAAGCGATCACCACCTCGCCATGCCCATCCTGCTTACGCCGATTGCGTGGCTCATATTCATGGGCGCGATATTCGCGGTGGTGGATTTTCTGGAAGACGGGGTGCTGGGGAATGCGCGGCGATAGCGCTACGAGTCTCAGACTACAATTGCTGAGGCTTATGACCATTTGAGGCGTGCCATTCAGCCATGGCGCGTTTCCATTCTAGCATGCGACGATTATATTCAAGCGCTACTATTACGCCAAACGCAATTAGGCAGACCAACGAAATCATCAGCAGAATTTCAGTCATCGACTCTTCTCGCGCATGTTTGCAGGATGTTGCTCACGGTTACCGAAACGTCCCTTGAGTTTGAGGGATTTGGTGTGTCGTCTTGAATATATTCAAAGGCCGCCTTGCAGATTTCGGTCTCCCCGCTTGCCATGTTGCCGAACAGGAGAAACGCTCCTGTGACAACTGCCGCGACAGCGGTGCCGGCTGCTGTAACTAAGGCCGGGACACCGGCCATCTCCAAAAGGTGGGGGCGCGCAGGTGGCGCAGGCGAAGGTCCCACCGGCAGCTGTTGCTTTTCCATGCATGCAGCCTAGCGGAGGACGCGGGAAACTTCCAGGTTAACCTGCGTGCAAGCCTCAAAATCCCCTAAGCTCCGCGATCTCATCCACTTCCGCACGCTCGCTGCGCAACGCGTTGATCGGCGCGGAATCATCCGCAAAGCCCAACGCCATGCCGCAATAGATCATCTCGGAATCGCCCAATCCAAAATGCGCCGCCAACGGTTCACGCAACGTCGCCCAACATTCCTGCATGCAGCTCGATACGCCGCGCTCTAGTGCGGCGAGCGCCACCGATTGCATGAACATGCCCATGTGCGCCCACTGGCCGTAGCCCATGCGCTTGTCGATCACGAAGAAAAGCCCAATCGGAGCGCCGAAAAATTCGTAATTGCGCATGAATTGCTTCAGACGGCCGGCCCTATCCTCGCGCGGCACGCCAAGGATGGCGTACATGTCTTCCCCAACCTTGAAACGGCGCGACCGGTGGGGGTCCCACAAATTCGGTGGGTAGACGAACCGCTCGCCGATCTCGCCAGGGAATTGTTCTTTGGCCAGCGAGATCACCGCGTCCTTGGCATCGCCCGCCACTGCGATCACGCGCCAGGGCTGCAGATTGCCGCCGGAAGGGGCCCAGCGCGCGACATCGAGGATTTCACGCAAGTGCGCCTCGGGCACTGGATCGGGTTTGAAGGCGCGGATAGAGACGCGCGTCTTCAACGCTTCGGCGACATTCATGAACTTCCCCGCGGTCGCTTTGTGGCGGCGTCAGCACGGGCGCGGCCCGCGCGCTGCGCTTGGGTGATCTCCGCCGGCTTCATCTCCCGCGCCAGCTTGGTGGCGCGGGCGCGCGCGCTATCGTCGCCGGTCATGGCGGCCTCGGTGTAGAGCAGCGCCAGCGCCTCGACCGGGTCGTGGCGCAGCAAATGATCGGCAAGGCGCCGCATGGCGGGAGGATGGCCGAGATCGACGGCGCGTCGCAGCAGGGCGATCGCCTCGTTAGGGCCGCTCGTGGCCGCAAGCTCGACCATGGCGTCGCAATCGCCTGCGCCGGCGGCCATGCGAAACAGCGAGGCTGCCGCCGTTTCGTCCTTGGCGACGCCGACGCCCGATCGCAACGCCAGCGCAAATGCGGTCTGCGCCGCAGCGTGACCCTGCTCGGCCGCACGCCGGAAGCACGCAGCGCCCGCCTTCACGTCGCGGTCCCCGCCGAGGCCGCGCCAATAAAGCAACCCCAGATGATAATCTTCGCCCGCGCGCCGCGCGTGGCCGCTTTCCTCAAACAGCCGGCGCGCCGACTTCCAGTTTCGGCGCTGGAATGCGTCTAGGCCGCGCTCGGCTCTTGATTTTTGGCTGAACATTAGACCGAGAAACTGACGCCGCAGCCGCAGCTGGATTTGGCGTTGGGGTTTTTCACTTTGAAGGAAGCGCCGATCAATTCATCGACCCAGTCCACCTCGGAGCCGAGCAGAAACGGCAGCGACACCGGATCCACGAACAGCCGCGCGCCATCGCGCTCCACGACATGGTCGTCGCCGCTTGGGGCGGGAGCGATATTGATTTCATACTGAAAGCCAGAGCAGCCGCCGCCTTCGACCGCCACCCGCAGTCCAGCGCCCGCAGGCTCGCCGGCCACCACGCTTTTGATGCGGGTCGCCGCCGCAGAGGAGAGGGTCACGCCTGTCATTCGTTAATGCAATGCCTCAGCGCTTTCTCAAGCTTGTCCGCTTCATATATGCTCGCTTAAGGGCAGGAGAAGCGGTTTTATGGCAGAAGGGCACATGGGCAAGGCAGGTTCCACGGTGCAACGCCCACCGCGGGCGCCTTACGCTAGCGACCCCGCGCGCTCGCGCGGCCGGCTCCATCCGGAGTCCGAAAGCCGCCACCGCACCGCCTTCGAGCGCGACCGGGACCGGATTGTTCACGCCAGCGCCTTCCGCCGACTCAAGGGCAAGACCCAGGTCTTCGTGGCTCACGAGGGCGACCACTATCGTACCCGGCTCACCCATTCGCTCGAAGTTGCCCAGATCGCCCGTGCTGTGGCGCGGCAAATGGGGCTCGATGACGATTTGGCTGAATGCCTGGGCATAGCACATGACCTCGGCCACCCACCCTTTGGCCACACCGGCGAGGACGTACTAGACCTCTGTATGGAGGGTTTCGAAGGCTTCGATCACAACGCCCAGACCTTGCGGGTGCTGACGAAGCTGGAGCGGCGTTATCCGACCTTTGACGGCTTGAACCTTACCTGGGAGACGCTGGAAGGCGTGGTCAAGCACAACGGTCCGCTGATCCGCCACGGCGCAGCGCTAGAGGATTTGCCGGTGGCGATTCAGGAATATGTGGCGACGCACGATCTTGAGCTGCATACGTGGCCGGGGCCGGAGGCCCAGGTCGCCGCTCACGCCGACGACATCGCCTACAACAATCACGATATCGACGATGGCCTGCGCGCGGGGCTGTTCTCGTTGGCGGAGCTGCGCGCGGAAGTGCCGATGCTGGCGCGGGTGTTGGGCGAGGTCGAGGCGGCCTTTCCCGGCATAGAAGAAAGCCGGCTGATCGCGGAGACCGTGCGCCGTCTGATCGGGGTCTGGATCGATGATCTGGTCTGGGAGAGCGGCCATCGCTTGGAGGAGGCCAAGCCGCAGCGCGTGGAGGATGTTCGCGCCGCCGGCAAGCCGCTGATTGGCTTCTCCGACCAGATGAACGAGCACCAGGCAATTCTTCGGCGCTTCCTCATGACGCGGATGTATCGTCATTGGAAAGTGAACCGCTCGCGCAGCCACGCCAAGCGCATCCTGAAAGAATTATTTGAGCTCTTTCTAGCGCAGCCGGAATTGTTACCGCCGGATTGGCAAAGCGGGGGCGACGGGCCGGGCGGCCCACGCACGGCACGGCGCGCCTGCGACTACATCGCCGGCATGACCGACGATTTCGCCATCGAAGAACATAAGCGTTTGTTCACCTTCTGAAACGGCAACGAATTATCAATGGCTATGCGGCTTAACCCTTGGTTCTGCGCGCAATGCTAGCGATGGTGCGCGTGATCCCGGGAGTTGACACAGTGAACGCCAGAGCTGATGCGCGCATGCATCAATACGAGGAGCAGACCCGCACCTCGGGCGTGATCTATGTATTGATGATCGTAGTCGCCTTGGCGTTCGGCGGTTTTGTTTGGCAGCTCTACGGCGCCGAGGAGGCGACGCGAATCGAAGCGCCCCCTGGGCCCTACAAAGTGGAAGGTTCGCAAGCGGCGCCTGGCGCCGGCGAGGATGGCGAGACCTCCGAGGCTGGCCAGTTGGAAACGGCGCCGCCTAGAGCCGCTGTCGCGGCGACGACCGCCGTCGCCGCGCCCGCAGGGACCGGACCATACGTTGCGCAGCTTGCGGCACTGCGCTCGGAGGAAGCGGTGCAAGCGGCATGGCGGCGGTTCAGTAATCGTGCGCCTGCGTTGTTTGGCGACGCAACGATGGATGTGCAGCGCGCCGATCTGGGCGCACGGGGGACCTATTATCGCGTCCGCGCAGGTTATTTCGCGAGCAGGGCGGAAGCGGCGCAATTCTGCGTGCGCATTCGTGAAATGGGGCAGGACTGCATCGCTGCTGCGCGCTAAGCTCTCGGCATGCTCTCCTGCGCCCTCGGAATCCGCCAGCCCAAACTCGACGACGGCGCCCGCGCGTTTTTCCGCGAGGCGCAGCCTTGGGCGTTCATTTTGTTCCGCGAAGCTTGCGTCAACCCTGCGCAGGTGCGCGCGCTCTGCGCCGAATTACGTGATTCGGTTGGACGTGATGCGCTGGTCTGGATCGACCAGGAGGGCGGACGGGTTGCGCGACTGAAGGCGCCGGAATGGCCCGTTTGGCCGGCGCCGGGCAGGTACGGTGCGATCTACGCACGCGACCCAGAGAAGGGCGTGGAAGCAACGCGACTTGGCCATCGGCTGATTGCCCATGAGCTGCGCGCGATCGGCGTTGACGCCGATTTCGCCCCCGTGCTCGATGTGCCGATTGAAGGCAGCGACAAAGCTGTGGTGGGCGATCGCGCTTTTGCAACCGATCCTGAAGCAATCGCCGTGCTCGCGCGAACGGCGTTAGAGGGACTCCATGCCGGCGGTGTTGCTGGTTGCATCAAACACATGCCTGGTCATGGAAGAGCAATGTCTGACAGCCATTTCTCGCTCCCGCGAGTGCGCGCAAAAGCGGCAGAACTTGAGCGCGACCTCACGCCATTCGTTCAACTCGCTGACGCCGAGGCGGCGATGACGGCTCACATTGTTTACGAGGCTTGGGATGGGGGGCGGCCCGCCACTTGCTCGCCGCTTGTGATTGGCGGGATCATACGGGAGAGAATCGGCTTCCAGGGGCTATTGTTCAGCGACGATCTCGACATGAAGGCACTCGCCAAAATCGGCGGCCTGGCTGACCGGGCGACCGCCGCACTTGGGGCAGGCTGCGACATCGTGCTGCAATGCTCGGGCGCGCTGGATGAGATGGAGGCGACTGCCAAGGGGTGCAAACCAGTTTCGGTCGCTGCTAGGCGCCGCATTCAGGCGGTGGAGACGCTCGCCAAGCGCCAACCAGGCGAGTTCGATGCGGGCGAAGGCTGGGCGCGATTCAGAGAATTGATGCTATAACCACCCGCGTGAACGACGTGGCCGACCAGACCGAACTCGACCTGACCGCCGCCGAGGGGACGGAGGGCGCTGAAGCGTTATCGGTAGCGCTCGACGCCTTCGAGGGGCCGCTGTACGTACTCTTGGAGCTTGCGCGGGCGCGCAAGATCGACATCGCGCACGTGCCGATCAGCGTGATCGCCGACCAATACCTCGCCTTCATCGCCGAAGCGCGTGCCGCCAATATGGAGATCGCTGGTGACTATCTGGTGATGGCCGCGTGGCTGGCGCTGTTGAAGTCGCGGCTATTGATTCCGAAACCCCAGGCCGCGATTGATGAACCGGACCCGGGCGAGATGGCGGCGGCGTTGCGGTTGAAGCTCATGCACCTGGAGCGTGCGCGCGCCGCGGCCAAGGCGCTCGATGCGCTGCCGCAACTTGGCCGCGACGTTTTCCTGAACGGCCAGCCGCGCCCCATCGCGCTGACGAACGAAACGATCTGGCGCGCCGACCTGTACGAATTGCTCAACGCCTATTGCGCCGAGCGCGCCAAGTCTGTGCGCAAGCGGGCGTACAAGACTAGCGTGCGCCGCGCCTATCCGCTGGAGGCCGCGCGCAAGCGATTGGAGGCGGCGTTGGCGATGGTGAACGAATGGCGCCCGATCCAGGCGGTGGCGCCTGAGGGGGAGGGCGGCGCGGACGCGCCTCCGCCGGAGAGTTACCTCGCCTCCACCTTCGGCGCAGCACTTGAACTCGCGCGCGAGGGCAAAGCGGAATTGCGCCAGGTGGAAGCATTCGCGCCGTTGTTCGTGCGCGCACGCACCGAGCGGAGAGGAGCAAGCGATGAACCCGCCTGACCAGCCGGTGGCCGACGCACTGCGTCGCATCGAGGACGCTTTCTCCGAGGGCGGAGAACAGCGCCGTGCGCCGCCCTCGGCCGACGCGATCCGCGCCGCGGAAGCACTGCTGTTCGCAAGCGGCGAACCAATCACCGCCAAGGCGCTCTCTGAAAAAATGGGCTCCGGTGTTGATGTGGCGGCGGTGCTGATGAGGCTGAAGGCCGATTATGCCGAGCGGGGCGTGCACCTGGTGGAAGCTGGCGGCGCGTGGCGCTTTCAGTCAGCCGCGGATTTGGCGGGATTGTTCTCGGAGACCAGGCGAGCGCCGCGTCGGCTGCCGAAAGCGGCGCTAGAGACTTTGGCGGTAATTGCATACCATCAACCCGTAACCAGGGCTGAGATTGAGGAAATCAGGGGCGTTTCGCTGTCGCAGGGGGCGATGGAATTGCTGTTGGAGCTGAACTGGATCCGGCCGCGTGGCCGGCGGCGCACCCCGGGGCGGCCGCTCACTTTCGGAACAACCGACGCATTCCTCAGTCAGTTCGGCCTGGCCTCGCTTGACGCGCTGCCGGGCAAGGACGATCTGAAGGGTCTGGGCCTGCTCGACGCCCGTGCGGCGGCGGCATTGGATGTGCCGAAGCCAAGCGACGATATGGGTCCGGACGAAGAGATGCTGTCAGAAAGTGACGACGCCTCAAGCTTTTTCGTAGATCATATGGGAAATGACGATTAGGCGACTCTGTCTCGCCGATCTGACAATACGAGTGGAGTTTCGTTAATGCCGCACAATGTTTGGGGCGTGTTGATCGTCCTCGGCTTGGCCTTCCTATTGTTCAGCCGCCCCGGCCGAATTTCAGGCCTCATGGAGGATCTGGGCAAAGGCATCCGCGGCTTCCGAAAGGGTCTCGGCGATCCGCAAGAACAGAAGCCAGAAGAGCCTCCGCGCCAAGTGCCGGATCGGTCAAGCGAGGACCGCGCGCAATAAGCGCGGATTGCATCCATGCTGCCGAGCCTCGGCCTCAATGAAATTCTGGTCCTCGGCGTGCTTGCGCTAGTGGTGATCGGGCCGAAGGATTTGCCGCTCCTGCTGCGCAAGCTGGGACGCTGGACGGCGAAGCTGCGCGGTATGGCGCAAGAGTTCCGCACCGGTTTCGATGAATTGGCGCGCCAGGCCGAACTCGACGAACTGAAGAAGGAAGTGGAGGCGCTGCGTCGCACCACCAATCTGAACAGCCTCGCCAACGAGATCACGAGCCCTGCGGCGAAGACGCTGCCGACGCTCGAGGACTATGCGGGGCTGAGTGCGACGGTTTCCCCCCCCTCCTCCCCACCGGACGCTATGCAGCCGGCGAATGTACAAATTGCGGGATCGCGAGGCGATCCCGAGGCGGAGGAGGGGTTGGGGGAGGAGGGACGTGCAGGCACGCCGGCGCCTGATCAATTTCACGCCCCGCACCCCCCGTCCCCCTCCCCGGCTCGGGATCGCGAAGCGATCCCGCCGACGCAGAGTTCGCCGGCCGCGGAGCGGCCGGTGGGGGGAGGGGGTGAAGACGAACGCCTTGCCGAGCCCCTAGTCCGGAGCGCGCCGTGAGCGCGGCGAAAACTGACGAGGATGAGATCGAGGCGTCGCGAGCGCCGTTGCTCGACCATCTAAGCGAGTTGCGTTCGCGGCTCATGACAGTCTCGATTGCGTTGGTCATAGCCTTCATAGGCTGCTTCCTTATCGCCGACCCTATTTTCCAATTGCTCGCCGCGCCGTTCAAGGCGGCGCGCGACGCCGCGCACCCTGACCTCGCCGGCCAGCCGATCGACCTGATCAACACCGGAGCGTTCGGCTTCTTCTCGGTTAAGATGCAAATCGCGCTGTTTGCGGCGATTGTGGTGACGTTTCCAATTATCGCCTGGCAGGCATATTCGTTCATTGCACCGGGTCTCTACCGGCGCGAGCGCGCGGCCACCGCGCCATTCTTGGTCGGCGCGCCGTTCATGTTTGCGCTGGGCGCAGCCTTTGTCTTTTACGTGGCGATGCCGTTTGCGCTGCAATTCGCGTTCAGCCAGGAGCTGAGCGACGGAACGCTGCGGGTAAAGTATTTGCCCAAGGTCGACGAATATATGGGCTTGGTGACAACCCTGGTGTTGGCGTTCGGTCTGATGTTCCAACTGCCGGTGGTGCTGTCCCTGCTCGGGCGGGTGGGCATGGTGTCGGCGCCGATGTTGCGCAAAGGGCGTCGCTACGCTGTAGTTGGGATTGCCGCCTTCGCTGCGTTCGTCACGCCGAACGATCTGTTCTCGATGTTCGTGATGTCTCTACCCGTCTATGCGCTTTACGAAATCTCGATCTGGCTTGTGGCCATGATCCGCGCCAAGCGGGACGCGGAAGACGCAGCGATGTTGGCGGCGGCGGATTAGGAGCCTGATCTACAAACCTCTCGCCGCCAGCGGCGTGTAGCGCGTAACGTGGCCAGCCGCGCCGATCAAAGTCGGCGAGCTCCCATCCGCTCGCAAATGCGCTTCAAAGGCGCCAGCGCTGAGAGAAGCGATGCGGTCGCCGCTCGGCATGAATGCTTGGGTCATGACGCAAAGCCAGATGTAGACAAGCATGGCAGCTCCCGTTCAGTGCACTTTGCACCTTGTTCGTTTGTGGTTGATTGTTGGTTAAATGGCGCCCACATGCGCTCCGCGTGAGTGACTATAGTGATGCGCTCAGGAGGTCGCCAATGTCCCAGCCGATCGAGCTCTATTTCTGGCCCACGCCGAATGGTTGGAAAATATCAATCGCACTCGAGGAGATGGGGCTGCCTTATGAGTTGAAGCCCGTGAATATTGGCGCGGGCGAGCAATTCAGCCCTGGGTTTCTTAAGATCAGCCCTAGCAACCGCATGCCAGCGATTGTCGATCCGGAGGGGCCGGGCGGCGCGTCAATCTCGGTGTTCGAGTCCGGCGCGATCCTGCAATATCTTGGGCGCAAGACCGGCAAATTCTATCCCAGCGATGAACGTGCGCGCGTTGTGGTCGACGAATGGCTGTTCTGGCAAATGGCGAGCGTGGGCCCAATGTTCGGCCAGGCCAGTCATTTCAGGAATTACGCGCGCAACCTAGTCGATGGCCCGGCCAAGATCGAATATTCGGTCGCGCGCTACAACAACGAAGTGAACCGCCTGCTCGGCGTACTCGACCGCCGGCTCGAGGGTAGTGACTTCGTGGCCGGGGACTATTCCATCGCTGAGATGGCGCTCTATCCCTGGATTAAGCTCGCAGCAATATTTGGACAAGACATGGCCGCGTTTCCGCGAGTCAGCGCCTGGATCGACCGCATCGCGGCGCGCCCAGCCGTGCAGCGTGGTTTCGCCGTTGGAGCGGAACTTCGCAAACCTCCGCCCGCGCCCGGCAGCAAGGAGCAGCTTGAGGCGGCGAAAGTGCTGTTTGGACAAACGGCGGCCTCGATCGCCGAGGCGGCCGCCAAACAAAGCGAATCTCGTTAGGATTATTGCAAGTTATCCATGGCATTCATCCCGTCCTGCGCAGCTGAGCTGTTGCGCGGAAATGGGGTGGAACGAATGACGCCAACAGGCGCGGCGTTCCCAGGCAAGACCAAGGGAGCAGCCAAAATGGCGTTCACGGATATGGAAATCGCCGA
>CADEDG010000073.1 GCA_902826035.1 uncultured Alphaproteobacteria bacterium
CGCGGCGCACGCGCGCGGGCGGGCCGGCACGCTTTCTGTTCGCCGGACGCATGATTGCCTACAAGGGCGCCGAGCTTCTGGCCGAAGCCGCAAACCGAATTTCCGCGCGCGTCGATTGGCGCTTGATTATCGCGGGCGCCGGCCCGGCGTTCGATGACAACATGGCGGCGCGTTTCGCACTGCCCCAGATCGAGCGCATCGCCCGCGAATGGGTGAGCGATGAGGAACTCGAACGCTTGCTCGCCGAAAGTGACGCGCTATTGGCGCCGTATCGTTCGGCCACGCAATCGGGAATGATTGCGCAGGCCATGGCGCTCGGGACGCCGTGCGCCGCAACGCCTGTCGGCGCCCTGCCCGAGCAGATCGGCGCTGGCGGATGGATTGCACGAGGGGCAAATGCCGAAGCGTTTGCGGCGGCGATGGTGCAGGCGCTCGACGGCGACCGCGCCGCCAAGGCGCGCGCTGCCCATGAGATCGCGCGCGCAACATGGGAACGCGATTATTGGGGCTGGCTTGCAGCGCTTTGACGCAACGAGTGCAAGGTTGCCGCTGCATGGCCAATGTCGGGCGAGGCCCAGCGCGCGCCGGGCACTCGATCGTACACGCGTTGGGGATCCTCGACATCGACAAGAGTGGAGTCAACGCCGTGAAAGCGCGCGCGCGCCGCGATACCGTCGCTCAGGCCCCATCGTGTCGCTACCGCCGCGGCGCCGGCCTGGAGCGCCTCAACAATCTGCAAGCCATAACCCTCGCTGCGGTGGAGCGAGAGAAACACGTCCAATGCGTGATAGAATTCCGGCATCGGCGAGCGCGCGCGATCGAGCAGGACAATACGCCGATCCTGCGCGGCGCTAGCCGCAAGCAGGGCCTGACCGCGCGGATAGCTGTCCGCGTCGGGGCAGCGCAACAACAGCCGCTCGCTTCCTTTGCGATCGGGAAACGCCTGTTGGAACGCTTCGACCGCCGCTAGCGGGTTCTTGCGAGCGAAGTTGGAGGCCATGGTGAACGCGTAGCCGACGACGAAGGCCGCTGCGCCAACTCCAAGCCGCGTGCGCGTCGCCAACCGCGAAACTGGCGTCGCGGCGGGAACAGGAGCGAGATCAACTGCGTGCGAGGTTGCATGCACCATGCCGGAAAAATTCGGCAGGCTTGCGCGTACTGCATCGACCACGAAAGCAGACGGCCCCCAAATCTCGTCGCAAAGTTTTGCATCCGCGCCCCAGGAATTCGGCAGGCGCTCCAGCTCCCAAGCCCAGAACCCGATCAGCGCGCACTCCAGCACTAACGTGCGGGGCAGTCGGCGCACGACGTCGCGAAATAAGGGCGGGTTGACGTGAATGATTAGATCGCTCGGAGAGAAGGCGGAAAGGTCGGCGTTGAGCGCGCGGATGCTTTTTCGATCGCGAGCAAGTGCTGGAGCGATGTCAAACAGCGCGCTTGCGCGGCCCTCGTCGCGCATCTGGAGATGCATCAGCCGGACGCCGCGCCCAAGTCCGCTCGGTGCTTCGCCGAAGCCGAGCAATGCGACTCGGTCGCCGCGAAAGACGTGTGGCGCGGGTTTACGTTTGGCGGCGAGATCGCGCGTGGCAAGGACATCGCTCGCCGCCCGGCGCGTGCGCGTGACCGTGTCGATGAGTGGCGACCGCAGCGCGGCAGGTAAATAGCGAGAAAGGCCGAGCCCGAGCATGGGCGACGCATAACCGCGCCCGTTAGCGGGCGCTAGTGTTTGCACACGCACCCTGCTTGCATTAGGCCTCGACGCGGTCAGGAGCTAGCATGACAAGCGCGTTGGTGCGAAAGGTGTGGCGGGGCTTGCCCGTCGGCTTTCGTCGCGACCTCGCGCACGGCGTGCTATCGACGTTGGCGCCGCGCCTGCCGCCGGCGCCGGATGTAGCCGAAGACGCTCCGCGCATCGTCGTTGGCTTCCTGTCAAGTCCGTCGGGTTTGGGCCAGGCGGCGCGGCTCGCGATGCAAGCCTTCGGGGCCCAAGGTCGCGAGGTTTATGGCATCGATCTTAGCCGCAATTTTTTCGAGACGGCCGAGCGCGTGGCTTTCCAATATCGAGACGGGCGCAGCGTGCGTGGGTCCGCTCACGTCCTGATCAACATCAACGCGCCCTACATGAAGTACGTGTTCCATTTGCTGGGGCGCTCGTTCTT
This sequence comes from uncultured Alphaproteobacteria bacterium, assembly GCA_902826035.1. GTDB lineage: Bacteria > Pseudomonadota > Alphaproteobacteria > Caulobacterales > Aquidulcibacteraceae > Vitreimonas. The sequence goes on from CADEDG010000073.1 coordinate 2,160, forward strand.
GCATTACAAGAAAATCACCGCTTATTGGGCCTGGGAATTGCCGCGCGCGCCGCCTGGTTGGGCAGAGGGTTTGGCTCGCGCACATCGCATCGCCGCGCCCAGCCGGTTTGTGGCCGATGCGGTCGCAACGCTGCCGGGTGCGCCTGATGTTTGCGTCGCACCGCATCCGGTCGCGATCGAGCAAATGCCGTCATTGCCGCCGCGACCGGCGACGCAGCCCTTCACCATCGTTTCGGCGTTCAGCGTCGCCTCTGGGTTCGAGCGCAAAAATCCGCTGGCTTTGATCGCTGCATTCAGACGAGCCTTTGGCGATGCGTCGGACAAGCGGTTGCGTCTGCTTGCCTCCGGCGCCGAGCATTATCCGGCGGCGGCCACGGCGCTCGATCAGGCGATCGCGGGGTCTGCGAACATTGAGCTGACCTATGACGCTTTGGGACGCGAGGATTACTGGCGTTGGTATGGCGCCCCCGATCTCTACGCATCGTTGCATCGGGCGGAGGGGTTTGGCCTGCCGCTTGCGGAGAGCATGTGCCGTGGGGTGCCGGTTCTGGCGACGAATTGGTCGGCGAACGCAGAATACATGGACGCCTCCAACGCGCTTCCGGTACGGTGGAAGTTGGTCCCGGTGCAGGACGCCCAACAGAAATACGCCGCCGACGGGCAGAAATGGGCCGAGGCCGACATCGTACACGCTGCCGAATTGATGCTCCGCGCGGCCGCCGATTCAGCCTGGCTGGCCGCGCTTGCGGCGAAGGGGCGGGCTGGTGCGTTGGCCAGGTTCGCTTCTTTTCCGCTCTGACAGCGGCGCCAAGGGCGGCATCGAGCGCGGGTGCAGCGGGCGGATAAGTCGCGCCTCTGTGGATAAACCCTGGCGCAGAAGTCGGTCGATCCAATGTGTGCTGTTGTCCAGTTGTGCGGCGTTGACCTTCGCCGCGAGCCTTGCTTACTCAAGCGGGTCATAATTTGCCGGCGAGATGCGGGCGTCGGAGGCGGAGGGTTGGCGTGAAGATATCGGTGATCGGCCTGGGCAAGCTCGGCGCGCCTCTGGCGGCGGTAATGGCCTCCAAGGGCCACGAAGTGGTCGGGCTCGACCTCAACCCGACTTTTGTCGAGTTGATCAATAAGGGTGTCGCTCCGGTGCAGGAGCCGCTTCTGCAGGAACGGATCGACATGTCCGCTGGCCGTCTTCGCGCTACCAGCGATTATGCCGACGCCATCGCCAACACTGACATCTCAATGGTGATCGTACCGACGCCGAGCGATCGTTCGGGAATTTTCTCGAACGAATATGTGCTTGCGAGCATGGACGAGATCGGTCGCGCGCTTAAGCAGAAGACCAGCTACCATGTCGTCGTCATTACTTCGACGGTGATGCCAGGCGCCACGAATGGCGTGATCCGCGAGCGCCTCGAGCGCGCGTCTGGCCGCAAGGTCGGGGTAGATCTTGGCCTCTGCTACAATCCAGAGTTCATCGCGTTGGGCACCGTGGTGCGCAACATGCTCTACCCGGACATGATCCTGCTCGGCGAAAGCGACGTGCGCGCCGGCGACATGCTCGAGCAGATTTATCACGGCTCGTGCGAGAACACTCCGCCCGTGCAGCGTATGAACCTGGTCAATGCCGAAGTGGTGAAGATTTCAGTCAACACCTACGTCACCACCAAAATTTCCTACGCCAACATGCTGGCGGAAATCTGCGAGCGCCTGCCGGGCGCCGATGTCGATGTGGTCACCGAGGCGCTGGGCAAGGACACCCGCATCGGGGGCAAGTATCTCAAGGGTGCGGTCGGTTATGGCGGACCCTGCTTCCCGCGCGACAATATCGCGTTCTCGGTTCTGGCCAAGGGTCTGGGCGTTTCCCCCGATATCGCCATTGGCACAGACGCCATCAATCGCCGCCAAGCTGAGCGTCTCGCGCAGATCGTGCGCACCAATGCGGCGGGCGCCAAATCGGTCGCGATCCTCGGCTTATCCTACAAGCCCGGCACGCCGGTGATCGAGGAAAGCCAGGCGATCACGCTGGCCTCAGCGTTGCTCGAGCAGGGGGTGCGCGTGATCTTGTGGGATGCGCTCGCGTTGGAGCCAGCTAAAGCGGTGCTGCAAGGGGCGGACGCGGCCCTGAGCGCTACTGACGCTGTGTCGAGCGCCGACGCGGTGGTGGTGATGACCGGCGAAGCCGAGTTCGCCAATCTTCCGGCGTATGCGTTCGAGCGGCCTGGGGATGCACCTTTGACAGTGATCGATTGCTGGCGCGCCTTGGACGCGAAATCGCTCCCCGGAAACGTCATGTTGATCTATCCGGGCCAGGGGCCCGATCAGGGGCAAGAAGCGTGCGCGGTGGCCGCCGCCTAGTGCCGGGCGGGCCCGCGGGATGGGGTAGGCGGACAGGTGCTTGAAAAATCAGGGTGGAAGGCGGCTCCGCTCAGCGCCGGCGCCAAAGGCTCGCGCTGGCTGAGCTTTCATGTTGTATAGAGCCTGAACGATTGCGAAATTGGGTCAGGGGACCACTCGGGCATGAGCAAACCGGATCGAAGCAAACCAAACGCCGACATTATCGGCGCCGCCCTTGACGCCTGCCGGCGTCACGTGGGCTACGTCATTTTGTTCAGTGCCGCCCTGAACATCCTCTATCTCGCCCCCTCAATCTATATGATGCAGGTTTATGACAGGGTCCTGGCCTCGGGTGGGATTCTTACTCTGCTCTATCTCTCCGCCGTGCTGATTGCGGCGCTGGCGGTGCTCGCTTTCCTGGATTCGGTGCGGATGCTGCTGCTGGCGACCATGGCCAAGCGCTTTGACCGGCTGGTCGCTCCCCACGTGCTCAGTGCAGCGCTTGACCCGGAGGGCAAGAAGGCGGCGGGGCAAGTGCATATGCTGCGCGAGTTCGACGCCCTGCGGGCGGCGATTTCGGGTCAACCGGCGCTGGCACTGGTGGATACGCCCTGGACGCCGCTCTATATTGCCGTTTGCTTCATGATCCACCCTTGGATCGGTTTCCTCGCGCTGGGCGGGGGGATCACCCTCGTTGGGATCGCGCTCGTGAACCAGCGCGCAATCCGAAGCGCGATGCGTGCGAACGATCAGGCGTCGGGCGCCATGTATTCCATGCAATTAGCCGACAGCGCCATGGGGGAGTCCGCGCGCGCGCTGGGGATGCAGGGCGCGCTCATACGCCGTCAGCTGCGAGCACGCGAAACGCTTTCGCAGGCCACCGGCAAGGCGACCAGCGCCAACGCCGTCTATTCGTCCTCCACCCGCTTTTTCCGACTTCTGCTGCAATCGGCGTCCCTTGGATTGGGCGCGTATTTGGCGGTCGATCAGCAGATGTCGGCCGGCGGCATCATAGCCGCCTCGATTCTGACAGCGCGCGCCTACGCGCCGCTGGAACTTGTCGTGGGCGCCTGGCGGCAGTTCGAGCAGGGCAGCCAAGCCTATCGGACCTTGAAAGCGGTGCTGCTCACTCAAAACAACCAGCGCGAACACACAACGCTGCCAAATCCGCGTGGGGTTCTCTCGGTGGAATCCATAAGCGTGCGTTCACCCGCCGGAGACCGTTTGCTGTTGTCTGGCGCGAGCTTTCGCGTTGAACCCGGTGAGATCGTTGGCGTGGTGGGCCCTAGCGGCGCTGGTAAAACCACTCTGATGCGCGCGATCGCGGGGGCGTCCAATCCCGACCAGGGCGCTGTCCGCCTTGACGGCGCCAAGCTCTCCGATTGGTCCTCCGATTTGCTCGGGCGCCATGTAGGCTATCTCCCACAGGAAGTGGCCCTGTTTGGCGGCACGATTTCGCAAAACATCTGCCGTTTCGAACATCTCCTCGGTTACGACCAGGAAGAGATCGATCGCGCCGTAGTGGCGGCTGCGAAAACGGCCGGCGTGCACGACCTCATCCTCAATATGCCGCGCGGCTATGACACCGAAATCGGCCCCAATGGCAAAGGCATTTCCGCAGGCCAAGCGCAACGTGTCGCGCTCGCTCGCGCGCTCTACCGCGATCCGGTGTACATCGTGCTCGACGAACCGAACGCGCACCTCGACGCGGAGGGCGAACTGGCTCTTATCGGCGCGTTAAAGTCCGCGCGAGAGCGCGGCGCTTCGGCGGTAGTGGTGGCGCACCGCGCCGGCTTCATGAATATCGCCGACAAATTGCTGGTGGTACAGGACGGTCGCATTGAGGCATTTGGTCCGCGCGACCAGATCACCGCGAAGTTCGCGACGCCTCCCCCGGGCGGACAGCGCCCAGTGGTGGTGTCCGACGGAGGCCGCCGGCCATGAACATGCAGGCCATCGACAACACGGAACTCTCCGAAGAGGATTCCGGAAAGAATGAAATCCGCGCCGGTCTTCTGGCGCTTGTGGCGTTCTTCCTGGGCTTCGGCGGCTGGGCGGCATTGACGCCGCTCGACGCCGCCGTGGTGGCTTCCGGCGTTGTTGTGGTTTCGGGCAATCGGCAGACCGTCCAGCACCGCGATGGCGGCGTGATCTCGCGCTTGGCCATCGAGGAAGGCGACCGTGTGGAGCGCGGCCAAATTTTGATCGAATTGGGCGCACCCGAACTTGTGGCGCGCGAGCAGGCGCTGCTCTCGCAAGTCGTCGATCTCCAGATGCAACGCGCCCGGCTCACGGCCGAACGCGGCGGCACAAATACATTGACCCAGCCCCCCGAGTGGGCGGCGTTGGATCCCAGCGATCGCGAAGTCGCCGAGGCCGCGTTCCAGCGTCACCAGCGTGAAGTGGGCGGCGGCGCGTGGAGTTCTTATGATGCGCGGATCGCTGGATACCGTGGCGAGATTACATCGATCACGCGCCAGGAAACGCTGCTCGGGCAGGAGATCGCCGGTATGCGGGCTCTGGCGGAGGAAGAATTCGCGCCCGAGACCCGCTTGCGCGCGCTCGAGCGTCAGCTCGCTGAACTGAACGGCCGTCGCTCGGAATTGACCGCAATGATCGCCTCGACGCAGCAGGAGCGGTATCAGGACTTGCGGCGCGTCGATGCGCAGTTGGCGGAGTTAGCGCCGCAATTGGCCGGCGCGCGTGAGCAATTGGAACAGACCCGGCTGCGTGCTCCCGCGGACGGAGTGATTGTCGGGCTGCAAGTCCATACGGTGGGCGGCGTCGTACGCGGCGGCGAGCGCTTGATGGATGTGGTTCCAGAAGGGCAGGACCTGGTCGTTGAGGCGCAGGTGCGGCCCGAGGATGTCGATGACCTTCAGATCGGCCAGACGACAGAAGTGCGGATCACCGCGTTCGGCGGTCGCAATTTGCCGATTGTGCATGGCGAAGTGCGCCAAGTCTCCGCCGACCGCTTCACCGACGAGCGCACCGGCAGGCCTTATTTTCTCGTGCAGGTGGTAGTGCCGCCGGAGGAGCGCGGCGCGCTCGATCGCAGCGGCGGCAACGGCTCGCGAAGACTGCGCGCGGGCCTCCCCGCCCAGGTCGTGGTGCCGACCAGGAAACGCACGGCTCTGCAATATCTGCTGGAGCCGCTGAATCAGACGCTCTGGCGATCACTTCGCGAGGAATAGGCCCGATCTGAAATTCGCCCAGCGCCGGCCATCATGAGCTTGCGAATTTCAGATTTGCCACACTAGGCAGCTCTCGAATTGCTGCGCACGCGGCTTTCGATCCAGGCATAGGTTTTTTCCAAGCCTTCCCGGAGCGTCTGGCTCGGCGCCCAGCCCAGTTTTTCCTGGATCAGCCGATTGTCAGAATTGCGCCCGCGCACGCCGACCGGCCCGTCGATATTCTTGATCCGCACCCGTTTGCCGGAAAGCTCCGCGACCAGCTTGGCCAGATCGTTGATTGCGATCATCTCTTCCGAGCCGATATTGACCGGGCCCTCGAATGTCGCAGATCGCGCCAGCCTAAGCGTGCCTTCCAGGCATTCGTCGATGTACAGGAACGAACGCGTCTGTTTGCCATCGCCCCAGACCAGAATTTCGCCGCCGTCCTCTGCCTCGGCGACCTTGCGGCAAAGCGCTGCGGGCGCCTTTTCCTTGCCGCCATTCCAAGTGCCTTCGGGGCCAAAAATGTTGTGATAGCGCGCGACACGGCACTTCATGCCGTAGTTCCTATTGTAAGCGAGGTAGAGCCGCTCGCTGAACAATTTCTCCCAGCCATATTCGCTGTCAGGATTGGCCGGGTAGGCGGAGGCTTCCTCGCAGTTCGGATTGTCTGGGTCTTCCTGATTGTGCGAGGGGTACATGCACGCCGACGACGAATAGAAGATGTTGGAAATGTTGCGCTTACGCGCGGCGTCGAGGACGTTGAGATTGATGGTCGCCGAATTGTGCATGATATCGGCGTCGTGTTCGCCGGTGAAGATGTAACCGGCGCCGCCCATGTCGGCGGCGAGCTGGTAGAGTTCGTCAAAGCGTCGGTCGAGCACGTTGCGCACGAGGTATTGATCGCGCAGGTCGCCGACGACGAAATCGTCCGCATGGGTGGCGTCGTATTCAGGGAATTTGAGGTCCACCGCGCGGACCCAGAAGCCCTCCCGCTTCAGGCGCTTCACCAGATGGGCGCCGATGAAGCCGCCGCCGCCGCAGACCAATGCTGTTTTCATCTCAACTCCAAAATGGCCCGCGACCGGGAGGGCCTCTCGTGAAGGCCGCCGCCGCCATAGCATCGCCCCTCTCCGCTTCGCTAGCTCCATTAGACAGGCCGGGGCTGTGCGGGCGGGGTGGCGCATAGGTTTTTTTTTGGCTAGGAATCAAGGCAGCTGGGCGCAGTGGGCTGACTAGGAGAGCTATTTTTGGCAGCGACGTCCGACTTCGAGCCGGAATGGTTGGGGCCGTTCGCCTGGAGCCCTGGCTGTTGCTGCCTGGCGCGGCTATGAGGCGATGACGATGCGCTTGATCCAGATCGACGACGTCTCGGTCGATTATCCGGTTTACGACGCCAGCGCGCGCTCGATGAAAACGGCGGTGCTGGGCACGCTGACCGGAGGACGCGTGGTTTCAAAATATTCGAGCGTCAACGTGCGGGCGCTGGACCAGCTCACGCTCGACATTTGTGTCGGCGAACGCATTGGCCTTGTGGGCCATAACGGCGCTGGCAAGAGCACGCTGTTGCGCTTGGTGGGGGGAGTCCTTCACCCGACAAGCGGCGACATGCTGGTGCGCGGCCGCGTGGTGCCGCTCATTGAGAAAGGGCTCGGCCTGCACTCCGAGTTCACCGGCTACGAAAACATCGAGCTCCCCCTGCGCTTGATGGGCGCCACCGAAGATGAAGTTGCTCGTGCTCGAATTGAGATTGAGGAATTCACTCAGCTAGGCCCCTATATGAGCATGCCGATCCGAACCTATTCCGAGGGCATGCGAGTGCGCCTGGCGTTTGCAATTTGCACCGCCGTCAAGCCAGACGTATTGGTGCTGGACGAGTGGCTGGGCGCGAGTGATGCGGCCTTCATCGAACGTGCGACCAAGCGGCTCAACTCAATGCTGAGCGGCGCCAAGGCCCTCTTGCTCGCCTCGCACTCCGATAGTCTTATCGAAGGCGCCTGCACCCGCGTGCTGTGGATGGAGCGGGGGCGTGTCGTTATGGACGGTCACCCAAGCAAAGTGGTTGCGGCCTATAAGCGTGCGCAGGAACTGGGCATCAGCCAACTGGAATCTGCCTGGGACAACGAAAATCTGGCTTTCTAGCGCTGCTGGCGCGGAGGTCGGCGCAGGCGGAGTTCAGCCCAATCCTTCGCCAGCAGGGCCGAGTTGTCCGCGTGCTCGACTATCCCTTCCGGCGTCACCTCCTCCACTGCAAAGCCGTTTGCGCGTATCTCGATCAACATTTGTTCCGGCGCGCAGGTGTGCGAGATCATCGGCGGTGCGAATTCCATGAACACGACGATTTCGGGGCTGGCGGCAAGCACGTCTTGAGCTCCGCGCCAGATCAACGGCTCGGCGCCTTCGGCGTCGATCTTAAGCAGATCGACGCGGAGGTTTCCGTCCAGCAATTGCGACAGCGGCGCCGCGCGCGCTTTGATCGCGCGTACGCAATTACCTTCTGCGGGCGTCATGAGAATGGAGGCGCTGCCGAGATAATCGCCAGGTACGCCGAGTTCGATGTCGGCTTCGCGATCGAGCGCAGCTGCGTTCACGACACGGGCCCAATCGCTGCAGCCATTGACCGCGAAGGTTTTGGTCACGAGATGCGCCAAGCGCGGGTTGGCTTCGATGGCGACCACTTTGCCGGTCGGCCCGGTGCGCTCGGCCGCCAGCAGTGCGTAATAGCCGCAATTGGCGCCGATATCGACGACATGCGCGCCGGGGCGGACCGCAGGGCCAAAATGGCGCATCACCCATGGTTCCCATTCGCCAGCGACTAGGATCGAGGGCGTCAAGCTGACATCGCCGCCGTCAAGATAGATCATCAGGCCGTTGGAGAGCCGCGCCAGGATCACGCCGTCGCCAATGTAATGGCTGGCCTGTCCAAACGACCGCCGAAGCCATTGCGCCAGCCTGCCCCGAATTGTGGATAACATCTGCGCCCGACCTCGGTTCACGCCTTCTATACCCGGCGCGCGGAGATCGCGGGCGATTAATTCGGGGTGTCGCTGCGCGAGGGAATCCGGAGCGACCGCTCCAAGAATCGGGAGCGTTTTGAGAGCGTGCTGGGCGATGATTTCGAGAGCAAGGATTTCTTGGCGCTAAACCGCGGCCTGCGTCTCTCAGAACCAGGTAATCACACGGACAAAACCAGCCCCGCCCACACCGCCCGCGCCGCCATTGCCACCAACGCCAGAGCCTCCGCCCCCGCCGCCGCCGCCATAGCTCCCCCCCGCGCCGCCCGCCCCGCCTGCGCCCGCTGCATGTGAGGAGCCTCCGCCGCCTCCGGTTCCGCGTTTGTCGGCGCCGGCTTGGCCTACGCCTCCGGCCCCCCCTGAGCCTGTGCCGCCAGAGATATCGGCGGCAATTCCATTGACCTTGCGCGCGCCCCCGCCGGCAAGCGCGACCGGCGTTGTGGCGATGCCTCCCCCAGAACCTCCGCCGGTGGGGGCGTCCATGGCAATTCCGCTCGTGAAGCCGCCCGAGGCATTGCCGCCGCCGCCGCCGCCCGATCCAGACCCGCTGGCGATCACACCCGTGGCGACGGCGCCTGATCCGCCATTGCCGCCGCCGGGCGACCCGCCAAGTCCCGCCGTCGCGCCACTGGCCGCCGTCCCCGCAGAATATTGCCCTCCACCACCGCCGCCGCCGGAATTGGCGGCAAGCTGGCCGCCCGCGCCAAGTCCCCCTGGATAAGCGACAAGTTTTGCGCCGAAAGACGAATTGCCACCCGTAGCGCCGTTGCCGCCGGCCGACCCGTTGCTGCTGGCGCCGCTGCCGCCCGCGCCACCCGCGCCGATTGTGATGGTCTCCGTGTTTCCAAGATCGGCTGCTGCGTATTCGCCGGTCGCGGCGCAACCCGCGCCGCCTCCGCCGCCGCCAGAGGAGGCGCTGCCAGACGCTGTTCGCGCGCCGCCACCGCCGCCACCGCCCCCGGCTATCACCAACACCGACGCGGCCACAGCGCCGGCTCGTTTGGTCCAGGTTCCTGAGGTCGTAAATTCATCGACGATGCACCCCGGCGTCGCGTGTGCCATGAGCCGCCAACGCTGCGCAGTTGCGTCATAGAGAAGCTTAGCGGCGCCGCCGGCGGCGAGCTCGAGGTCGCTCAGCATAGCGAACCGGTTCGCCGCGGTCGATGACGCCGAGGAATTGGCGAGCGTGATTGGATTGGCGCCCACATTCGCCAGGAAGAGCACGCGGCCATCTGCGCCGCCTTGGATGCCGGTGATCGCGCGCCGTGCATCGCTGGAAATTCGCATCACAGCCGCGCCCGACAATCCGGCGGGGTTGTAGTCATGCTGATCGGCGCCGATCAATGCAGGCGAATTATCTCCAGCGAACGCAAACGAGCCCGGCGCGCTGGCCACGCCATCGGTCCAGGTGGTTCCGTCGAAGACCACTAACTTGTCGCTGTCCTTGCACCAGGCGACGAAGCCTTCGCGCGGGGCGATCGCAACCCACGCGCCGTCGCGATAATAAGCCAGCGCATTGTTGGACATAGGGCCCCAATCTGCGCCGGTTTTCCCAGCGGGCAGGACGTACACCGATCCATCGGCGGGAGAGGCGGGCTGCGCTGTCGTGGTTGCGGACGCCACAGACATTTGCACCAACGCGTCGAACAAGAGCAGGCTCTCGTTGACGGTGATGTGTTTCTGCGCCTGGCCGGCTTGCAGGAAAGGCAATTGAAGATTGGTGGATTGATCGCTCATGGGCGAAGTCTAACCGGGCCGGAACTCGGTCGGATTAGCGCCCGTGATTTGTCGGAATTTCAAGGATTTGATGCGGGGTAGGGTTTGATCTATCCGCAAGGACGCGTTTGCTCATGCTCGCGCAGTCCCATCACGCCAACGTGACCGTGCGGGGCGAGGCATTTCCGATGATTGAGACCTTGGATCGCGGGAGGCGCGATAGTGCGTCATTTCACGCCGCTGATGAATTTGCGGCGGGAGCAGAATGAGAATACGATGCGCGGGTCGCAGGCGGACGGATATCTTCGTTTGCAGGAGGTTGACATGGGCACTTGGAATCCCGGACCTGGCCCAACAGAAGGAGACGATCATTTTGTGGGCGATAGCACTGGTGAGGTCGCAAGTGGTGGCGGCGGTTTTGACAGACTTGAAGGAAATGGCGGCGATGACATTTTGGATGGTGGCGAAAGTGTAGATCGGCTCTTTGGCGGCGCAGGGAACGACTTACTCAAAGGAGGGGTCGGCACCGATTTCTTGGATGGCGGACCCGGGGACGATATCCTTGACGGTGGCGACGATCTCTTCGGGCCAGATTATGCAGATTACACATTCGCCACTTCCGGCGTTAGCGTCGATCTCATGGTTGGCACCGCCCAGGACACTTTGGGTGCGGGTATAGATACGCTGATCAGCATAGAAAATCTCTTGGGCTCGTTGTTTGGGGACCATCTATTCGGTGATGATGGCGACAACGCGATTGAGGCGTTCGAAGGCGACGACGTCATCTTTGGTAGGGGCGGCAATGACTATATCTGGGGGTTTCTCGGCGACGATATCATTGATGGTGGCGCGGGGAACGACAACCTCTTTGGGTACTCTGGAAACGACATCATTCGGGGTGGAATTGGCAATGACCACATCGAGGGCGAGTTAGGTTCGGACAAGCTCTATGGTGAAGAGGGGGACGATTGGCTTGCTCTCCAGAATGGCGTCAACGTTGAAGATGATCTCCCTGGAGAGTTTGCAGACGGTGGAACCGGAAATGACCGGATCGACGGGAGCCAAGTCGCCGACGAAATCTATGGTGGCGATGGCGACGACATCATAGGAGGTCAATTTGGCGCCGACACGATCTTCGGCGGCGCAGGGAACGACACTATCAATCTTGTTGATCTGACGTCTGCAGCATTCCCCTTTCCAGATCGGGTCAAGGATTATGCAGATGGCGGCGATGGCGATGATCGTTTTAGGGTAGGATGGGGAGACACCGTGTTGGGTGGCGCCAACGCTGCCGCAGGCGATCGCGCAGATTTGTTTCTCGAAAATCCGTTCAACATATTTGAGAGCGTGACACTTGATTTGCGTGGATACTCACCGAGTGTTGCTGTGGCCCTCCCAGGCGGTGGGAGTATAGTCGGCATAGAGCACATCGACCTCATTGGGCTCGGCTGGGTTGACGACATCCTGTACGACACCGATGGCGGCACCTGGATCGATAGCGGGGGCGGCAATGATGTTGTCCATGCAATGGGCGGGGACGATTACGTCAACGGTAACGGCAACAACGACTACATCGATGGCGGTGCAGGCAATGACAATTTGTTCGGGTCGATGGGGGATGACGAAATCCATGGCGGAGCCGGCGACGATGTTCTCGAAGGCTTCTTTGACAGCGACAATCTCTACGGCGAGGAAGGTAATGATCTTTTCCTTGTCAATAGCACCGGCAGTGTGGGTGAGCCGGGAAGCCCCCATGATCTCTATGACGGTGGCGTCGGAGACGACCTGATCAGCTTTGAGGGCATAATAACAAATGAGAACGGAATAACACTCGATCTGACTTGGGCCGATGAGCACAATTATCTCAATGGCCTCTGGCTAACGCTCCGAAGCATTGAGCGCGTCGTTGCCACTACAGGGAACGATGTCATCTATGGGGGAGCGGGGGACAATTTTCTCGACGGCGCGTTTCGTGACGATCAGCTTTTCGGCAGAGATGGCGACGATTTTCTCGACGGTGGTCGGGGCGGCGATCATATGGACGGCGGCGAAGGCATCGATACGGCGAGTTTTTCTCGGTATGACTGGGATGCCGATGTAGTAGTGCGGATGCTCAACATGGGCGGTAACGCCGGAGAAGGCGTTGGCGACACTTTTGTTTCGATCGAAAACTTGAGTGGCTCCGCATTCAGTGATGTTCTTGGAGGTGATGGCAATCCCAATGTCATTTGGGGGCTTGACGGAGCAGATGCCCTTGAAGGTGAAGGGGGTGCCGACACGCTCGTCGGCGGTTTCGGTGCCGACACGCTCGACGGTGGCGTTGGTGCGGACAAGATGGAAGGCGGGACGGGCGGTGACATTTATTTCGTCGACAACATCGGCGACGTGACGTTTGAGGCTTCCGCCGCGGATGGGATCGATGAGGTGCGCTCTACGATCACGCGCGGCCTCGGCAATCATTTGGAAAACCT
>CADEDG010000074.1 GCA_902826035.1 uncultured Alphaproteobacteria bacterium
AAGTAGCTGCGTCATGTGGAAACAAACCGCAGAACACAACCGGTTGCGCCGGCTTGAAGCCTGGCAGCGCCGCGGCGGTTTCGCGGCGATATTCGGTGATGGTGTCGCCGACACGCGCGTCGCCGACTTCCTTGATCGAAGCGGTCAAGGTGCCGATCTCGCCAGGGCCGAGCTCTTCGACCTCCTGGCGCTTGGGGCGCAGCACGCCGAGCGTATCGACATTATAGTCGGCGCCGGTCTGCATCAATTTGATGCGCATGCCCTTCTTCATCACGCCGTCGATGACGCGGAACAGCACGACGACGCCGAGATACGGATCGTACCAGGCATCGACCAACAAAGCCTTCAGCGCGGAGCTCGCATCGCCGGCTTTCGGCGGCGGCAAGCGCGTGACGATGGCCTCAAGCAGTTCGGATATGCCCTCTCCGGTTTTTCCAGAGGCGAGGATGGCTTGGCTGGCGTCGAGCCCGATCACGTCCTCGATCTGCTGGCGGATGCGTTCCGGCTCGGCGGCGGGCAGGTCGATCTTGTTCAACACCGGCACGATCTCGAGATCGTTATCGAGCGCCTGATAGACGTTGGCCAGCGTCTGCGCTTCCACGCCCTGGCTCGCATCCACGATCAGCAGCGCGCCTTCGCAGGCGGCGAGGCTGCGGCTCACCTCATAGGCGAAGTCCACGTGACCGGGCGTGTCCATCAGATTGAGGACGTAGCTCTCGCCGTCCTTGGCCGTGTAATCGAGCCTCACGGTCTGCGCCTTAATGGTGATCCCGCGCTCGCGCTCGATATCCATCGAGTCCAGCACCTGCTCGGTCATCTCGCGCGCCGACAAGCCCCCCGTCTCCTGGATCAGGCGATCGGAGAGCGTGGACTTGCCGTGGTCGATATGGGCCACGATTGAAAAGTTTCGGATTTTGTCGCGGGGCGTCATGTTCGCCGCTTGCTAGCCGAGCCCGCGCCAAACGCCAAGCGCAGGGCTGCCGCCCGGAGTGGGATTGCGCCGGTCGCGGGCGACATGCTGCCGGTCGTGGGCGGCTTGCGAGGGCGCGTGGATCAGCTTCTTGTGCGGGGATGCGCATGCTCCTTGCCGCCGCCCTGTACTTCGCCACCGCCGCTCCTGGCACCTGGGCGCAGCCCGCTGCAACGTGCCCGCCGTCGGGCTACGACCGCGCCCGGCTTGAAGCGCTTCGCGCGGCCGATTTCGAGATTGCCGACGTCCGCGAGCGGCGTCGTTTTGCGCGCGCCATCGTCGGCTGCGTCGCCTCGCCCGATCCAGTGCTGCGCGACCAGATTGGGTTTGAGTCGCTGAGCCACATGCTGCGCGCGCGTCAGCTTGACGACGCGACACAAACCGCCCTCGTCACCGATTTGCTCCCGCGCCTTGAGAGCGCCGATGCAAGCGGGTTCGAGCGCCCGTTCGCGGCGCTCGTGCTTTCGGAACTGGTGCGATCCGATCGGCTCAACCCATTTCTGAGCGAATCCTCCCGAGCCGATCTCCTTACCCACTCGCTCTCCTACTTCGTCGGCGTGCACGACTATCGCGGCTTCGACGAAGCCGAGGGGTGGCGCCACGGCGTCGCGCACGGCTCTGACCTGCTGCTGCAGTTCGCCGCCTCACCCGCGACGCAGCGCGATGACCTCATCCGGGTCCGCGATGCAATCGCTGGGCAGATCGCGCCGGAAGGTCATTTCTACATCTACGGCGAATTCGAGCGCCTGGCGCGCCCTATTCTGTTTATGGCCCAGCGCGGAATATTCACCGCCGACGAATGGAGCGCGTGGTTCGCGCAGATTTCGGCGCCGGCGCCGCTGGCAACGTGGCGTGACGCGTTCTCCTCGCAGGCAGGACTTGCCCGCAAACACAATGTCGCGGCGTTCGTTTATGTCGTATGGGCCAATGCGAGCCTGAGCCAAGACGAAGGCGTGCGCGCTGTGATGCCGGGCGCTGAGGCAGCGTTGCGCGCGTTGCCCTAACTACGTCCGCTTTGCCCGCAGCAACACGACTTGGCCGACAAGCACAAGCGCCACACCTCCAAGCGCCGCCAATCCCCAGCTCTTGCCTTCCAACGCGCTCGAAACCAGCATCGCCACTGGCGGCGTCAACGCCGATATGTAGGAGGCGGTTGCGTACCCTCGCCTTCGCGCCAAGCCATAATAGAGGAAAAACGCAACTACCGAACCGAAGAGCGAAAGGTGCAGCAGAGAGAGCGTGTAGCTCCAAGTCGGCTCAAAGCTCCAAGTACTGCCGGTTGCCAGCGCAAACGCCGCCAATGCGCACGCGCCGTACAACATCGCCCAACCAGTGAAGGCGGCGACATTGGCGCCGGCAAGCTCGCCGCGCCGGGCAAACACGTTGCCGATGGAGGCGGCGATCACGCCAATTACGGTGAGCCCAATGCCGACAAGCGCGCGTGTATTCATGTCGGAGGCGGCGAGCTCCTCCCACGACAAGAAGCCAACGCCGACAACGCCAAGACCTGCCGCACCCCAAGCCAAGCCCGGCGCGCGCTGCCCGAACACGATGCGGAAAGTCGCCAGATTGGCGAACGCAAGCGAGGCGAACACGACCGCGACAACCGCCGAGGCCACCCGCTCCTCGGCCCAATAGACCAGCGCATAATCGATGGCGAAATTGAACAGGCCCAGCCCGATCGCGGCGCTGTGCTGAGTTCTGGTCAAGCCCATCGCTTCGCGCCGTAGCGCGCACCAGGCGAAAAACAACGCCGCCGCAAGCCCAAAACGATAGACCAGGGAAACGATGGGATCGACGACGCCGAGTTGCAGCGTGATCGCATACCAGGTGGTGCCCCACGCCAAGGTGCAGATCACAATCGCGGCAACATCCGACCATTGCGATCGCGGCGTGCCCGCCTCGCTTGCAGTTGCTTGCATTTTTCCCCTCAAGCTCTTCTTGTTAGAGGAGATTCCCCGCGATGTCCCGTTCCGGGACGAGCCTTTTCCCAAACCCGGTAAATGAAGCTTAGGCGCCTTCGGCAGCGGTCGGCGAATTGACGCTAGGCCCTATCGGTCCTACCTTTGAGGGGCAGATCGGCGGCGCTCCTGGGGGGGCGGAGCCCGGTCCCCCGAGAGCCCTCCGCCTGCGGCGGATAGTCCACGACTACAAGGAGGTCTCGCTCATGCGCATACAAGTCGCCGGACGGCACATCGATGTCGGCGAAGCGCTCAGAACGCGAATTGAAAACGAACTCACAAGCAGCGTCAGCAAATATTTCAACCGCGCCACTGATGCAGTCGTCACTGTGGCGAAAAACGGCGCAAAGAACGGCGACAGCATCGAAGTCGATTGCGCAGTGCATTTATCCTCGGGAATTTCATTACAATCCGAAGGACAAGGCGGCGATGCGCATTCGGCGTTCGGCGACGCCATGGAAAAGCTCGAAAAGCGTGTGCGGCGCTACAAAAGGCGACTGCGAAATCATCATGGCGAGAGCAAATCCCCCCTTCCCGCCGAGGACGCCTCGGCGTATGTGCTCGCGCCGTTGAAGGAAGAAAACGAGGCCGGCGAGGATGCGCTGGCGGATGCCGAAGCGCCTCCCCTTGTGATCGCGGAAACCAAGGTGGCGGTGCGTACGATGACGGTGTCCACTGCAGTGATGCAATTGGATCTATCGGAGAGTCCGGTGCTTCTGTTTCGGAACGCCGCGCACGGAGGTCTTAACCTTGTCTACCGACGCTCAGATGGAAACGTCGGCTGGATCGACCCCGAAAGGCCGCCAGCCCGCAATCCCTAGCAAAGCCACCAAGCTTGGCGCCGCTCCTGCACACGGCGAAATGATCATGAACGAACTGAGCGATCTCCTCGCGCCTGACGCGATCCTTGCGCGTCTGCCGGCGACATCGCGCCGTCAAGCGCTGCAGGCGATGACCGATGTGCTGGCTAAGTCTGCTGGAATCGACGCGCGCGCCGCGTTCGAGGCGGTGCTGATGCGCGAGCGCTTGTCCGGCACGGGCATGGGCGATGGCGTGGCCATTCCCCACGCGCCTGTAGCCGGGATCACCCGCCCGATCGGCGCCTTCGCGCGGCTTGAGACGCCGCAGGATTTCGACGCGCTCGATTCGCGCCCGGCTGACCTTGTTTTCATGCTGCTCGCCCCGCCTGACCGCGGCGGCGATCACCTGAAAGCGCTCGCGCGCGTCTCGCGCCTGCTGCGCCGCCCGGATGTGCGCGAGAAGCTGCGTGCGGCGCGCAGCGCTGAAGAGATCGCCTCCCTGCTCGTCGGCGCGGTGCGCGTCGACGCGGCATGATGAGCCCGGTCAACCGGCTGTTCTCATATTTTCCATTGCTGATCACTATTGCCGCCATCTCCGCGCTCGGCGTGTTCGCGGCGTGGCCGAACGGTTGGAGCGGCGCGCTGGTAGCGTTCGTGATCTACCTTTTGCCGCCGATGGTGCTGCGCATCATGCTGCGCTGGGCGCCGCTGAAGCCCGGAATCATCGCCATCAGCCATCGCCGCTTCTGCTCCTGGCTCGCCAGCCACCACATCCAGGCCTTCTACGATGCGCTGCCTTATCTTGAATCGCTGCTGCGCGTGATCCCGGGCTTTTACTCGATGTGGCTGCGCATGTGGGGCTCGCGCGTCGGTTACGGGGTGGAATGGGCCGTGCGCATGGACGTGCTCGACCGCGAGATGATGGAGATCGGCAATCGCGTGGTGTTCGCGCGCGAGGTGGAGCTTTCCGCGCACGTGCGTCAGAAGGTGGAGACTGGTCTGCGTGTGCTCGTGCGCCCAGTGCGCGTCGGCGCTTATGCTTTCATCGGTGCCGGTTCGCGCATGGGCCCTGGCGCGGTGGTTCCCGCCGACGCCAACGTGCCAGCGCTGACTGTCGTCGATGTGAACGAAACCTACGGCCAACCCAAACGCCACCACCCGGACCGGGTGGAGGCGGAATTCGCGCTGGTGTAACGCCGCAGCAGAGCGCCGGCTTCCAGCCAGCATAGGTCGCCTGCAAAGTCCCAGGCCTGCGAAAACTGAAACACCGAGTGCTGGCTGGAAGGCAGCGGTGGGATGTTGTGCTATCCCGCCTCCAGCTTCACCAGCACCAAACCCTCGCTCACCTGCTCGCCGGTTTTCGCCTTGAGTTCGACGACCTTGCCATCGAACGGCGCGGTGAGCGCGTGCTCCATCTTCATCGCTTCCAGCACCAAGAGCGCATCGCCCTTCGTCACCTTGGCGTTGAGCTTCACATGCACCGCCACAATCTTGCCCGGCATCGGCGACAGCACCGCGCCATCGCCAGCGGCGGCCTCGCCCTCGGCGCGCTCGCCGGTGTCGAGCGTGAACGCATAGGCCTCGCCGCGCTCGAACACGACGAACGTCTCGCCGTCCTGCGCGCCCCAACGAACCGCATGGCCGAGCGGCTCAACCTCAATACGCTCGCCCTGATAGCGCAGATTGACGCGCGCTCTGGCTGCGCTGCCAAGACGAAAACCCTCCAACTGTGACCACGGCGAGGCCCATACGTGCGCGGGCCGAATCGCCCTGGGAGACGATCCGGCAAAACGCTGCATGAACTCGCGCGCCGCTCGGCTCAGCGTCGCCGCGCTCGGCGGCGGAGTTTTGGCAAGCCGCTCGCCGCGCGCGCCAATGAAGCCGGTGTCAATTGCGCCACCGAGAAAATCCGGCTCGGCAAGGCATCGGCCGATGAAGCCGGCGTTGGTCTTCACCGGCCATACACAGACGGAGTCCCATTCCTGAGTCAGCTGGGCGATAGCGTCGCTGCGCGTGGCGCCGTGCATGACGATCTTGGCGATCATCGGATCGTAGTGCTGACTGATCTCGTCGCGCTCCTCCACCGCGGAATCCACGCGGGCGCGATCCTCGGCCAGGTCGGGGAAGCGCAATGTGTGCAGGTGGCCGATGCTGGGCAGGAATCCCGCGTCCGGATTTTCCGCATACAGACGCGCCTCGATGGCGTGGCCGTTGATGCGCAATTCCTCCTGCTTCAGCGGCAGCTTCTCCCCGCTCGCCACCCGCAGCTGCCATTCCACCAAATCCTGCCCGGTGATCTCCTCGGTCACCGGGTGCTCGACTTGCAGGCGCGTGTTCATTTCCATGAACCAGATGCGGTCGGCGCGCAGACCCTCGCTGGCGTCGGCGATGAACTCCACCGTGCCGGCGCTGACGTAGTTCACGGCCCGCGCCGCTTTCACCGCCGCCGCGCAGAGCGAAGCGCGCGTAACTTCGTCCATGCCCGGCGCGGGCGCTTCCTCGATCACTTTCTGGTGGCGGCGCTGCAGCGAACAATCGCGCTCGAACAGATGTACGACATTGCCGTGCGTGTCGCCAAACACTTGCACCTCGATATGGCGCGGGCGCTGCACGTACATTTCCAACAGTACGCGGTCGTCGCCGAACGCGGCGGCCGCTTCGCGCTTGGCGGAGGCGAGCGCGGCCTTGAACTCGGCCTTCTTCTCGACCTTGCGCATGCCCTTGCCGCCGCCGCCGGCGACCGCCTTGATCAGCACCGGATAGCCGATGACGTCTGCTTCGCTGTGCAAACGCGCCTCGCTTTGATCCTCGCCGAGATAACCGGGCGTCACCGGCACGCCGGCTTCGGCCATGAGCTTTTTCGCCGCGTCCTTGAGGCCCATGGCGCGGATGGAGGACGGCGCGGGCCCGATCCAGATCAGGCCCGCATCGATGACCGCCTGCGCAAAATCGGCGTTTTCCGACAAGAACCCGTAACCGGGATGAATGCTCTCCGCGCCGGTTTGCGTGGCGGCGGCGATAATTTTCTCGCCGCGCAGATAGCTTTCCTTCGCGGGGCTCGCGCCGATGTGCACCGCTTCATCGGCCTCGCGCACGTGCAGCGCTTTGGCGTCGGCGTCGGAATACACCGCGATGGTGCGCACGCCGAGGCGCTTGGCGGTGCGGATAATTCGGCGGGCGATTTCTCCACGATTGGCGATGAGCACTGATTTTAGCATGCGCGCACCATTCCCCTTCTCCCTTGCGGAGAAGGGGTTAGGGGATGAGGGGCGAAAACACACGCGCGTTGTATCGAGAGTGAGAGCGGCGACAATGCCTGCAGGCAGCGCGGCAGCTCAACGCCCCTCACCCCCCGCCCCCTCTGCGCAAGGGAGAGGGGGAGAAGCGCGCGATTTGTGATGAGATCAGAGCTAAGCATCTTCGAGTCGCTCCGGCATCGCTTCGGCATAGGCGACCTGGACTCCACTGGTCTCGGGATTGTCCATCAAGCATATGAACCCCGCAATTCCGTCCAGCCTCGATATCCAATGCATATTCAGAAGCTTACCCAGCTTGCCCAGCCATGTGCGTATGTCGTCGAACTTAGTTTCGATCGGACTCCGGCCCCGTAGCAACTTCTTGAGACTGCCCTTGTGAAGCACTCCACCGCACAAAGCATAGAGCGTTATCAATTCGTCGCGCGGAAGCGTAGATGCGGGATCGATTCCAACATGATGAAATTGTCGCTCTCCAGTTTGCTCTCTAATGAATGGTTGCGGATAGAAATGCGGGTGCAACTCCACAAGTCGATTCATGATCGCGTCTGCCGCCCACTCCTTGCTTAGCTTCGCTGATCTGGTCGCCGGGATATCTTCATGCACGACCAAGCAACCCAGTGCGATCAGTTCACATATGAGTCGAAATTGGAGGTAGGCGCATTCACGCACGATCGGCGCTGGAAGGTCGTGAGGGTGATCCAGGAGCCACTCTACTATGTGAATACGAACTCGCACTTCGACCATTAGATCTCTGTACAGCTCAAGAACCTGCTGGTTTGCGCCCGACATACCGCTAGCAATCACATCCTAAACACGCCAAACCGCGTCTCCGCTATCGGCGCATTCAAGCTCGCGCTGATCGCCAGCCCCAACACATCGCGCGTCTGCGCGGGATCGATGATGCCGTCGTCCCACAGGCGCGCGGTGGCGTGATACGGATCGCCTTCCAGCTCGTAGCGGTCGCGGATCGGCGCCTTGAACGCTTCTTCCTCGTCCTTGCTCCACTTCTCCCCTTTCGCCTCCATGCCATCGCGCTTCACTTGCGCCAGCACGGACGCGGCTTGTTCGCCGCCCATGACGGAGATGCGGCTGTTTGGCCAGGTGAACAGGAAGCGTGGCGAGTACGCCCGCCCGCACATGCCGTAATTGCCGGCGCCGAAGGAGCCGCCGATCAGCACGGTGAATTTCGGCACTTCGGCGGAGGCCACCGCAGTCACCATCTTGGCGCCGTCCTTGGCGATGCCGCCCGCTTCGTATTTGCCCCCGACCATGAAGCCGGAAATGTTCTGCAGAAACACCAGCGGAATGCCGCGCTTGCAGGCAAGCTCGATGAAGTGCGCCGCCTTCTGCGCGCTTTCGGAAAACAGAATGCCGTTATTGGCGAGGATCGCCACCGGATAGCCCCAGATGCGGGCAAAGCCGGTGACGAGCGTTGAGCCATAGAGCGGGCGAAATTCGTCGAACTCGCTGCCATCGACAATGCGGGCGATGATGTCGTGTACATCGTAGGGCGTACGCACGTCCTGCGGCAGTATGCCGTACAACTCGCTCGCATCGTAGGCGGGCGCGATGGGTTCGCGCAGGTCGAGGCCGACGTGCTTTACCGTGTTCAGATTCGCCACCGCGCGGCGTACCAGATGCAGCGCATGCGCGTCGTCCTGCGCAACGTGATCGACCACGCCGGATTTGCGTCCATGCACTTCCGCGCCGCCGAGGTCCTCAGCGCTGATCACTTCGCCGGTGGCGGCTTTCACCAATGGCGGCCCGCCGAGAAAGATGGTGCCCTGGTTGCGGACGATGATGGTTTCATCGCTCATCGCCGGCACGTAGGCGCCGCCGGCCGTGCACGAGCCCATGACGCAGGCGATCTGCGCGATGCCTTCGCCGCTCATGCGCGCCTGGTTGAAGAAAATGCGGCCGAAATGGTCGCGGTCGGGGAACACTTCGGCCTGGTGCGGCAGATTGGCGCCGCCTGAGTCCACGAGATACACGCACGGCAATTTGTTCTGCATCGCGATTTCCTGCGCGCGCAGATGCTTTTTCACCGTGATCGGAAAATACGCCCCGCCTTTCACCGTAGCGTCATTAGCGACGATCATCACCTCGCGCCCCGAGACGCGGCCAATGCCGGTGATGATGCCGCCCGCCGGCGCTTCGTTGTGGTAGAGGCCGTAGGCCGCCAGCGCACCCACCTCCAGAAACGGCGCGCCGGGATCGAGCAGCCGCTCGACGCGCTCGCGCGGGAGCAGCTTGCCGCGCTTGGTGTGGCGCGCGCGGGATTCTTCCGGGCCGCCGAGGGCGATCTCGGCTGTGCGCGCGCGGAGTTGCTCCGCCAGAGCGCGGTGATGCGCGGCGTTTTTCTGGAAGCTCTCGCTGTTGGGGTCGACGGTGGACTTGAGTTTCATACGAGCCTGGGCCCTTCGCGATGATCAAAGAGGTTGAGCCCCCGCTCCCCCTCGATGGGGGAGCTGTCATCGCGCAGCGATGACTGAGGGGGTGAGGCCCGCTGCGTTTGGGGGTGAGCCTCCGGAGGCTTTTTCGTCAACGCCAGCGCACACACCCCCTCCGTCCAGCCACTCGCACGCGAGTGGCTGGACACCTCCCCCATCGAGGGGGAGGTGAGTGCGCGCCTTGCAACCGAGGCGATGACATTAGCCACCCCCAATAACCTCGCGCCCAATCAGGAACCGCCGCACTTCGCTCGTTCCCGCGCCGATATCATAGAGCTTCGCGTCGCGCAGGAAGCGTTCCACGGGGAAGTCCTTCGTGTAGCCGGCGCCACCAAGCGCCTGGATCGCTTCCAGCGCGACCTTCACAGCCGATTCCGACGCATACAGGATCGCCCCTGCCGCTGCGTGGCGCGTGGTTTTGCCCGCGTCGCAGGCGCGCGCCACAGCGTACACGTAGGCCCGCGCCGAACTCAGCGCCACCACCATGTCGGCGATCTTGCCTTGCATCAGCTGGAACGAGCCGATGGGTTTGCCGAATTGCTTGCGCTCGCGCACATAGGGCAGCACCACATCCAAGCACGCCTGCATGATGCCAAGCGGCCCCGCCGCGAGCACCGCGCGTTCGTAATCGAGCCCGCTCATCAGCACACCTACACCGCGGCCCACGCCGCCCATCACGTTTTCTTCCGGCACCTCGCAATCCTCGAACACCAGCTCTCCGGTGTCGGAGCCGCGCATGCCCATCTTGTCCAGCTTCTGGCCGACGCTGAAGCCCTTCATGCCGCGTTCGATCAGGAACGCGGTGATGCCGCCCGAGCCCGCGCTGGGTTCGGTTTTGGCGTACACGACAAGCGTGTTGGCTTCAGGCGCGTTGGTGATCCAGAATTTCGTGCCGTTGAGCACGTAAGAGTCGCCCTTCTTCTCCGCGCGCAATTTCATTCCGACGACGTCGGAACCGGCGCCCGCTTCGCTCATGGCGAGCGAGCCGACATATTCGCCGCTGATGAGCTTGGGCAGATATTTTCGCTTCTGCTCGGGCGTCGCCCAACGGCGGATTTGATTCACGCAGAGATTAGAGTGTGCGCCGTAGCTCAAGCCGATCGAAGCGGAAGCGCGGCTCACCTCTTCCATCGCCACCACGTGTTCGAGATAGCCGAGCCCCAGCCCGCCATCCTCTTCCGCCACCGTGATCCCGTGCAGACCGAGCGCGCCCATCTCCGGCCAGAGTTCGCGTGGGAATTTGTTGTTGGCGTCGATCTCGGCCGCCATCGGCGCGATGCGACCCTCGGCGAATTTGCGCGTGGTCTCGCGGATGGCGTCGGCGGTCTCGCCGAGGGCGAAATCGAGCTCGTGAGATTGGGTCATGGTCTCCCTGTGCGGCCTCTGCGGGCGGCTCTTGGCCTTGCCCATACCCCAATCGCGCCGCTGGCGAAATCCAGACTCGATAAAGAGGGTTAACCTCGGTGCTTCGCCTTGTTGCCACCCCCATTTTTCGTTACGCTGCCGGAAGGGTCGTAACGTGTGGTCAGGGTAAAATGGCGCTTCCAGCTCGTCCGGTTTGGACCGGCCAGATCAGGCTCGCCTTGGTGGCGTTGCCGGTGAAGCTCTATTCGGCTTTGGATTCGCGCGAGAAAATCGCGTTCAACCAGATCCATGAGCCGTCCAAGCAGCGCATCAAATACGAGAAGGTCGTGCCGGGCCTCGGCCCGGTCGATAAGGACGAGATCGTCAAGGGCTATGAGGTCCAGAAGGGGCGCTACGTTTTGTTCTCGGACGAGGAATTCGAGGCGCTGAAGGTCGATTCCAAGAAGACGCTCGACATGATCCAGTTCGCCCCGGCCGAGACCATCGACCCGATCTATTTCGACAAGCCCTATTACGCCCTGCCCGACGGCAAGCTGGCCGACGAGCCCTACCGCGTGGTGCGCGACGCGCTGCGGCGCACCGGCACCATCGGGCTCGGCCAGATCACCATGCGCGGGCGCTCCTATATCGCGGCGGTGAAGCCGTACGAGGACGGCATTCTGGTCGAGACAATTCACTATGCCGAGGAGCTGCGCGCGGCGAAGGGCTTCTTCGATGAAATTCCTGCCGGCAAGTCCGAGCCTGATCTCGTCGATCTCGCCGAGGAACTGATCAAGCGCAAGCAGGCGCCGTTCGATGCGAGCAAGTTCGAGGACGAATATTCGCAAGCCTTGGAGCGGCTGATCAAGAAGAAGATCGAGCGCGAAGGCGAGACCATCCTCGAAGACCAGGAATCCGCGGCGCCGGATTATGGCGGCAATGTCGTGTCGCTGGTGGACGCGCTGAAGAAGTCGCTGGCGAAGAAGCAGGCGGCGGCGGCTGAACCCACTGTTGCACCAGCCAAACGCCCCAAGGCCGCGGCGGAGAAGGTGAAAGGCGCGCCGAAAGCGACAGCCAAGCCGGCGGCGAAGCGTGCGAAGAAGTAACGATACTCCCAACTTCTTCGTCGCCGAGAAAGTTCGCTCGCGCTGACCATGACGCCCCGCGAAACCCTCGCCGACTACGTCAAGAAGCGCGATTTCTCGCGCACCAGCGAGCCCGCCGGCGGCACGCTTAAGAGCGCTGGCGGCATGTTCGTTGTACAAAAACACGCAGCCACGCGCCTCCACTACGATTTCCGGCTTGAGCACGACGGGGTGCTGATGAGCTGGGCGGTGCCGCAGGGGCCGAGCCTCGATTCTTCGGTCAAACGGCTCGCCGTGCGCACAGAGAACCACCCGCTTGAATATGGCAGTTTCGAGGGGACCATTCCCAAGGGCGAGTATGGCGCCGGCGCCGTGATCATTTGGGACACTGGCAAAGTGCGCTGGCTGAAGCCGCCAGAGGAGACGCTGCCCATCGGCAAGCTTGAATTCATTCTCGCCGGCGAGCGACTCAAAGGCGAATTCCACATGGTGCGGATGAAGCCGCGCGATGGCGAGCGCGGAGACAATTGGCTGTTGATGAAGTCGCGCGACGCGCACACATCGAACGAAGACATCGTCGCGCGAGCGCTGACCAGCGTGAACACCGGCCGCACGGTGGAGGACATCCGCGCCAGGGGCGGACGCGTGTGGAGTAAGGGAAGCGAGCGCGCGGCAAAGGCGCCGGCGGCGCCGAGATGGGAGTTCGTCGCGCCAGCTTTGTGCACGCCGGTTGAACTTCCGCCCGATGGCGGCAAGTGGCTCCACGAGGTCAAGTACGATGGCTACCGGCTGCAAGCGGCGGTGAGCGGCGGGGCGGTCAGGCTCTACACCCGCACCGGGCTCGACTGGACCGCGCGCTTTGCCCGCATCGCCGATGCGCTTGCGGCGCTGAATCTGGAGGATGCACTCATAGACGGCGAAGTCGCGGTCGCCGATGCGACCGGGCGCACCGACTTTGGCGCGCTGCAGCGCTCGCTGGAGAATGGCGAAGCGAAGGGCGTGAGCTATTTCGCGTTCGATCTCCTGGCCGATGGCAAGGACGACATCCGCAAGCTGCCGCTGGTCGAGCGCAAGGCGCGGCTGGCCAAGCTGCTCAAGGGCGCGCGCGCGCCGATTCTGCTTTCGCCGACGATCGAAGGTAACGGTCCCGCCGTGTTCGAAGCATTTCGCGACAAGGGGCTTGAAGGCGTCGTCTCCAAGCGCGCGGATAGTCTTTATCGCAGCGGGCGCAGCAATATCTGGCTCAAGGCCAAGTGCGTCAACGAACGCGAATTCGTGATCGTCGGCTATCAGCCATCGCCACGGCGTGCTTTCGCTTCGCTGCTACTGGGCGAGCATGTCGGCGGCAAGCTCATTTATCGCGGCAATGTCGGGACAGGTTTTACCGACAAGACGCTGAAGGCGCTCAGCGATGCAATGGCCAAGCTTGCGCGCGCCAAGCCGGCGCTCGCACTCCCTCCCGAGGCGGCGCGCGGGGCCAAGTGGCTTGAACCGAAGCTTGTTGCGCAAGTGCGTTATGCCGAACTCACTGCCGACGGCGCGGTGCGGCACGGTGTGTTCTTGGGTCTTCGCGGCGACAAGCCGGCGGAAGAGGTGCGCATCGAGAGCGAGCGCCCGGCTCTTCGCTCGCGGGTACGGCTCACCAATCCAGACCGCGTGCTGTTCCCGGACGCGCAGGTAACTAAGGCGGAATACGCGGCGTATCTCGAAGCTGCGGCGCCGCGTATGGGCCCGCACGCGTTCGGTCGGCCGGTGAGCCTGGTGCGTGCGCCAGACGGATCCGGCGCGCAGACTTTCTTTCAGAAGCACGCCATGGCGGGCGCGCCGAAGGAGATCGAGACAATCGGGGTCACTGAAGCCGACGGCGAACGCGTGAGCTACCTCACCCTGCCCAATGCCGATGCGCTAGTGGCATGCGCGCAGATGAGCGGATTGGAAGTTCATCTCTGGGGCGCCAAGAACGAGACCCAGGACAAGCCGGATCGTTTGGTGTTCGATCTCGATCCCGACGAGGACTTGGATTTCGCGCAAGTGCGTCGCGCCGCACTCGACCTCAAAGCGCTGCTCGATTCCGCCGATCTCCCCTCCTTCGCCATGCTCACCGGCGGCAAGGGCGTACACATCGTGGTGCATTTGAAGCGGCGCCATTCCTGGGACGAAGTGAAGCGCTTCGCCGCCGATTTCGCCGCCCAAGTCGCCTCGCTCGATCCCACACGCTTTGTCGCTACCATGAGCAAGGCTAAGCGCAAGGGGAAAATTTTCATCGACCATTTCCGCAATCACCGCGGGGCCACGGCAATCGCGCCCTATTCGGCACGCGCGCGCGGAACCGCGCCAATCGCTGCGCCTGTGAGTTGGGCAGAATTGCGCTCCATTGCCTCGGCGTCGGCGTTCAAACTGCGCGACATGGAAGCGCGGCTGCGCGAGCCCG
Organism: uncultured Alphaproteobacteria bacterium; assembly: GCA_902826035.1. Lineage (GTDB taxonomy): Bacteria > Pseudomonadota > Alphaproteobacteria > Caulobacterales > Aquidulcibacteraceae > Vitreimonas. The sequence goes on from CADEDG010000074.1 coordinate 14,299, forward strand.
ATCCGTGGTCAGTGTACGCCGATTCCGCGGTAAGCTTGACCAAGACGATACGCGCGAAGCTGGGACTGGCTTGAGGACAAGCCAATCACCGGACAACGCTTCGCGTTTCCGGGTTCGCTTTGCTCCAGTGGGAGA
>CADEDG010000075.1 GCA_902826035.1 uncultured Alphaproteobacteria bacterium
GTCGTGGCGTTCTCCTGCACCAGATCGACGCGGTTGAGCGCGTCGTAGGTATAGCTCGCGAAGAATGCATCCGGCCAGGTGATTCTGGTTCGGTTGGACGCCGCGTCGTACTGAAACGACAGCGCGCGCGATGTTCCGATTGTGTTCGTCTCGTTGCTGAGCCGCCCCGCGCTGTCGTAGGCGTAGATGACGCCTTGCCCGCTTGCGCTCGCAAACCGCGCGCTCAAGCGCCGACCCGCCGCGTCATACGCCGAAAACACATCCGCGCTCGTCCCGCCGGGGATGTCCTTCAGCGTTTCGCGATTGAGATTGTCGTAACTAAACCCAATCGTCTCGCCCGAGCGCAGCCGCAGCGAAGTGCGGTTCCCGTTCGCGTCGTAGCCGTAGCTCTCAAAGTCCGCCGCGTTCACCGCATTCGCGCCGAGCGTCGCCGACGGGAAAGTGAGGCGCGTGAGCCGGTCGAAGCCGTCATACGTGTACTCCGAACGATTGTCGTTCGCGTCGCGCACGCTGAGCCGCTGGCCGTTGGCGCTATACGTATAGCGCGCATAATCCTGTTGCAGCGCCGTGCCGAATGCGCGCTGCACCAAGGTCAATTGCCCGGCAGAATCGTACTCGTTGCGCATGACCCGCCCGACCGGATCGGTGACCGAAAGCAAGCGATCCAGGCCATCGTAAGAATTGGTGGTGACGTTCCCCGCTTCGGCCCCTTGAGGGGGTCCGATTCCGAAAAATTTCCCTGGAAGCACTTTTTGGCGCGCGCGCGATCGGCGTCCTTGATGTGCTTCGGAGGGCGGCAGCGTGGCTCACGGGTGCTTCACGGCGAAAATCACCCCTCAAAAAACTCGCGCAGATGGGCATGCTAACGTCTTCGATGCGATCGCGGCCAATCCTGGACATCACTCACAATAGCCAATCGCTCCAAAGGCAAAGGGCGGTCCGTGCGCGACCTCATCAAAAGGCCAACCTTTGAGCGCCAATCGTCCGGCAATTGACCAGTTTGCGCAGTCGCCACTATCGCTAAAGACTCGCGCCGGCCAGCACGTTGAATTTCGTACCGGCACCACTGTCGGCCGTCGGACTCAGCACAGTACTGATGATAATAGACACACCGAAATTCTGCGCACACACGCGGTGAGGAGTTTCGATCCACCTCCACAATATTGTCTGAGTCTACAATTCGCAGTTCGAAATCTGCATAGTTCGCCACAACGCCTGAGGGTCGATGGTATTCCACCGATTGCACCTCGAAAGGTGCAAGGCATATTGCTGCGAACATGATGTAACAGGGGTCCATCGCATTCCTCCGAGACCATTCTCCTATTGGCAGGAGCTGCCGCTCCCAACCCCGTTGGTGCAACGCGTCACGTCATTCACGCCCCCTCTTTGCACGGCTCCTCCCGCCACATCGGTATTTTGAATGGCGTTGGTGATATTCTGTTCCGACACCGTGTTGCCCGTATTCATGATGTTTCCGGCCATCCACGGCTGCTGCTGGGCGGGAGACTGGCTGTAGAAGTCGCCGCCTCCCAGCAAGTGTCCGTTCTCGTGACCGGGCGTATTCTGACCCTGCTGCGCAACTGTGCCGTTAATCGCCTGATGGGGTGAAGCTAAGTCCGCCAACGGCAATTCCATCCGATAGTTATTGGTTACCACCGCGTGCCCACTGGCGCTGGTCGTCGGTCCCGTCGTTATGATGATTTCATTGCTTGAAGCTCCCAATGCCGGGACTTGGGTGACCGTCGTTGTGACGTTGTATTGGCCGAACTGACCAGACCACGTGCTTTGAATGTCGTTCGTAACTTGCGCGACATTGGCCGGTGTTGCCGCATCGCCGGAGAAGGTGACCTGCATCTCGATATGAACGTTGCCGGCGTCATCGTAATAAATGATCCCTGTATTCCCGGTCGGATCGATGCCGTTCAGCGGGTCGTTCCGCACATACATGTAGAGGTTCAGATCATCCTCATACCCGACGGGATCGGTTTGCAGGAACCTGCCGCATTCGGGGCAGTAGGCACGGGCTTTGTAGTGGTAGAGGCCGATCTCCGGCAGCGCGATCTGCCCTGTGTAGCGGAAGCGGGGGCCGGTCCAGGAATTGGGCTCGCCGTAGGGGCCGTAGCTGTATCGCGTGGTGGTTGACCCGTTCTCGGCGATGACGCTGCCTTGGTGGTCGGTAATGAGATAGCGGCGATCGGCGGTTCCACACGCCGCTGGCGCTGGCGCGCACTCGTACCATGCCAGCGGCTCATCCACGCCCGGGCCGTGGACGTAACGACGCAGCATTTGCGGCGTGCGTGCGGGATCGTACTCCGCGGCCAGGCGATCGCCATCGTACAAGAATTGTGTCGTGGCGGCGCCCACCGTCTGCCGCAAGCGCCCGAGCGGATCGTAGCTCAGCGACAGCGTCGGCCCAGCGCAATTGACGGCGGCCGGCGCGGCCACGCCAGTGAGCCGGTTCTCCAGATCGTAGCAGTATGAGCGGCTGGCGTCGCGCGTGAGATTGCCGCGCGCATCGTTGGAGATCGCGACCCCGCCGACATTGGTGTACTGGTTCAAACCGTTCGCGGTGTAGGCGCGATTCGCGATGGTGGCGCCGAGCCAGTTGTAATTGTCGTTCGCGGCTGTCCGTTGGGAGATTTGGCTCGCGGGCGTGTAGATGAAGCTGAAGCTCTGATCGTCGGCGGCGCCGGGGAGATCGTGCGTCAGGCTCGTCAGCCGCGAGGCGGGATCGTAGGCGTACGACGTCACCGCGCCATTGCCGCGCGTCAGCGTCGCGCGACGCCCGCGCGCGTCGTAATCGTAGTTGGCGAGCGTAGTCGTCGCGTTCTCCTGCACCAGATCGACGCGGTTGAGCGCGTCATAGGTATATTGCGTGAAAAACGCATCCGGCCAAGTCACGCGCGTAAGCAAGCCCACCGCAAGCGCCCGAGCGTCCAGAGTTACCCCGCAAGGTCGACTGGCAGTCGAAAGACCGCTTCGCCGCTGCGGGGATCATGCACGCACGCAATCTCATTTGTATAGAATCTCATTGCCTCGGGGGTCTTCGCAGCGACTGCGTTTCCGATTACCTCCGCAAAGTTAGCACCCTCGTCATGACTCCAGGTCAAGTTCTCCAGCCGAGCCTCCTGTCCATCCAAAAACTTGACAAGCACGCTGTCGCGATAGGCGCGAATAACCAGCAGAGCTGCTTCCGCAAACATTATTCTCCGCTCCTGCAACGTCATGGCCTCACCTCGATGTGCGCGTTCGCTGCACGCCCCCTGTTGAAATTTGGATCAAAAATCGTCCGCGCAGGTGACGCGTGGTAAATCAAGGATCAACCAGAGCAATATTGGATACGCGCTCCGCGTCCAGATAAATCCCCGGTGCCGTCCCGTGGCTCGTCAGTATTCGGCCCGTGATGGTAGCCGTAACGATTCCTTCCGGCCGAATTCCAATGGCATGATACATATTTCGCACGCCAGGCCGGTCTAGCTCGGCAATCAAGACGACGCCGCCAGCCCCGCAGCTTTGATCTTCGAGATATGTCGGGTGCGGAAACGCCCATGTCACTTGCGCTTGCAAGGAGACGCGAACTCCTTCGAACGAACTCGGGTTTGCCACGACCTCACACAGAGTGGCGGCGTGATCGGATAGCCCAGAAACGCACGCTGGTTCTCCCATGAGGACCACAAGCATGCCGGCCAGTCGAAATATTTTCATTCGTCAACATCCGCCAGGGTGCAGTCCCGCTGCCTGCGCCCGCAAACAGAATCCTTGGGTAGTGCTTTGACTAGGAAATGGGGACATACACTTTTCCCCGCATCTGCACCACACGCGCCGTTCGCATGTCGCACCATCGTGGCCACGACACACACTCATTTGAACGCCTGCGAGAGTTTGGCGGCAATTGCGCGATGAGTGTGTCCCCGCGCGCTACCGACAAACCCTCCCCCGCGCCGCATCATATTCCCGCTTCAGCCGCGCCACCAATTCCCCCGCGCTCACCACTTGGTGCACGCCGCCGACGCCTTGCCCTGCGCCCCAGATTTCTTTCCAGGCTTTGGCTTTCGAGCCTTCGCCGCCGCCGAAATTCATTTTGCTGGGATCGCTCTGCGGCAAATCTTCCGGATCGAGCCCGGCGGCGACGATGGAGCCTTTGAGATAATTGCCGAGCACGCCAGTGAACAGATTGGTGTAGACGACATCCTCGGCGGCGCTGTCGACGATCATCTGCTTGTAAGCTGCCGAGGCGTTGGCTTCTTTCGTGGCGATGAAAGCCGAGCCGATATAGGCGAGGTCCGCGCCCATCGCTTGCGCCGCCAGCACCGCGCCGCCGTTCGCAATCGCGCCCGAAAGCAACAACGGCCCGTCGAAGAATTCGCGGATCTCCTGCACCAAGGCAAAGGGCGACAGGCCGCCCGCGTGTCCGCCCGCGCCCGCGCACACCGCGATCAACCCGTCAGCGCCCTTCTCCAGCGCCTTCTTGGCGAACTTCACATTGATGATATCGTGCAGCACGATGCCGCCATAGGAATGGATGGCGTCGTTCACGTCCTCGCGTGCGCCAAGCGAGGTGATCACGATCGGAACCTTGTGCTTCACGCAGGAGGCGACATCAGCTTCCAGGCGCTCATTGGTCTTGTGCACGATCTGGTTGACCGCATAAGGCGCGGCAGGCGCTTCCGGATGCGCCTCGTCCCAAGCCGCGAGCTCTGCCTTGATGCGCGTGAGCCAATCGTCGAGCAGCGGCTGCGGGCGCGCATTGAGCGCCGGAAACGACCCGACAATGCCGGCCTGGCACTGGGCGATCACCAGTTCGGGGTTGGCGATGATGAATTGCGGGGCGCCGACCACCGGCAAACGCAGCTTATCGAACAAAGGCGGTAACGACATCGGGTCTCTCCTGGATCGGACGTAGCCGTTGCCGATTGACGCGTCGATCCTGACATTGCGTCAAGCAACGGCGAATGAGATACCCCCCCATCCCCGGATGACGGCGTAGCCGGCAGTCCGGGCCCCATGATCTCCAGCGTCGGGGTTTATGGGCCCCGGAATTCGCGTTCCGCGAATCCGGGGATGGGTGGAGTATTTTTGGATTGCTAAACGTGGGCAAGGACCCTTTGAGCTTGGGCGAAGTTGTCGACGAAACCGATTGGCGCGCGCTGGTCGAAAAGGGGCTGAAGGGCGCGTCCTGGGATACGCTTGTCGGGCGCACCGCCGATGGGATCGAACTGAAGCCGCTCTACCGCGAGAGCGACATTCACACCGCCGAGGACATCTCCGGCTTTCCCGGTGCTGCGCCATTCGTGCGCGGCGGCGCGGGCTGGACCATCCGCCAGAGTTTTGCGCATCCCGATCCGGAACAGACCAATCATGAGATTCTCGCTGACCTTGCCGGCGGGGTCGGCGGCGTTGAGCTTGTGCTGGGATCGCAAGGCTGCGCGATCGAAAGCGCAACCGATCTCGACCGCGCGCTGGCCGGCGTGATCCTGGAAGCGGCGCCGATCTCCCTCGACGGCGCCACACTCGCGCAGGCGCAGTTTCTGCGCGACAAGCTTAAAGGCGTTGCCGCACCTGGCACGGCGTTCAATCTCGATCCGATCGGCGCGTCGCTGCGTATTGGCGCCGATCTCCAACCCGCCGGTGCATCCGAGTTCGCAGCACAAGGAGCAGATGAACTCCCCAGCGCGCGCACCATGCGCGTCGATGCGCGCATCATCCATGAGGCCGGAGGATCGGAAGCGCAGGAGATCGCCTATGCGTTGTCCGCCGGCATCGAGTATTTGCGCAGGCTCGACCAGCAAAGCTTGGCAATTGCCCGGGCAGCAGCAACCATCGGCTTCGCGGTCTCCATCGGCGCCGATGTCTTGATCGAAACCGCGAAGCTGCGGGCGCTACGTCTATGCTGGGCGCGCGTGCTCGAGGCGAGCGGGGTGGCGCCCGAGCACCGCGGCGCCCACATCCACGCCTTCACGTCCAAGCGCATGATGACGCGCTACGATGCCGAAACCAATATCCTGCGCGCAACAACGGCCGCCTTCGCAGCCGCCATCGGCGGGGCGAACGAGATCACCACGCAGCCCTTCACCGATGCGTTGGGTTTGCCCACGCCATTCGCGCGCCGCGTCGCGCGCAACACGCAATTGGTCTTGAAAGAGGAATCCCATCTCGACCACGTCGCCGACCCCGCCGGGGGCGCGTGGTTTGTCGAGAAACTGACGCGTGACCTTGCCGAACTCGCCTGGGCGAAGATGCAGGAGATCGAAGCGCAAGGCGGCATTGTCGCGGCGCTTCAATCCAGCGTGCTACAGCGGGAAGTCGCGGAAGCGCGCATGGCGCGCCAGGCCGCGTTCGCGCGCCGAACGGAGATTATAACCGGCGTAACCGATTTTCCGCTGCTAGGGCAAAAGCGGCCGGATATTATGGATCTCCGGCAGCCAACGCCCGCGTATGCCGACGGGGGCGCCGGCGATCCATATTTAACGCCAATCTGCTGGGCCGAGCCGTTCGAGGCGCTCCGAGAGAGAGCCGCGGGAAAAAGCGTTGGCGTCTTTTTCGCCACCTTGGGTCCGCTCGCGGAATTCACGCCGCGTGCACAGTTCGCGATGAATTTGCTTGCGGTCGGCGGCGTAGCATCGGTCGGCGTGGAAACAGTACACCAGACCAGCGACGCCATGATCGCAGCGTTCAAAGCAAGCGGTGCGCGTGTCGCACTCATGGCCGGCGCCGACACCCGCTACGCCGAGGAAGCCGAAGTCGCCGCGCGCGCACTGAAGGCTGCGGGTGCAATCTGGGTCGTTCTCGCCGGCAAGTCAGGTGAACGGGAAACCGACTTGCGCGACGCCGGAATCGACCAATTCATCTTCGCTGGCGTTGACGTGCTGCAGCAGCTTGAAACCCTGCACGCCGCACTTGGGATCGCCGGATGAGCGCGACCTGGCGCCCGCGCGATCTTTGCCGCACTGGCCGACGTGGCCGCCAGCGCGCTGTGATCATCGCGTTTGGTCTCGGCGCCGCCATGCTCGCGTGCTCGCTCGTCGCGCTCCTCGCCGGCTGGTGGACGCCGTGGACCGGGCGCTTCGTGCAGGGCGTCGATGTTTCTCACCACCAGAGTGCAATCGATTGGCGCGCGCTGGCGAGCGACAACATCGCCTTCGCCTACATCAAAGCCACGGAAGGCGCTGACCACGTCGACACGCGTTTCGCGCAGAATTGGGAGCAAGCAGCAGCAGCCGGCCTTCCTCGCGGCGCCTATCACTTCTTCACCTTGTGCCAGCCCGGCGCGCGGCAAGCGGCGAACTTCATGGCTATCGTGCCGCGCGCGGGCGGATCGTTGCCGCATGCGCTAGACATGGAACATATGGGGCCATGCCGCGAGGGGCCGACCATAAGCGATGTCGTCGGCGAAATGCGCGCGTGGCTGAATTTGGTCGAGGCGCACTATGGCGCGCGCCCGCTGATCTACACCACGCGCGAGTTTCACGATTCTTATCTGCGCGACGTGACCGGCGAACGCTTCTGGATCCGCTCTCTTTTCGTGCGCCCAGATTTTCGCCAGCAGGAATGGGTGATCTGGCAGAACCACAACAACGCACGTCGCCACGGCGTGTCAGGGCCGGTGGACCTGAATGTGTTCCGTGGCGATGCGCGCGCGCTGGCGAAATTTGGGGAGCCGACCTAATGCGCAAGCCATATGTTCACTCGGTGATTTGCGTCCCTTCTCCCCTTGAGGGGAGAGGGTTGGCGCCGGAGTGACGCCCATGACCCTCCCCAATTTCTCCAAACTCTCGCTCGATATCGCCGTCACCAAATCGCCGCCGCCACAAGCCAATTCATGGCTCACCCCCGAAGGCATCGCGGTGAAGCGCGCCTACACCGGCGCTGATCGCACCGGCCTCGACTTCATCGACACCTATCCTGGCCTCGCCCCATTCGGGCGCGGGCCCTATCCCACCATGTACGTGCAGCAGCCGTGGACCATCCGCCAATATGCGGGCTTCTCCACGGCGGAGGATTCCAACGCATTCTACCGCCGCAATCTGGCGGCGGGGCAGAAGGGCCTTTCCGTCGCTTTCGATCTGGCAACGCACCGCGGCTATGACAGCGACCATCCGCGCGTGGTCGGCGATGTCGGCATGGCGGGCGTCGCCATCGATTCCATCTACGATATGCGGACGCTGTTCGACGGCATCCCGCTCGACCAGATGAGCGTGTCCATGACCATGAACGGCGCCGTGCTACCGATCATGGCGCTCTATATCGTCGCGGGCGAAGAGCAAGGCGTGCCGCACTCCAAGCTCAACGGCACCATTCAGAACGATATCCTCAAAGAATTCATGGTGCGCAACACCTTCATCTATCCGCCGAAGCCCTCGATGCGGATCGTGTCGGACATCTTCGCTTACACCGCGCGCGAAATGCCGAAATTCAATTCGATCTCGATCAGCGGTTATCACATGCAGGAAGCTGGCGCGACCGCCGATCTGGAGCTCGGTTACACGCTCGCCGACGGCGTCGAATACGTGCGCGCAGGCATCGCTTCCGGCCTCGATATCGACGCGTTCGCGCCGCGGCTTTCGTTCTTCTGGGCCATCGGCATGAATCCCTTCATGGAGATCGCCAAATTGCGCGCCGCGCGGCTGTTGTGGACCAGACTGACGCGGCAATTCGCGCCGAAAGACGCGAAATCGCTGGCGCTGCGCACGCACTGCCAAACTTCCGGCTGGAGCCTCACCGCGCAGGATGTGTACAACAATGCCGTGCGCACCTGCGTCGAGGCGATGGCGGCGGCTTATGGTGGCACGCAATCGCTGCATACCAACTCGCTCGACGAAGCACTGGCGCTGCCGACGGATTTCTCTGCCCGCATCGCCCGCAACACCCAGATTTTGCTGCAACAGGAGGCGGGTATCACCCGCCCCGCCGACCCCTGGGGCGGCGCCTATTATATCGAGCGCCTCACCGCCGATCTCGCCGCGAAAGCGTGGGCGCACATCGAGGAGGTGGAAAAACTTGGCGGCATGTCCGAGGCTATCGACCAAGGCTTGCCGAAAGCGCGCATCGAGGAAGCCGCCGCGCGCGCGCAGGCGCGCATCGACACGGGCGCGCAAACCATCGTCGGCGTCAACAAGTACACACTCGATGAAAAAGAAGCCGTGCCGGTGCTGAAGGTCGATAATGCCAAGGTGCGCGCGACGCAGCTGGAGAAGCTGGCGCGACTGAAGGCGGAGCGAAAGCAGGCGGAAGTTGATGCGGCGTTGGAAGCGCTGACGAACGCCGCATCAACGCCCCGCGTCGCACTTCGCCAAGCTCAGCGTGACGCTATTCTGCGTCCGCCTGAGCTTGTCGAAGGCCGCACTATGCCCGCGGTCGATCACCCCAACCTCCTCGAACTCGCAGTCAATGCCGCGCGCGCGAAAGCGACCGTCGGTGAAATGTCGGAGGCGCTCGAGAGAGCGTTCCAGCGTCACAAGCCGCCGATCAACCTTGTGACCGGCGTCTTCGCAAAGGAAGCGGGCGACAACGTCGCGATTGAGCGCGCGCGCCAAAACGTGCATGCGTTTGAAGAAAGCGAGGGCAAACGCCCGAAAATCCTGATCGCCAAAATGGGCCAGGATGGCCATGATCGCGGGCAGAAGGTGGTGGCGAGCGCGTTCTCCGATCTAGGCTTCGAGGTCGAGATCGGACCGTTGTTCGCAACTCCTGAGGAAGTGGCCGCGCAAGCGATTGCGTTGGACGTTCATATCGTCGGCGTATCCTCCCTCGCGGCCGGGCATCTGACGCTGACGCCTGCGCTGAGCGCCGCGTTGCAGACGCAAGGCCGCAACGACATCATGATCGTCGTCGGCGGCGTGATCCCGCCGGAAGATGTGCCGACGTTGATGGAAATGGGTGCGGCGGCGGTCTATCCGCCGGGCGGCGCGATCGCCGACATCGCGCAGCACTTGCTCGACGCGCTGAACGCGAGACTTGGTTACGCCCAAGCGCCGCCGCGCTCATAGAATCGGGAGCGTGATCCTCATGACGCTCGACAAGCCTGCCGACCACAGGAAGACCGCGACACTTCTCCTAGCCCTCTCCACTGTTCTCGCCATTGCTTACGGAGCGTTTGCGTCAAACCTTTACGAAGGCCCACCGCCTTTCGAGGCCAGCGCTATGTTCAAAGCGTCCAGCGTCGTCCTTCTTGGCGTGCTCGCGCTTCTCTCTCGCGCACGCTTGCTCGCGGCCGGCCTCCTTTTTGGCTCGCTCGGAGACGCGCTGCTGGCCTGGAGTCCCAACACATTCCTCACAGGCGCGCTCGCTTTCCTGATCGGTCACGTTTTCTACATCGCGCTCTTCCTGTGCAAAGGCGTCGGTGTCGTCGCGGCGATCAAGTGCCCACCTCGCCTGCTCGCCGCAGTTTCGTTGATCGCGGCTGCTTTCATCGCAACATCGCTGCTCGTGCCGCGCGACAGCGCTATGTTCACGCCACTCGCCATCTACACAGGCGCGTTGACGCTGATGGCGCTTGCTTCATTTACACTGCCTGCCGCGTGTTGGCTGTCGATCGCGGGGGCCGTTTTGTTTTTCATTAGCGACGGCTTCGTCGCCGCCAACCTATTCCACCCCCTGGAAGAACCGGCGCTGGCCCTTTGGCGAAGCTTCGCCGGCTGGATGTTCTATTGGGCGGGGCAGGCTTGCATATGCGTGGGCATGCTGCGTACGCCCCTGTCGGGAATGCTCGTCGGGAAGCCCGGGCGGTCTTAAGTTCACCGCCCAAACTTCTGAAATTTGATGCGGCTTGGAATGATCTCGCTCACGCCCAGGCGGCGCATCTTGTCTTCTTCGTAAGAGTCGAAATCGCCTTCGAACCATTCGACGTGGCTATCGCCCTCGAACGCGAGAATATGCGTCGCCAAGCGGTTCAGGAACCAGCGGTCATGGCTGATCACCACGGCGCAACCAGCGAAGTCTTCCAGCGCCGCTTCGAGCGATTGCAGCGTTTCGACATCGAGGTCGTTGGTTGGTTCGTCAAGCAGCAGCACATTCGCACCGGTAAGCAGCGTTTTAGCCAAATGCACACGGTTGCGTTCGCCGCCGGAAAGCAGCCCAACTTTCTTTTGCTGATCGGCGCCCTTGAAATTGAAGCTCGAGACGTAGGCACGGCTCGGCACCTCGCGCGTGCCGACGGTCAAGATATCAAGCCCGCCGGAGATTTCTTCCCAGATGTTCTTCTTGTCGTCGAGACTGTCGCGCGACTGATCGACGAAGCCGAGCTTCACGCTCTCGCCGATCGTGATCGCACCGGCGTCCGGTTTCTCTTGGCCCGTGATCATCTTGAACAAAGTCGACTTGCCCGCGCCGTTCGGCCCGATGATGCCGACAATACCGCCGGGCGGCAGCTTGAACGTCAACCCATCGATCAAAAGCTTGTCGCCGAAGCCCTTCTTCAGACCGTCGAAATTGATGACGTTATGGCCAAGCCGCGGACCAGGTGGAATCTGTATCGTCGCGAAAGTCTGCTTTTCGCGCTCGGCCTCGGCCGCCATCTCCTCATAACGCGTGAGCCGCGCTTTGCTCTTGGCTTGCCGCGCTTTCGGCGACTGGCGCACCCATTCCAGTTCGCGGTTCATCACCTTCTTGCGCGCATCGCTTTCAGAAGCTTCCTGCGCCGAGCGTTTGGCTTTGGCTTCTAGCCAGGCGCTGTAATTGCCTTCGTAGGGAACGCCCTTGCCGCGATCGAGTTCGAGCGTCCACTTCGTCACTTGATCGAGAAAATAGCGATCATGGGTGACGAGGATCACGCAGCCAGGGAAGTTCTCAAGGTGATGCTGCAACCAGGCGACGCTTTCGGCGTCGAGGTGGTTGGTCGGTTCGTCGAGCAGCAGCATGTCGGGCTTCGAGAGCAGCAGCCGGCACAAAGCCACGCGCCGGCGCTCTCCGCCTGAGAGTTTGGTTACATCAGCGTCGTCGGGCGGACAGCGCAGCGCGTCCATCGCCATTTCGATCTTGCTGTCGATGTCCCAGGCCTCGGCGGCATCGATCTTCTCCTGGAGCGAGGTCATCTCCTCCATGAGTTCATCGGAATAATTTTCGCCCACCTCCATCGACACTTCGTTGAAGCGGTTGACCAGCTTCTTCTCTTCGCACCACGCCTCGACATTCTCGCGCACCGAGAGCGCCATATCGATATGCGGCTCCTGTTCGAGATAGCCCATCTTGGTGTTGGCCATGGGCATGGCTTCGCCGGTGAAATCCTTGTCCATGCCGGCCATGATTTTCATCAAAGTCGACTTGCCCGAACCGTTGACGCCGACAACGCCGATCTTGGCGTCGGGGAAGAATGACAGCCAGATGTTCTCGAACACCTTCTTGCCGCCTGGATAGGCCTTAGTGAGGCCCTGCATGGTGAAAATGTATTGCGCCGGTTGAGCGGCCATGTGTGTCCTCGAGATGAAGCTGAGCGGGGCCATATAGCGATGCTTAGGAGGGGCGTCGAGGTAGCTGATCCACAGATGCCTCGGGCGCGTACCAGGAGGGGCCCTGAGGAAAGCCCATGACAACCCGCCGCATTTTCTTGGCTTCCGCCGCCGCCGCTTGCGCGCCGCTGCCTTTTTCCCGACGGGCCAGCGCACAAACATCACCGCAAGCGGGCGCGCTCGCCGGCGACATCGCCGTCCTGCGCGAAGCCTATGAGACGCTCCACCCCGGCCTCTATCGCTACTCCACGCCAGCGCAGTTGAGCGCGCATTTCGAAACGCTGACGCGCGCCTGGGAACGCGGACGTAGCCTGCCGCAGGCATACCTCTCACTCTCCCGCTTTCTCGCCACCATCCAATGCGGGCACACCTACGCCAATTTCTACAATCAAGCCCCCGCAATACAGGCAGAACTATTCGACGCTGCGCCGCGTCTGCCTTTCCATTTCCTCTGGCTGGACGGGAGCATGGTGGTAGAGCGTAATTTCTCGGGCGACCCGCGACTCGATCCGGGCGCAGAGATTCTTTCCATCGACGGCCGCCCTACAAGCGAGATTTTACTCGCTTTACTCCCCTACGCGCGCGCGGACGGCGCCAATCACGACAAGCGCCAAGCCTTGTTGGAAGTGCGTGGATTTGATTCCTACGAAACCTTCGATGTGTTCTACGGCCTGCACTTCCACCCCGGATCTCGCTTCGAGCTGCGCGTGCGGCCCGCCGAGGAAAGACGCGCGCGTGCGGTGGGCGTCGCCGCCATCGACCTGACCGCGCGCCGGGCAAACATGCGAAACACCGAAGTGACCAATGAAGGCGCAGGCTGGACGCTGACCTTCCCGCAACCGCGGACCGCAATGCTCACTATGCCGAATTGGGTGATGTACAATACAAGTTGGGAGTGGCGTGGATTTCTCGATTCCAGCTTCGGCGAGATCGCCGCGAGCGGGGCGACAAAACTCATCGTCGATATCAGGGGTAATGAAGGCGGCAACGATTGCGGTGACGAGATCGTCGCGCGACTCATCGACGCCCCCGTCTCGCGAGAGGGCTTTGCACGGCGCGTGCGCTACCGCCAAACTCCGCCCACTCTCGACGCCTATCTCGACACCTGGAATGACAGCTTCCGCAATTGGGGCGAAGACGCAATTCCTGCCCCGAACGCGGGGTATTACGATCTGCGTGGCGAAACCGATGACGGACGAATCGCGCCAAGAGGGCCGCGCTTTACCGGTGAAGTACTCGTGTTGATCGACGCGCAAAACTCGTCCGCCACCTTTCAGTTCGCCCAGTGCATTCGCAACAACCGACTCGGCCGCCTCATCGGGCAGTCCACTGGCGGAAACCAGAACGGCATCAATGGCGGGGCTTTCTTCTTCCTGCGTTTGCCCGCGTCTGGTCTCGAAGCAGATCTACCGTTGATCGGTTACTTTCCAAACTCACCAAAACCCAATGCCGGCCTTGCGCCCGATATCGTGGTCGAGCGCAGCGCCGCCGATCTCGCACACGGCCGCGACGCCACCCTTGCGACGGCGCTAGCGCTGTAGCCAAAAAAAGGACCGGCGTTTCCGCCGGCCCCTCTCCTCACGGCGATTGTGTTTCCGCTTACGCCGGAACCCACTGCCCGCTCGCGTTGCGGCAGAAGGTTTCCTGCGGCAGCGATTGGGTGGTTTGGCCGTCGCCGACGGTGGCGTTGACGCGCCGGCATTCCGGCCCGCGGTCAGGCGCGGGCGCCGGGCGTGCCACTGCGAGCGAGCGCGTGCCGCCTTGTTCGCCTTCCCAGCTTTGGTTTACGCCTTGGCCGGAATTGAGCGATTGGTAATACGCATTCTCCACGCGTTGTTGTTCGCGCGCCGACAACCACCGGCAAACTCCGTAAGTCGCGAGCCCCCCGGCAGCGGCCCCGATCGCGGCGTTCTCGGCGCGGTTTTCGCCGGGGCCTTGAGTGGCGCCGATGATCGCGCCGACGCCCGCGCCGATCAGGGCGTTGCG
>CADEDG010000076.1:0-1970 GCA_902826035.1 uncultured Alphaproteobacteria bacterium
GGTGATGTTGGCGGCTTCGCTCACCAAGCCGGCGATGCCGACGCCGTAATAGCCGACGCTGGCGTCTGCATCGGTGCGGGTCGCTGCGAGGTAGGCCAGCATGCCGCCCAGGCAGTAACCGACAGCGCCGACCTTTGCGCAGCCCAAGGCGCGAGCATGCGCAATCGTCGCCTGGATGTCGCGCACGCCGGCGCCGGAATCGAAGCGCTTGAAATAATCGAAAGCCTGCGCCCACTCGGCTTCGCTCTGGTCGGTGATGTCGATGTCCGTCCCGAGTCGCCAGAACAGGTCCGGTGCGATCGCCAAATAGCCTTCGCGCGCGAGCCAGTCTGCTTTGCCTCGCATGACGGCATTGACGCCAAATATTTCCTGGATCGCGATCACGGCACCTCGGGGTGCGCCGGCAGGCCGGGCGATATAGGCTCTGAAAGCGCCGTCGGGTCCACGCACCTGAATCCACTCGCCCATGCTTTTCGCTCCGTCTGTCTTGATCGGCCAGGGCGGGTTATAGACGGCGCGCGCGCTGAGCGCGAAGGATTCGTGGGCCATGAAATTCACCGTCAATGTCGAATGTAGTCCGGAGGAAGCGCGCCGCTTCATGGGGCTCCCCGATGTCACGCCGATCAACGAGCAGCTCGTCGCCGAGATGGGCAAGCGTATGGAAGCCAACATGGCGCTGATGAGCCCAGAGACGATGATGAGCTCCTGGATGAGCGTAGGCACACAGGCGCAGGACGCATTCGTGAAGCTGATGACCAGCGCGGCCGGCATGGCTAAGCCCTAATAGGGCTTAGAGGTTTTCACATGAAACCGGACACGATCGTGGCCTTGGCCTCGGGCGCTGGGCGCGCTGGCGTGGCGGTGATCCGGATTTCCGGAGCAGAAGCCGGCGCGGCGCTGCGTGCGCTGACAGGCGGCGAGTTGCCGCCGCCACGCTTGGCGACGCTGGTGAGGTTTCGGCATCCGCGCGATGGCGAGCACTTAGACGAGGGTCTGGCGCTGTGGTTCCCGGCGCCGGCGAGCTTTACCGGCGAGCATGTCGCCGAGCTTCACGTCCATGGCGGGCCGGCTGTGATCGAAGCCATGATTGACGCCTGCCTCTCCCAGGAAGGCGTGCGGCCGGCAGAGCCCGGAGAATTCACCCGCCGCGCCTTTGAGCATGGCAAACTCGACCTCGCGGAGGCGGAGGGTCTGGCCGATCTTGTGGACGCCGAAACCGAGGGCCAGCGCCGCCAGGCGCTCCGCCAAGCCAAGGGCGAGTTGAGCGCGGTCTACGAGGGATGGCGTGGGCAACTGATTGAGGCGGCCGCGTTGATCGAAGCTGAGATCGATTTTCCGGACGAGGGTCTGCCCGGCGCCCTGGCGCAGCGAGCCGCGCCGATCTTGACTCAACTCGCCCACGGCATGGGCGCCCACCTTGCCGATCATCGCGGCGAACGCGTCCGCGACGGCTACCGCATCGCCATCATCGGCCCGCCTAATGCTGGCAAATCAAGCCTGTTGAACGCGCTGGCGCGGCGCGAGGCAGCGATCGTTTCAGAGCTCCCCGGCACGACACGCGACGTGGTCGAAGTGCGCCTGGTGCTGGGTGGTTACCCGGTCTGGGTCGCTGATACTGCGGGCCTGCGGGAGGCGGCGGATGCGGTGGAGGCGGAGGGGGTGCGGCGGGCGCTGGAGCGGGCTGAGGAAGCGGATTTGAGGCTAGCCGTCGTGGAGGCGGGGGCGGAGGTTCCAGCCGATCTGCGGGCAGCGTTGCGCCCCAGCGACTGGCTCATCCGCTCAAAAGGCGATCTGCGAAACCCCTCTTGCCCCTCGGACGCCGAAGGCGATCTGGGGCCTATCCCCGGATCGCCGGCTTCGCCGTCGTCCGGGGAGCGACGGGTTTCAGCGGTCAGCGGAGAAGGGGTTGCTGCGCTGGAGCGGGACTTGGCGGCTCGGGTCGTGGAAGCGCTTGGTCGCGAAGAAGCGCC
>CADEDG010000076.1:2070-2385 GCA_902826035.1 uncultured Alphaproteobacteria bacterium
TGGAGCGGGACTTGGCGGCTCGGGTCGTGGAAGCGCTTGGTCGCGAAGAAGCGCCCGCACTGACGCGGGCTCGGCACCGACGGCTGGTTGAGGAGGCGCGGAGTGCGCTGGAGCGGGCGATCCCCGCGCTGGTGCTTCGGCCGGAACTGGCCGCCGAGGATGTGCGCCTGGCGGCGGCCGCGCTTGGTCGGCTGACTGGTCGCATTGATGTCGAGGACCTGCTCGACGAGATTTTCTCCGGCTTTTGCATTGGTAAGTAGCTGAGCGTTGACAGCGCGCGTGGCAAAAACTACGGGCCACTCGGAGCCAGCGGCC
>CADEDG010000076.1:2485-14073 GCA_902826035.1 uncultured Alphaproteobacteria bacterium
GGCCCACCAGCGGCCGGCCCACCAGCGGCCGGCCCACCAGCGGCCGGCCCACCAGCGGCCGGCCCACCAGGCGATCCAAGTGTCCAGTTCCACGTGGAACCGGAAGCGCAACGGACCCTCGCGCAGGACCCAAGTTTCGGGTATGAAGCCGACCCCAATGAGCGCCAACACCTTTGACATCATCGTAATCGGCGGCGGCCACGCCGGCTGCGAGGCTGCGGCGGCTTCCGCCCGGATGGGCGCCCGCACGCTGCTGCTGACTCACAAGCTCGAGACCATCGGTGAGATGAGCTGCAACCCGGCCATTGGCGGCCTGGGCAAGGGGCATTTGGTTCGCGAGATCGATGCGCTGGACGGCGTAATGGGCCGGGTCGCTGACGCGGCTGGCATCCAGTTCCGGTTACTCAATCGCTCCAAGGGCCCGGCTGTACGCGGGCCACGGGCGCAGGCGGATCGCAAGCTCTATCGCCAGGCGATGCAGGCTGCGATGGCGGCGCAGGCCGGGTTGATCGTCGTGGCGGCGGCGGTGGAGGATCTTACTTGGACCGCCGGCGTCCCCGCCGGCGAGACGCCGGCGGTCCAAGGGGTGACAACCCAGGACGGGCGCAGCTTCCGCGCGCCACGCGTCGTGCTTACCACCGGCACCTTCCTCAAGGGCGTCATCCACATTGGCGACAAGCGCGTCCCCGCCGGCCGGCACGGCGAAGCGCCGGCGATTGGTCTGTCGGATCGACTGTACGGCTCGGGCTTCGCTATGGGGCGGCTTAAGACTGGAACGCCAGCGCGCCTGCAATCCAGCACGATCGATTGGGCTTCTCTGGAGAAGCAGCACGGCGACGACGAGCCGTCGCCGTTCTCGTTCCTCACCGAGCGCATCGCCAACCGCCAAGTCGCTTGCGGGGTCACCTACACTAACGCCGAGACCCACCGCATCATCGAAGCATCGCTGTCGCAAAGCGCGGTTTACTCCGGCGCCATCAGCGGGCGCGGGCCGCGCTATTGTCCCTCGATCGAGGACAAAGTGGTGCGTTTCGCGGAGAAGGGCGCACACCAGATCTTTCTCGAACCGGAAGGCCTGGACGACGACACGGTGTATCCGAACGGGATCAGCACGTCGCTGCCGGAAGATGTACAGGAGCGCTTCATCCGCACCATCGCCGGGCTGGAGCGGGTGCGTATCAAACGCCACGCTTATGCGATCGAGTACGATTATGTCGACCCGCGCGAATTGCTGCCGACGCTGGAAACCAAGCGCATAGCGGGTCTCTACCTAGCGGGACAAATCAACGGCACGACCGGCTACGAAGAGGCCGCTGCACAAGGCTTGATAGCGGGGCTCAACGCCGCGCGCGCAGCGGGCGGGAGCGCGACCTTCGAGATCAGCCGCGCTGAGGGATACATTGGCGTGATGATCGATGACCTGGTCACGCGCGGCGTCACCGAGCCGTACCGCATGTTCACTTCGCGCGCCGAGTATCGGCTCTCGCTGCGTGCCGATAACGCCGACCAGAGATTGACGCCGAAGGGCGTTGAGCTTGGTTGCGTGGGTACAGAGCGGAGACGCGTTTTTGCAAGCAAAATACGCGAAATCGAAGCGGCGCGTGCTTTGGCTCAATCGCTCTCGTTGACGCCGGCGCAGGCGACGAAACACGGCCTGCAGGTGAACCAGGATGGGCAACGCCGCGATGCGTTGCAGCTGCTGGCGTACCCCGGCGTTACGATTGCAAAGCTCAGCGCCATCTGGCCTCAACTCGCTGGGCTGAGCGCTGCTGCGCGTGAGCAAATCGAGATCGACGCCATGTATGCCGGCTATCTCGCGCGCCAGGCGATCGACGTCGAAGCGTTCAAGCGCGACGAGGATTTGCGCCTCGATCCGGCGCTCGATTATGCGCGGGTTGGCGGGCTATCGAGCGAAGTGCGCGATAAATTGTCCGCCGCGCGCCCAGTTACTTTGGGCCAGGCTTCGCGTATCGAAGGCGTCACGCCAGGCGCGTTGACCGCATTGCTCGCGCATGCGAAGCGCAAGCCGAAGAGGGCATAGATCGTGCGCGACACGCTATTTCTGATCCGGGCCCCGTTCGAGGATTCAACGCACGGCGTGGGCGCCACTTGGTTTTGCCACGATTGCGCCGCGCTCGAAGGCGCGTTGCTCACGAACGCGCAATGGCTGCGCTCGATCGATGTGCGGCGGCTTCCGTTTCCGCGGCCGCGACTGGAGCTCGTCGCGCTGATCGGCGAAGAGAACCAGGGCATGCCGGTGCTCGTGCTCGGGGACGCAGACAAAGCGCCGGCGGACGCGCCGCGTTTCCTGCGCCGGGCCTTCATCACCGACCCGCGCGCCATCACGCGCTACCTTGCGGCGACGTATGGCGGGGCGGGACCTCACCCGTGAGCTGCGGAATGGAGCGCGCTTGAGCTACGGGCCCGACGAATTCGCCGCCGATCTTGGCGCAGAGGTTTTGCGTGAAACCTTGGTGCGCCTGGAAATCCACCGTCGGCTCTTGGAAGAGTGGTCGGCGCGGATGAATTTGATCGGGCCGAAGGAGCTGGAGCATTTCTGGCGCCGGCACGCACTCGACAGCGCTCAGCTCGTCCCGCTCGCTCCGGAGGCGAAACGATGGCTGGACCTCGGCTCGGGCGCAGGATTTCCAGGGCTGGTCATCGCCGCATTCCTGGCGGAACAGGCCGGCGCGGCGGTTCATTTGGTGGAATCCACTGGCAAAAAAGCGGCGTTTCTCCGCGCGGTGGCGGAGGAGGCGGGCCTCCCAGTGCAGGTTTTCAACCAGCGCATCGAGGCTTTCGGCCATGGCGAAGGGCCCTACGAGGCGGTTACCGCCCGCGCCCTCGCGCCCTTGCCGCGACTCATCCTCTATGCGAAGCCGTTCTTGGATCGTGGCGCGCAAGGACTCTTCCACAAAGGCGCGGATACCGACGCCGAGCTGGCCGCCGCGAAGGACGCACTCACAGGGGCGTCGGGTGTTTCATATCGGACAGACGTGCTGGGAAGCCTCAGCGACCCGCGCGGACGGATCGTCCGAGTCACCCGCGCCGATCGATAGCGCCGGAAGGAGTTTGGGACATGCGCATTTTGGCGATCGCAAACCAAAAAGGCGGGGTGGGCAAGACAACCACCGCCATCAATCTCGGCACGGCGCTCGCGGCAACCGGAAAGCAAGTGCTGATCTTCGATACCGATCCGCAAGGCAACGCCTCGACCGGCATCGACATTCATCCTGGCGACAGCGCAATCACCTCCTACGAAGTGCTCACGGGCATGGAGCTATTCGCCAAAGCGATCATGCCGACCAAAGTGCCGAACTTGTACATAATTCCTGCAGACGTGAACCTCTCTGGAATCGAGACGGAATTGATGTCGGCGGAACGCGCCCAATTCTGTCTGCGTGACGCTGTAGCGCGCTTTCGCAACGATGGCGCGCAGCAGATCGATTACATGCTGATCGATTGCCCGCCTTCGCTAAACGTGTTGACGGTGAATGCCCTGACCGCGGCGGACGCGGTGCTGGTGCCGTTGCAGACCGAGTATTTCGCGCTGGAAGGATTGGCCCAATTGGTTTCGACCATCAATGCGGTGAAGGCGAACCTCAATCCCAGGCTCGAAATCCAAGGCGTTGTGCTGACAATGTACGATCGGCGCACCACGTTGTCGGACCAGGTCGCCTCGGAGGTGCGCAAGCACTTCCCGGACAAGGTCTACCAGACGGTGATCCCGCGCAATGTCAAGATTTCCGAGGCGCCCTCGCACGGCCTGCCGGCGATCATCTACGATCAGAACGCAACCGGGTCGAAGGCTTATATTCAATTGGCCAAAGAGATGATCGAGCGCGAGCGGACCGCCGCTTAACGGCCGGCAATTTTTTACCGGTGGGTAAGGATTACCTAGTGAAGCTTTAACCGGACGATTCGTACCGGGCGGAGTGTTGGTTATGAGCGACGGGGTGAGACCGCGTGGGCTGGGGCGGGGCCTCTCGGCGCTGCTGGGAGAGCCGGTCCGCACCGATGCGGCAAGGTCACCGACGCAGACACAAGCCCGCAATGTGTTCGAGCTGTCGCAGCCGGCGCAACCACCAGCCGCCAATGCGGAGCCGGGGCCGCGGCAAATTCCGATCGATCTGGTCGGACGCAATCCGCAACAACCGCGAAAGCATTTCGACGAGAGCGAGCTTGAAGATCTGGCCGGCTCGATCCGCACGCATGGCGTGTTGCAGGCGATCTTGGTCCGCCCCATCGCTGGCGGTAAATATGAGATCGTCGCCGGCGAACGCCGCTGGCGCGCAGCTCAGCGAGCGGGCCTGCATGCCATCCCGGCAGTGGTGCGCGAGCTCAACGAAGTCGAAGTGCTCGAGATCGCCATCGTCGAAAATGTGCAGCGCACCGATCTCAATCCGATTGAAGAGGCGCAAGGGTTCCACGCGCTGATCGAACGCTTTGGCCGCACTCAGCAGGACATCGCCGAGGCGGTCGGCAAATCGCGGCCGCACATCGCCAATTTGCTGCGCCTGCTGCAACTCCCCGACGATCTGCAGGACATGGTGCGAGACGGGCGGCTCTCGGCCGGGCACGCGCGTGCGATCCTGACGGCGCCCGATCCGCGCGGACTGGCGCTGCGCGCGATCAATGAGGGGCTCAACGTTCGCGAGATCGAACGCCTGGCCCAGCGCGCCAAGGACGAAAAGCACGGGCCGCGCGTCACTTCGGGCGAGGGCAAAAGCGCGGACACGCGCGCGCTTGAGCAAAGCCTGGCGAACGCGCTTGGGCTCAATGTCGTCATCACCGAAAAAGGCGCCGGCGGCGAACTCAAGATCGCGTACAAAACCATCGAGCAGCTCGACGACGTGCTGCGCAGGCTCCGCGGCGGGCTGTAGCTTAGAACAAACACAAGGGCGCGGAAGGGGAGACCTCCGCGCCCTCGCGCACTTGCCGGGAGCGGGAGCAAAACTCCCGACGAGTCCGTCAGACCATCTGCGCCGATTGCTGGAGCATGGCGGCCGCGAACGGGGCATAGGCGAGTGCGGCCACGATAAAGCTGGCGAAACGGGCGGTCATGATCATTGGTGTGGATCCCCTGGACGAAGCGTCAGCGCTTCTATGAGGAGAACCTAGCTGGGGTCCGGGAGGGGCGATGTGACCGAGGGCACGATGATGACCTTTGAACCACAAAAGCTAGACCTAGGGTCTCTTGGCCCAGCGCTTCGCCGCAGCCTTTTTGGCGATCTCTGACCGCCGCTTCTTGCTCAGCGCCTTAGCCCGAGCCGTGCCCCCTTTGAGCCCGCCAAGCCGGCCCAGTGCGACGGCGGCGGGGTTCTTTTGCGGCTCAGTCTTCTTTTTTTCTGCCATGGCGCTTCCCCTTATTAGCCTTCTGTACGCGTCTCAACGCGCGCTGATCAGCGCGCGACGTGTCCGCCGCCGTGAGTCCGCCGATAGGTGAGACGCTTCCCTTCCGCGCCAGCGAGCGCGAGATCGGCGCGTTCCTTGTCCTCGATCCCGAGGCGCGAGCGGGTATTGTGGCGGAAGTCGAATTCAACCAAATAGCGGTGCAGGTGCTTCTCTTGGCAGTGCTGATAAACGCCTTTCATGCCGCGCTTGAACACTGAGAAATAGGACTCAGCGCTGTTGTTGTGGACCGGACCGGTCGGCTCGTAACGCACGTATTCTTCCTGGCTGTGGTCAACGCTGGCGTGTTCGGCAAACTCCCTGCCCACGACGATGTAGAGGCCGCTGCCGTCCGTATGCAGGCGGCTTTCCTTGGCGATGTTCTCGCGCACGATCTTTTGCACGGTTGGCAGATCGGCATTGGCGACATGGAACGTGCGGGCTTTGCCGCCGCGCTCTACTAGCGTGACGATAGCGCGTTTATCGCCGATGCTTCGGCGCCCGCCGCGCTTCGTGGTCGAGCCCTTGCGGCGCTTGCTGTATTCGCCCGCCGCTTCCGCGATCTTGCCGTGGTAGGTTTCATCGACTTCCACGACCTTGCCCGGCCCGCCAAGCTGAGCGGCCAAGCCACCGGCCTTCATCGCTTCGCGCACACGGTGCGCCATGAACCAGGCGGCCTTCATCGACACGCCAAGCGAGCGGCGGATTTGGTGGGCGCTGATACCCTTCTTGGACGCGCACATTTGGTAGAAGACCCAAAGCCACTTTGAGAGACCGACGTGGCTTTGCTCCATGACCGTGCCGGTCGTGGTCGAGAAATCCTTGCGGCATTCCTTCGCGCCACAGCGATAGCGGCCCGGACGCTTGGTGACGTACTCGCCGCCGATCACGCCGCAATGTGGGCAGACGCGGCCATCGGGCCAACGCACGCGCTCAAAGTAAGCGCGGGCCGCGTCGTCGTCGTGGAAATGAGGTTCGGCCAAGAACATAGTCCCTATATAAGAGGCTATGCTTGACCGGTCAAGCACCCAGTTGGGACTGCCTCGATTATGCTGCTTTCAAAGCGTTTTTCACGATCTGGAGGGCGTCTAAATAGTCGCCCTTGGTGTTCATCCGCTGAACTACCAACTCGATCAGTTGTCGAGCCGCAGTACCCGGCTCCAACCCGCACTCTTCTGCACCGCGCGCAAAGACGGCCTTGTCTTCGGCCTTCAAGCGAACGGTGATTGGTTGGCGGATTTGGTCAGACATCGCGTGCCCTCCTTGGCTTTGCGCTGCGTTACGCTGCGCCACGAATCGTTACGATTCCCTTAACGTGGTTAATCATGGAATGCAGCGATTCAGCGCGCTGAGACACAACATTTTGTTCGTTAACGGTTCAGTGACGCATATAGCGTCAGTCTGCGTTACGCATCGCGACGCTCCGTAGCGGTGCGCTTTGGTAGGAAAGGCAACGCATATGACTTTCTATACTCGCAACACCGAAAAGCCCTGGACAACCGATGACATCGCGACGCTGCGCAAGCTCGTCCGCGAGAACACGCCGACGCGCGTTATTGGTTTGAAGCTGGGGCGCACCGAAGCCGCCATCTACAAGAAGGCGGGCGAACTCGGTCTGATCCTCAAGCCGGTGAATCAGAGCCCGTATAGCCGCCGCTCAGATAGCTGAGTGCGGTTTCGTAGAGCTGGCGCTCTCGCTCCGTCCAACTATGGCCGTGATCGGTCAGGGCGATAGCGAGGGCGTCCAGCGCTTCAAGGATGGGATGAGGCGGCGTCGAAGACGCAAGGCGCTGACGTGCGGCGTCGAAGTCGATAACGCTCATTTCTTCTTTTTGACCGGCGTTGGTTTCTTTTTCTTTGATGGCGGCGCCTTCGCCGCCCCCTTCAGCGCCTGCTCGAATCGGAGCTGGGCTTCGGCTTCGCCGTATTCATCGGAGGGTTTCTCTTTGCTTGGCCGTCCCGGCATTGGTTTATTCCGTGCTGTACTGGCGCGACTATGGCCTGCGCCGAAGCCCTTGGCGACGGTCGAAATGCCGTCGCCGCCGCCAGGGAAATCGATTCCTCAGGAGCTTTTCCGCGACATTGGCGCCGTTGCGTTGTTATGGAGCGGCGTCGAGAACGGATGGTGCGGGATTTTTCAAGCGGTCATGCGTGAGAGCGCGCCGGAAAAAGCGCGTGTGATCTTCCGCCAATTTCAGACTAGCAGCGGACAGCGATCGCTCACGATGGCAGTGGCCGACGCCACGCCGATGGAGCGCGCAACGCGCGCTGAGCTTGGCGTGCTTCACGCGGAGTCGAACATCGTCGCCGGTGAGCGGAACGCGATCGTTCACTGCCTCGTGGAGTGGAGGCGCACAAAAGGCAAAGGCCTGGCGCTGTTCATCAAAGAACTCGATGACACCGGGAAAGAAAACATCCTAGGCGGTAAGGAGGCCATTCCCGAGGCTGCTAGGGTGAGAAATCGCATCAACCTGCTTCGGCATCGCCTAACAAAGCTGGTGAAGGCGATTGAGGCGGACCCGCTTGCGCCACCGCCGCCGCTGAAAAAGCGGCGCGGAGGATAGCTTCCGCCAGCGCCTCGAAACGGGGCGTGTAGAGGAGCATCCCCTCTAACTCAGCGCGCGCGACGGTGGCTGCCGCCTTCAGAATTTCGGGCGGGATAGTGGGAGGCTCGTCCCCCAGATTTAGGGCTTGTGGTTCAAAGGTCATCATCGTGACCGAGGGCACACTACCGCCTATTCGGTCGTGCACACTTTTGAATCATAACCCGCTTGGCACCGCCTTGATGTAGCCAGCAACGCGACCAGGCTTCGCCGGGGGCGCTAAGCCCAAGAAAACGTAAATTAAATAGCCTGAGGGCGGCAGCCACTCGCTGGGGTGCTCCAAAAAAAGAAAATGGGCGTTGACCTATGTCCCAAATTGATGCCTCATATGATGCAGAAATTTGGGACACGACGATATGCGCAAGCCCGTTCTCACCGAGCCGTTCGAGATCAATGATTTGCTGACGTCGTTAGCGCTTGACATTGATGGTCTCACGAAGTGCGTGCGCTACGCTGACAGCGAGGTTGCCCTCTGCACCAGCTACGACGTGTTCGGGTTCGCGTCGATGACGGCGTACGACAAGTTGGCCAGGGCGTTGCGTGAAACCTATTGCCCGAACGACTGGGAAAAGGACGACACGAACAACCAAGCGGGCATTCGACATTCCGGAAAAAAAATTCGCGTTGTGCCGTGCAATTTCGACGAACACGCGGGCAACCCGCTTCGCGATCCTTCCAACCGTTCTCCCAAAGGGGAGGTTAGCAAAGCGAAAGTGCGATGCAATGGGACGGGTTGGCTTCCCGGTTTGCCCGACGTCCAATCGCAAGAGGGACACGAGTACAAGACTTGGATTCTCGGAATCTACTCGATTCCTGGTGAGCCTTTGAAAGCCGAGCTTTCATATCCCATCGCATTCGACGGACAGTTTTTCACGCGCTTCCATCCGCGCGTGATCTTGCTGAAAGGTGATGAGGAGACGGGTCGGCGTAAAGGTGAGCGGCCGAACCCGACCGAACTCGAAGACATTCCGATCATCCGTAAAAAGTAGCGCGCTATGCTGAACCCAGACAGGGTCGAGTTGGTCCGGCTTCGCTTGGGACTGACCAAGAGCGGATTCGCTGACAAGCTTGGGGTCGATCGCAAGACACTTCTACGCTTTGAAACAGGACTCTTCAGCTTCCCCGAGAGTGCCGTTCAGAATCTCTGTGCGATATCCGGATACCCGCGGCCATTCTTCGATAAAGGTCCATTTCAACTGCCTTCAGCTGAAGGGGTTAGTTTTCGGTCCCTGCGCTCGTTGACGGCAGGATCACGAGACGCGGCCCTGGCGGCGGGAGCGCTGGCCTTCGAATTCGATGATTGGATTTCCACACGCTATGACCTGCCCAAACAGCAGGTGCCTCAATGCGAAAATCAAGCGCCGGAGCAAGCCGCCGCGTTTGTCCGCGCTCGCTGGGGCATCGGTGAGAGGCCCATAGGTAACATCATCAATCTACTGGAAGCCCGTGGCGTTCGCGTATTCTCGCTGACGGAAGAGACCCGGCATTTAGACGCCTATTCGTTCTGGCGCGATGATCAACCGTACATTTTTTTGAACACGCTCAAGACCGCAGAGCGGAGCCGCTTCGATGCGGCACATGAACTAGGCCATTTGGTTATGCATCGCCAAACGGTCGGCGGCGCGTATGCAAACATGGAGATTGAGGCCAACGCCTTTGCGTCTGCGTTCTTGATGCCGTCAGCTGATCTTAAAGCTGAAATTCCACACGTGCGCTCCCTGGACGATATCATCAAAGCTAAGAGCCGGTGGGGGGTTTCAGCACTCGCGCTGAATTACGCGCTCAATAAGATCGCTTGCGTCTCGGACTGGCATTATCGGCAGTACACAATTGCTCTGGGTCAGATGGGTGAGCGCGAGCCCAACCCCATGCAAAGAGAGACGTCGCAGGTTTGGACCAAAATCCTGACCGATCTCTGGCGGCAAGGAATGTCTGTCTCTCGGATAGCAGAGGAGTTGCTCATTCCGGAGTTTGAGCTGAGCAGTCTGTTGTTCGGGATTGCAACTGTGCAGCAGCCAGGCGCGCCGCCGCTCGCGCGGGCTCCGCTCCGCTTGATAAGCGATGCTTGACGCTGCCCGAAAAACGCTTCGCATAGCCCACGCGACGGCAGCGGCGTCAGTGATAAGCTTTGGACGTTCGAGGATTTCGCACTTATTCCCCCACCAGCCGCGCGACGCCCCCATAAGCATCCGCCGCGATCAGTTCCTGCGGGCTGCCGGCGGTTTTTGCGCGAAGTTCCGCGGTCCAGATCAGATCGTAGGCCGCGGCCAGTTTTTTTGCCGACCAGAGCCGGGCCTGCGCCGCCACGGCTTCTTTCTCTTTCCAGAACACCGGCGGGCGGAGTTTTTCCACGGCCTCCGAAGGGCTCATGCCTTGGTCGATCAGGGCGCGCGCTTCGCGCAATTGGTGCAGCCGGCGCAACAACGCGCGCAGCGCCGAGACGCCCGAGAGCCCGTCGATCCGCGCCAGCGCTTCAACCGCGCGCGCGGCGCGCCCGGCAATAGCGGCCTGGCTTGCCGCGTCGAGCGCGCTTTCATTTTCGTCGGCCATCAACGCCGCGAGATCGGCTTCGCTGAGCGGACGCCCCAGGCCGTGCGCATAGAGGGCGAGCTTGTCGATCTCCTGCCTCGCCAATCCGCGATCCGAGGGTAGGGCGACGAGGAACATTTCCTCGGCGCCGCGCTCGAAGGTCAGTGATAATTCTTTGGCGTGGTGCTTCGCAAAAGCCGCGCGTTCGGCATCGGTCTCTTCGTAGAAGGCGATGGCGGCGGCGTGCTTGGCCGATTCGAAGGCTTTCACCAACGCGGCTTTCGAACCGAGATCGCCGGCTTCGATGATGCAGAAGCCGACAGGCGCGCCGCGCTCGATCCCCGCCAAGGCGTCGAGAATGGCTTCGTCCGCACCTTTGCCGCTGATGCTCGCCCAAACGATCGTCGGTCCGCCGAGCAACGATTGCGCCGAGAGTGCATCGGCGAGCCGCGCCGGGTCGCGTTTCATGTCGTCTTCGCCGAGCTTGCTCACCGCGTAGGGATCGTCCGATCCACCCAGCGCCCATGACAACAGAGACTGCGCCGCCTCGCGTGCGACGCCTTCGTTTGGCCCATGCAGCAGCACCGCGCGGATTGCTTTGTCCGGCGCGGAGAGAAATTTCCGTGCGCCAGTGCCGGTGACTTTCACGCGTGTTTCACTGAGCTTGGCGCGCCTGCGCCATCCGCAACGCGAGTTCAGCGCGGAAGCGCTGCGCCATGGTTTCGGCCGCACGCTCGCGCGCATCGTCCTGCGCGGCGATTTCGCCGAACGCAGCACTTGGGATGTCGTAATTGACGATGGTGGCGAGCGTGCCTCGCATGGCGGCGCGGCCGTCGCTCGGGGTGAGGACATAGGTGGCGATCAGGCGCAGTTCGCCGCGCGTCGCGGATTCGTCGCGCCGCAGGCCGAGGCGGGATACTTGCTCGGTCAAAGTGATCTCGAGCGACGCAGGCGAGGCGGCGCTATTTTCCGCGGTGAGCATGCGGTCGAGCTCCGTCTTGAGCACGTGGCCGGCTTTGCCCTCGATCATGGCGATCTGCACCGGGCCGATCGCGCCGCCGCCGC
>CADEDG010000077.1 GCA_902826035.1 uncultured Alphaproteobacteria bacterium
GGCCTTTTGTACAAAGGCGCATGCGCGCCGAGCTTGGTGAGGATTGGGAAACCAAATTCACCGCCTTCGAACATGAAGCCGCGGCGGCGGCGTCCCTCGGGCAAGTGCATCGCGCCACATCCCATGCCGGCCGCGCGCTCGCTTGCAAGCTGCAATACCCTGACATGGCAAGCGCCGTGGAAGCCGATCTTGGCCAGCTCAAAACGTTGCTTGGGCTGTTCAAGGCGATGGAAGGATCGATCGATTCCTCGGAGGCCATCCTCGAAGTCGGCGAG
The DNA here is from genome assembly GCA_902826035.1 of uncultured Alphaproteobacteria bacterium. GTDB lineage: Bacteria > Pseudomonadota > Alphaproteobacteria > Caulobacterales > Aquidulcibacteraceae > Vitreimonas. The sequence goes on from CADEDG010000077.1 coordinate 276, forward strand.
CGCTTGCGCGAAGAATTGGATTACGAGCGCGAATTGAAGCATATGCGCTTATTCGCGCTCATGCTGGCCGGCGAGGGTCGCATCCAGACGCCCGAGCCTCTCGAAGCGCTCTCCAGCAAGCGCCTGCTCACCATGACCTGGCTCGAGGGCCGCGGACTGATGCATTGGTTGGACGAGAGCCAGCAGACGCGCAACCGCATCGCCGAATTGCTGTTCCAAGCCTGGTGGCGTCCGATGACGCGCCATGGCGTGATCCACGGCGATCCGCACCTCGGTAATTACGCACTCACGCCAGGCGCCGAGCAACTGAACCTGCTCGATTTCGGCTGCGTGCGCGTGTTTCCGCCGCGCTTCCTGGAAGGCGTGGTCGGGCTCTATCGGGGTTTGAAGGTCGAGGACGGGGATCAGATCGCGCACGCTTACGAGATCTGGGGGTTCAAGAATTTAAACGCCGCCTTGATTGATGCGCTGACGCTATGGGCGCGCTTCATCTATGGGCCCCTGCTCGAGGAGCGCGTGCGCACCATCGCCGACGATGTACCGCCGGCGGAGTACGGTCGCCGCGAAGCCATGGAGGTGCGCAAGCGCTTGAAGAGCCTAGGACCAGTGCTGGTCCCGCGCGAATTCGTGTTCATGGACCGCGCCGCGATAGGGCTTGGCGCGGCGTTCCTGCATTTGCGCGCGGAATTGAATTTCGGCGCCATGTTCGCCGCGAGCGTGGAGGGCTTCTCAGCCGAGGCGTTGGCGACACGACAGAGCCAAGCGTTGGCGGAAGTGGACCTCTAGCAAAGGCGGCGTTGTTGCGAAGCCTTTGCGAGGAGGTCCATAACCGGCACATGGAACACAACACGCTGATCACGACACTGGTCGCCGCGATAGTATTGGCGTTTGTCTTCGGTTTCGCGGCGCAGCGCCTCAAACTCTCTCCGCTGGTTGGCTATCTGCTTGCTGGGGTAGCGGTCGGACCGTACACGCCCGGCTTCGAGGCCAATATCGAACTGGCGCTCCAACTCTCCGAAATCGGAATCATTCTCCTGATGTTCGGCGTTGGACTCAAAATCTCCGTTGAGGACATTTGGGCGGTGCGCTGGGTCTCGATCCCCGGCTCGCTGCTGCAAACCCTGCTGGTGGCCCTGCTCGGCGCGATTGTGGGTTTGGCATTCAAGATGCCAATTGAGGAAGCGTCGCTCTTCGGACTGGCGCTTTCAGTCGCATCGACAATTGTGTTTTTCCGCATGTTGGAAGAGCGCCGGTTGATGAAAGCCGAGGAAGGCCGGATTGGCGTCTCGTGGTTGCTTGTGGAGGACTTGCTGATCGTCCTCGCCATCGTCGTGCTGCCGGCGCTGGCGGCGGCATTGACGGGGGAAGTTTCGTCTCTTCGCGTCGCAGTCGCTATCGGCACGACGCTGGCCAAGATCGTGATCTTCGTGGTCTTGATGCTGGTGGTAGGAGCGCGCCTGTTTCCTTGGTTGATAGTGCAAGTAGCGCACACGAAGTCGCGCGAACTGCTTTCGCTCGGCACGATGGCGCTGGCGCTTGGCGTCGCCTGGGCCGCCTACGCTTTTTTCGACGCCAGTTTCGCGCTTGGGGCTTTCCTCGCCGGCCTCGCGCTCAACGGTTCGCGTTTCAGCCACAAGGTGGCCGAGGATTCGCTGCCGTTGCGCGATACTTTCGCGGTGCTTTTTTTCGTGGCTGTGGGCATGCTCTTCGATCCGGGCGTTGTTTTGCGCGAACCGCTGGCGCTTGTGTCTATCGTCGCGGTGATCGTCGTCGGGAAGGCGGCGACCGCATACGTGCCATTGCGATGGATGGGGCAGAGCGAAGGCACGAGCCGGCTGATTGCGCTTGGCACCGCGCAAATCGGCGAATTCTCGTTCGTGCTTGCCGGCATGGGGCGCACGCTCGGAATCATGAGCCCGGAGACCTACAACCTCACGCTCGCCGCCGCGCTGATCTCGATTGCGCTCAATCCGCTACTCTTGGGCCTCGCGCCGGCTACCAGATCGTGACCCGTTCTTCCGGCGGCAGATAGAGCGCGTCTCCTGGCTGCACGGCGAACGCCGCGTACCAGGCGTCCATGTTCCGCACCACGCCATTGATGCGATAAACCGCTGGCGAGTGCGGATCGCTGAGCACTTGATTGCGCAACGTTTGATCGCGCGTTAGTTGGCGGCGCGCTTGGGCGCGCGCGATGAAGAAGCGCTGATCGCCCGTCGTTCCCTCCAGCACAGGCGCTTCGCGCCCGCCGAGAGAGAGGCGATAGGCATGCAACGCCACCTGCAGACCGCCATTGTCGCCGATGTTCTCGCCGAGCGTGAGGCGGCCATTGACGCGTAGCCCCGGTAATGGCTCGAACGCGTCGTATTGCACTACCAGGCGATCGGTGACGCTGCGAAAACGCGCGAAATCCTCCGCTGTCCACCAGTCGCGCAAAACGCCGCGCGCGTCGGACTTGGCGCCTTGGTCGTCAAAACCATGCCCCATCTCATGGCCGATCACCCCGCCAATGCCGCCATAATTAACCGCCGGATCGGCGTTGGGGTCGAACAGCGGCGGTTGCAAATAACCGGCGGGAAACACGATCTCGTTGAAAGGCGGATTGTAATAGGCGTTCACGGCGTGCGGCGTCATGAACCATTCGTCGCGATCGCTGGGGCGCTCCAGGCGTGCAACATCGCGGGCCCAATCCCAAACCCGCACGCGCGTGGCGTTCCCGAACGCATCGCCGGCGCGGATATCCAAGCTGGAATAATCAAGCCAGCGATCTGGATAGCCGATTTTCGGTTTGAACGCGGCCAGTTTTTCTTGCGCGGCCGCTTTAGTCTCCGCGCTCAGCCACGCCGCCTGATCGATGCGCTCCCTGTAGGCGCGGCGGATATTCTCGACCAGCTCTAGAACTTGACCCTTGGCTTGCGCGGAGAAGTGCCGACGCACATACAGTTCGCCAACAGCTTCACCGAGGGCGTTGTTCACCGCCTGAATGGCGCGCTTCCAGCGTTCGCGCTGCTGCGGCTGCCCGCTCAGAACGCTGCCGAAGAAATTGAAATTCACATCCTCAACCGCTTGCGGCAACAACGGCGCGCGGGCGCGGACATAATGCCAGATCAGATAGCTTCGCCAGGTCACGACTGGCGTCGCCATGCACAGGTCAGCCAACGGCGCCATGGCGCTGAGCTCGGCCACCACCACTTCGCGCGCCTCGGTGAACCCCGCGGCATCCAGACGCGCATCCCACGGAAAGCGTGGCGCAAGCGCACGCAGCTGCGTGCGCGACATGAGATTGTAGGTGCGGTCGCGCTCGCGTCGGTCCGCTATGGGCCAATGCCGCTCGGCGATCGCGGTCTCAAACGCCAGCACAGCGGCGGCTCTGCCATCTACATCGCTTTGCCCGAAGAGCGCGAGCATCCGGGCGATGGCGCTTGCATATTGGCGGCGAAGCTCTGGGAACTGGCCGTCGCCGCGGCGATAATATTCGCGCTCAGGCAAGCCCAGCCCGCCGTGCGTGATGTTGACGATGTAGCGGTCCGGGTTTCCTTCATCGAGACTGACAAACATGTCGATCGGCGAGGACACGCCGATGTCGGACCGCGCCAGAAAACGCACGACCTGCTCGTGAGTTTGCAACGCCGCGATTTCAGCCAAGATTGGTTCGACCGGCGCGAGGCCTCGAGCTTCTATGGCCTCATGGTTCAGGAACGCATTGTAGAAATCCGCGATCTTCTGCTGGTTTGAGCCGGGCGCGCCGCCAGCGAGCGCGGCCTCCTCGATGATGACGCGGACATCGCGCTCGGCCTTCTCGGCCAGGATGGCGTTGGTGCCCCACGAAGTCCTGTCGTCGGGGATTGCATTGTTGGCGAGCCAGGTCCCGTTCACGTAGCGGAAGAAATCATCCCCCGGCTTCACGTTGAGGTCGCGTGCGGCGAGGTCGATCCCGAATGCGCCTATCGCCGCGGGCGCCGCGGCGGCGGCCTCAATTGCATTCGGGGATGTCGCGCACCCGGCCAGAAGTGCAAGCGGCGAAGCTGAAATGGCGCGGCGCGTGATCATGCCTTGGTCTCCAAATTAAATATCTCTTTATCGAGGTGTCTTGCGCCACACACCGCAAGCCCAAAGAGACGAAGCGCGCGTCGGAGGGGATGAGTTCAGCAAATGCACGATCGTAGAGCCGGGATCAGAGCTTCGCCACCTGCTGATCGATGCGCCCGAAAATCGAGTGCTTCCGCGGATCCATCATCTCAATCTCCACACGGTCGCCGTGCCTGAGGAATGGTGTAACCGGATTGCCGGTTTCGATGCTCTCGATCATACGCTGCTCGGCGATACAGGAATAGCCCAGGCCTCCTGCGTTCACCGGCTTGCCGGGGCTGCCATCGGGCCCACGGTTGGAGACTGTGCCCGAGCCGATTATGGTTCCCGCGCAGAGATCGCGCGTTTTCGCGGCATGCGCGATCAGCTGGCCGAAATCGAAAGTCATATCGACGCCGGCATCGGCCTTGCCGAATGGCGCGCCATTGAGCGCCACCAGCATCGGCAGATGCAGCTTGCCCTCGCGCCAGGCTTCGCCCAACGCGTCGGGCGTTACCGCGCACGGCGAGAACGCCGATGCCGGCTTGGATTGGAAAAAACCGAAGCCCTTCTCCAACTCGCCCGGAATGAGATTGCGCAAGCTTACGTCGTTGACCAGCATGACTAGGCGAATGCGTTCGCGCGCATCATTTGTGCTGATGCCTTGCTCGACGTCATCGACGATCACCGCGACTTCCGCCTCGAAATCGCACCCCCAGGCTTCGTCCTTAAGCGGGATCGCGTCGCGCGGGCCAAGAAAGGCATCGCTGCCGCCCTGGTACATCAGCGGCTCGGTCCAGAAGCTCTCGGGCATCTTGGCCCCACGCGCTTTACGCACGAGTTCCACATGGTTCACGTAGGCCGAGCCGTCCGCCCATTGATACGCGCGCGGCAGGGGCGACGCCGCCTCGCGCTCGTGGAAGCGTTCGCGCAGCACCGAACCAGCATTGACCCCCTCGCTCAACGCGCGCAGGCGCGGCTCGGCGCGCGGCCAATCGTCAAGCGCTGCTTGCAGAGTGGGAACCTCGGGGCCAGCCTCGGCGCACCAAGCGAGATCGTCGGAAACGACGACGAGCTTGCCGTCGCGGCCATGGCGGAGAGATGCGAGTTTCATGTTAGCGTCTCACGTGTCTGTGCTGATATCGTCCCATTCCTGATCGGCGTAACGCGTAAGCCAGTTGAGTGCGTAGTGTCGCTCCATGACGACACCCTCGTCCAAACCGCCTGGCGCTTCGCCTCCGTTGATCCTGGCATCGACCACCGCCCAATGATAGCGATAGGTAAGGTCAAGCAGATCAAGAATTTGGGCGCCGTCGCGTAAGCGCGCCCTGGCGCGGAACTGCATGGGACCAAGTTCGCGCATCATTGTCGCCATCGCAGCGACGTCGACGAGACTGTCCGGGCGACCTAGATCTTCGGCAAAACCCAGCGCCCAATTGAGAACGAAAACACCTTCGTAGCGCCAACTGAATTGCACGCGATCTTGCTGAGATGGTGTCCTCGACTGGATAAATTCGCGTTCCGCGGGCGTGAGGTAGGGCTCGGCCTCCCATTCTTGCAGCAATTCCTGGACGATTGCGTAGTCGCCGGTCTCGCCCATGAACGCGGCGAGTATCAAGGCGATGGCGCGGTTCGCGGTTTCCTCCGTCGACCTGAATCGGACTTGCGACAATGGCTCGATCAGGGGGAGAGTATCGATATAGGGAACGCCCTCGCGCCTCAGGATTTCCACCGATCTGGCCTTGCGCGCCTCCGCTTCGCTCATCTCGCTGCCCGCGTTCTGCGCGAATGCCATCGACGGCAGCACCGTGGCCGCCAATCCTCCCATCAGTTCACGCCGCCGCAGAATTGTCATGACACTGCGTCCTTCTGATTTTCCGGCGCTGCTTTGCTGAAGGCTGTATGCGCGCGCGCGCGTTCATCAATGGCGGTGAGGCGCGGAAACGCGCTCAAGTCAAATTTGAAACGGCGCGCATTGGCGCATTGCGGAACGAGGCAGATGTCCGCGATGGTGGGCGCATCGCCGAAGGCAAACGCAGTCGCGCGGCGCTGCGACAGCTGTGTTTCGAGCGCTTCGAAGCCGAGCTTGATCCAATGCACATACCAGGCGGCAACGCCCGCCTCGTCAGCGCCGAAATTCGACCGCAGGTAAGCAAGCGGCGCCAGATTGTTCAGGGGATGGATATCGGTGGCGATGGTGAGCGCAAACGCGCGCGCATGCGCCGCCGCCCAAGGATCGGCTGGCAGGAAAGGCGGGTCGGGATAGGTTACATCGAGCCAATCCAGGATCGCCAGCGATTGCGTCAATAATCCGCGCTCGGTCTCCAGCGCCGGCACGCGCATCTGCGGATTCTTGGAACGAAAGTTGGCGGCAAGCTGCTCGTCCTTGCCAGGCGCTATGTTCACCGGGATGGATTCGTACGCGACGCTTTTGAGGTTCAATCCGACGCGTACGCGGTACGCGGCGGAAGAGCGCCAATAATCGTAGAGCTTCAGCATCTAACCGTGCTTTCCCCGTGACCAGCCACGCGCCGCCAAATGCGTCTCTCCGGCGGCAACGGCACCCGGTTCTATCGAAGTCGCCATCGAGTCATTCCAGCGATTTAGATAGCCGAACAGCGACACCACGCCCAAGATTTCGACGATCTCGTCGTCGCTCCAACAGCGCTTCAAATCCGCGGCGATCTGCGCATCGACAGCATTGGGCGCGCTCGCAGCCGCCTGCGCGAACGCGAACGCCGCCTTCTCCGCAGAAGTGAACAATGGGCTTTCCAGATAGTTCCACACTTCGCCAATACGCGCGCTGCTCGCGCCATATCGTTGCGCTGCAAGCGCGGTGTGGGCTTGGCAGTAGCGGCAGCCGGCGGTTTGGCTCGCTATGTAGCCGATGAGGCGCTTCTGCTCTGAGGTGACACGGCCAGAATTGGCCATCACCGCCTTGTTGAGATTGATGAACGCCTTGGCAATCTCGGGGCGGCGCTGCATCGTCAACACACTGTTGGGCGGAAAGCCCAAAGTCTCGCTGAAGAAGCGCGCGAGGTCGGTCACCTCGGGATCGTGATCGGCAGCGAGCGGTTCAACGAGCGCCATCTAATCCTCGCTCTCCTCGATTTCGATTTCCGCCCGCCCACCGAGATCGACGAAACGCGATTTGAGGCGCTGGAAGCGTTCGTCATCACGCCACAGTTTCCACATCTGCTTTGCGGGACGCCCAGCACGCATGCGCAAGATCACGACCGCCTCGTGCAGCTCATAGGCTTCAACCCGGGACAAATTCGGCGCCGCTTCATCTGCCGCCTGCGCGAGCACTTGCGCCCAATGGGCTCTATCGTGCCGGCGCCAGTGCGTCATATCGAGGGCGAGCGTCAGGGTCACCCTGATCTCGACCGGTTCGGGCATGCCTTCACTCTCCGAGCCGCGTCTTGTCCGCATGCGCCGCCCGCGCCTTCTCGTGCAACCAGGCGGCGTGTTGCGGCGCTTTCTTGGTACGGCTCCATTCTTCCAGCATCAAGGGCGCGACCCGCTTGAGCTCCGCCAATTCCTCGGCAGTGCCGGTGTCGGCCGCGAGTTCGAGGCGATGACCGTTGGGGTCGAAAAAATAGATCGATTTGAAGATGCCGTGATCGGTGGGGCCCACGACCTCCAATCCCCTCGCTTCAGCGCGCGCCTTCGCCGCGACCAACTCATCGACGCTGTCGACCTTGAAGGCGATGTGCTGGACCCAGGCGGGAGTGTTCTCGTCTCGCCCCATCGGCTTCTGCTGCGGCAGCTCGAAGAAGGCGAGCACGTTGCCCCCGCCCGCATCCAGGAACACATGCATGTAGGGATCGTACTCGCCGGTCGACGGCACGTGATCCTCGGCGAATGCGGTGGTGTACTCCATCCCGAACATGTCGCGGTAGAATTCGACCGTCTGTTTTGCGTCGCGGCAACGATAAGCCACGTGATGGATGCCTTTGAGCGAACTCATCGCGATCCCTCGCTTGCGAAAATCTGCACCACAGGCTCGCCGCCGTCGCGCAGGCGCGCCCGGTACATGCCAAGCGTATTCATCGCGTACGCCACACGCCCGCGTCGGTCCATGACGATGACGCCGCCGTCGCCGGAGATCGCCGCAACCTCGGCGATCACAGCGTTCGCCGCCTCCTGTGCGCTGGCGCTGTCGAATTGCATGCGCGCGCAGATTTCGCGCGCGACGCCGATGCGGATGAAATATTCCCCAGTTCCGGTGGCGCTGACCCCGCAGACGCGGTTCTGCGCATAGGTGCCCGCGCCGATGACCGGGGTGTCGCCCACGCGGCCCCAGCGTTTGCCTGTCGTGCCCCCCGTCGATGTGCCGGCTGCGATGTTTCCGTCTCTATCCATGGCCACCACACCGACCGTACCGAATTGATGATCGTCGGGGTGACGCTCGTTTGCGGCGCGCGGCGCGGGCGGCACGCCAGCGGGACGCGGTGGAAGCGGAAGATTGTTGCGACGCAAATTCTCCTGCAATTGCCGCCAGCGCCGCTCGGTGAAGAAGAACGACGGCTCGACTTGCTCCAAATCTTGGGTGCGCGCGAACGCTTCCGCGCCCTCCCCGATCAGCATGACATGCGGGGAGTTCTCCATCACGCGGCGCGCCAGCGAGATCGGGTGACGCGTACGGGTGACGCCCGCCACCGCGCCCGCTGCACGGGTGCGTCCGTCCATGATCGACGCATCGAGTTCATTGCGGCCTTCAGCGGTGAACACCGCGCCTCGGCCGGCGTTGAACAACGGATCGTCTTCCAGAAGCTGGATGACGGCTTCAACCGCATCGAGCGCGGAAGCGCCGTGCCGCAGCATTCGTCCTCCGGCGCCGATCGCATCGTTCAACGCCGCGTGATATTGCGCTTCGACTTCTCGCGACAAGCTAGCGCGCTCGATCACGCCCGCGCCGCCGTGGAGGACGATCGACCAGCGCGGCGCCTGTTCGCGCGGGCCTGCGGCGGAGGTCAGCAACAGCGCCGCTAGCGCCATGAAAAGGCGCTTCATGCGCTTTCCTTCAACACGCCGCGGCGGATTTGGTCGAGCTCGATTGATTCAAACAATGCCTTGAAGTTTCCTTCGCCGAATCCTTCGTTGCCCTTGCGCTGGATGAATTCGAAGAAGATAGGCCCGACGGCGTCTTTCGAGAATATTTGCAGCAAAAGCCCCTGCCCGTCGCCTGGGCCGCCATCGATGAGGATGCGGCGCTTGCGCAATTCCTCAACCTTCTCGCCATGCCCGGGCAGGCGCTTGTCGATCAGATCGAAATAGGTCTCGATCGTGTCCTGCAATTCGACGCCGCGCGCGCGTAGGCGATCCACCACCGCGTAGAGATCGTCGCAGCCGAAGGCGATGTGCTGTATGCCCTCGCCCTTGTAGCGTTGCAAGAATTCTTCGATCTGATCGACTTTTCCTGGTTCGCCCTTGGACTCGTTGAGCGGAATGCGAATCTTTCCGCACGGACTGGTCATCGCCTTTGAGAACAGCCCGCTGACTTTGCCCTCGATGTCAAAATAGCGGATCTCGCGGAAATTGAAGATGCGCTCGTAGTACTCGGCCCACTTGGCCATGTTGCCGCGGAACACATTATGCGTGAGGTGATCGAGATAGGTGAGGCCGACGGAATTTGTCGTTTCGTCGGCGCTATCGATCGGTCGGAAGTCGACGTCGTAGATCGTTTGCGCGCCGTAGCGATCGACCAGATACACATAGGCGCCGCCTATGCCCTCGATGCAGGGAATGTCGAGTTCCATCGGCCCGATCGCCATGTCGACAGGTTTGGCGCCACGCTGAACCGCCGCATCGAAGGCTGCTCGTGCGTCCTTCACCCGAAACGCCATGCCATTGGCGGACGAGCCATGCGCACCGCGGAACTCCGCCGGCTGGCCTGCGGGTTCCATATTGAGAATGAAATTGATGTCGCCCTGCTTGTAGCGGATGACGTTCTTGGAGCGGTGCTTGGCGACCGCCGTGAAGCCGATCTGTTCGAAATAGCGGGCAAGCTCGTTTGGATTGGGCGACGTGAATTCGACGAATTCGAAGCCGTCGGTCCCAATCGGATTTTCAAACAAGTCCGCCATATTTTTCCGCCTTGGCCAATTTCGGCTCTTCTAGCCGCGACATGCCCTCGAGCCAAGCTTCAACGGCGAGGCGTTAGGCGCAAGACCCGCCCGTTCCCCTCGTCGGTTACAATCCAAATCGAGCCATCGGCGGCTTCGGCCAAATCTCGGATACGGCCCACGTCCAGGACGAAACGTTCTTCGCCGACCACACGCCCAGCCTCCAAATCAAGCCGCACAAGCGCCTGGCTGCGTAGGCCGGCGACCAGGATGTCGCCGCGCCACGGGAACAGGTCACCCTCGTAGAAATCCATGTCGCCGGGCGCGATCACCGGATCCCAATAATAGACCGGCTGCTCCATTCCATCCCGCACCGCAATGCCTTCACCTATCGGGGCGCCGTCATATTCCTCGCCGTAGGAGATGATTGGCCAGCCGTAATTGCGACCCGCCAGCGTCAGGTTCAATTCATCGCCTCCTTGGGGGCCGTGCTCGATGGTCCAAAAATCGCCCGTCGCTGGATCGATGTCTGCACCCTGGGGATTGCGATGCCCGTAGGACCAAATTTCTGGCCGAATCCCATCGCGGCCCAGGAAGGGATTGTCGGCGGGAACCGAACCGTCGGGGTTGATGCGGACGACTTTGCCCAAATGGGTCCCTAGGTCCTGCGCCAACACCCGCGACTCGCCGTGCTGACGCTCCCCCAGCGTGACGAACAGCCGGCCCTCGCGGTCGAAGTCGAGCCGTGCGCCATAATGGCCGCGCGAGCGCCAGGACGGCGTCTGGCGAAAGATCACTTCTACGTCGCCGACCCGCGCAGCATCTTCGCTTAAGCGCCCCCGCGCGACGCTAGTTCCGCTGCCTCCGCCGTCGCGCGGCTCTGAATAACTCCAAAACAGCAGCCTATCACGGCTGAAATCTGGGCTGAGCACGACGTCGAGCAAGCCACCCTGGCCGCCGGCATCGACACGCGGCAAACCCGCGACCGGGCGAGAGATATCACCGCCACGCGTGATCACACGCAGGCGTCCGGCGCGTTCGCTCACCAACGCCCGACCGTCTGGGAGAAACGCGATAGCCCATGGATGATCGAGGCCCCCTGCGATCCGCGCGACGCCAAGTGTGATCCCAGAGGCGCGCAATGGCGCGCGCGTTTGCTGCGAAAATGCAGGGCGAAAAGCCGTATTCGGTTCACCCTGCTCTACAGAAGGCGCCTCGTTCGGCGGCTGTGCTTCCGCGCACGCGGCGAACAGACAGGCAATAACTACCAAAGACAGGCGCATGCGAATCCCTCGACGCGCGAACACATTACCGGCGCACGGCTAATTTGGGGCAGTGTACCCGCGCTGCCTTTTCGCTCGCAACGCGGCTTGCGAAATTGTAAGCTTGGCGTCCGGAGGCGGGAGTGGCGGACGTCTTCATTACCAGCTCGCGCTTGGACGAGGATCGCGTCGCGCCAATCGCGGAGCGATTGGCGTCTCTTGGCCACGTCGTTTCGCGTACGGGCACGCCCGCCGCGATCGAAAACGTGCACGCAATTATCGCCGTTTGGAGCCGCAATGCACGCTCCTCCTTGCGCGTATCTGCGGAAGCCGCCTTCGCTGCAGAACGCGGTATCCTGGTGCAAATGCAGCTCGACCCAACCGCGCCGCCAGCGCCGTTCGACACCCTGCCAACCGCCACTTTTCACGGCGAGAGCAATGAGTGGGGGGCCCTTGAGGATACGCTTTCAAAAACCGCCAACGGCGAGAGCCAGGCGTCTGCGACGCTGCGCGCCGCATTATTGGCGCCCGTGGGCGCGCCGGGGGTTATCCTTGTCGCGCTGACTGCCGCTTTCGCGGCCCAAGCGGGCGCGCTCAGCTCGGCAGTGGCCGGTGGGCTCGCGCTGGACCAATTGGATATTGTATTGGCAGGCGCACTGGCCTGCGCAGGGCTGTGCGTGGTGGTCAGCGTTTGGCGCATGTTCGCCGCGGTGCGGGCGTGAGCAACGGCAAGCCCCTCCTCCAAGCCCTGATCGGCGGCCTGCGCCGCGTCCTTGCGCTGCAGGTGCTGCTGAGCATTTTCGCTTTTGCCCTGGCGGCTTGGACACTTGCAGTGACCACCGGCGTCATGCGCGACCGCGACCGCCTCAACGACCGCGTCATCCAATTGGAAGGGGAGCTTGCGAGCCGCAACATCGTGGCGCCCCCGCCGCAGCCGATTGTCAATGCCGCACCCGCCTATCCCCCGGAAATCGCGACCGCTGCGGCGGGCGGCACTGGGTTCAACGCCCCCGAGGCGCTTACCGACCTGTTCGCGCCGCCGCCGCCGCTTGCCCGCGTGGTGCTGCACACACGCGCTGAATCCGACGCAGAAATCGCGCGCGATCTCGTCCGTCAGTTGGCGACGCAATCCTTGGACATTAGCGTTCACGTCTTGCCCGCAGGCGCCGACAGGACCTCTGGCTATTATTATTTTGACGGTCGCCAAAACGCGCCAGCGGCGCAAATCGTAGCGCGCTTCAACGACGCCGCACGCGGGCGCGAATTGGCGCAATGGTCGGCCCAGCTTCGCGGCACCGCCATGCCGGCGCGCGGTGAGTTCGGCGCCGACCGGCTCGACATTGTGCTTCCACAATTGCCGCCGCCAATCTCGCCGCCGCTGCCGCCAACAGACGGCCTGGCGACGATCCCTTGAGCCAAATCCTGCTCCTTCAGCCTTGCTTCTGCCCATTGTGCGGGCGAGATATCCGGCGATGACCGCGATACCCCTGGACGAAGAAATCTGGGCGCCCAAGCGCGCCATGGCGCTGCGCTACGCGCGCCGGCGTTCCCGGACCATAGCCGGACTGCGCCGCTTTTTCGTCGCCGGCGCGGGCGCCTCCTTCGCGGCGGTGTTCGTGTTTATGGGGCTCTTCGCCATTGAAGGCGGGTTCGAGGCTAGCCAGTACGCGGCCAGCGAGCCGCTGCGGATGATCAACCCGCGCTTCTCCGGTCGCAGCCGGGGCGGAGGCCCCTATCAGCTCTCGGCGGAACTCGCTGAACGCCCCCCCGGAGAAAACCGCCCGATCGAGCTCGTGGCCCCCGTGTACCGGACCGAGGCCGGGACAATCATGTCCGCCCCTCGCGGAATCTACGACGAGAAGGCCAAGACCGTCGTTTTCAACGGCGAAGTGCTGTTCGCCGACCGCCAGGGCAACCGCTTCACCACACCCCACATGGTCGTGGACCTTGGGGAAGGGACGCTCAACGGCCAGGATGGCGTCACCGGCGCCGGCCCCCTTGGCGTCGTCCAGGGCGACACGTATGAATTGCGCGACAGCGACCACGCGATGGTCCTGCACGGCAACGTCCGCGGCCAGATTCCTGACCGCAGCAAGAATTAGGGAGCCAGCTGCCCATGAAGGCGATCCTGACCGCAGCCGCCGCGTT
>CADEDG010000078.1 GCA_902826035.1 uncultured Alphaproteobacteria bacterium
GGTTTCATGCGCTAAGCTAAGGAATGCTGCAAATCCATCAATTCCCCTGCCTTGAAGATAATTACGGCTTCCTCATCCACGACGACGAAAGCGGCGCGACCGCTACCATCGACACCCCCGATTCCGCCGAAATTCTGCGTCAGGCCGCAGCCAAGGGGTGGGCGATCACCGACGTGTGGAACACCCACTGGCACCCCGACCATGCCGGCGGCAACGCCGAGATCGCCGCCAAAACCGGCGCGCGGGTCACCGGCCCCGGCGAGGTCGAGCGCATCGGCAAGGCGCCTGACCGGGTGGTCGATGAAGGCGACATTGTCGCGCTAGGCGGCGTCAAGGCGCGCGTGCTCAATGTCGGCGGCCACACGTTGGGGCACATCGCCTATGTGTTTGACGACGCGAAGGTCGCCTTCGTCGGCGACGCTCTGTTTTCCATGGGGTGCGGGCGCTTGTTCGAAGGCACGCCGCAACAGATGTGGACAAGCCTCTCGAAACTAGCCGCCCTGCCCGACGAGGCGACGCTCTACTGCGCGCATGAGTATACCAGCTCCAATGCCCGCTTCGCCATCAGCATCGACCCCGACAATGCGGCCTTGCAAGCGCGCGTTGCCGACGTGGCCGCGCTGCGCGCCGCTGGCAAACCGACCGTGCCGATGAATTTGCGGCTGGAAAAAAACACCAACCCCTTCTTGCGCGCGCCTTTGCTCAAGGCGGCGGTCGGCATGGAAGGCGCGCAAGACTGGGAAGCGTTCGGTGAAATCCGCAGCCGCAAGGACAATTTTAAAGGCTAGGCGTAGGCGACTCTTCCAGCGCAGCCTGGCTCAGACGGAAAAAAGCGCGCTGCATTTGCTCGGGCGATTGCTTGAGTCCCGAAGTCATCCACCAGCGCAATAAGCCGATGAACCCAGCCGCAACATAGATGGCGGTTTCGCATCGACGCTCCTGCGGCCAGTGCGGCATCCGCCGCGCGATATTCGATTCAGCGATGGTGCGCATCTTTGCCTCTCCAGCAGCCATCTGGTGGGGAAACACCTCGGACTTCGCAACACTGCGCGCGAAATCAGCTGCCTGGGCGACGTGCGTAAAAAGTGGGGCCGATGGGACGATATCCTCGCGGTTTGGATATTTCGCCGCCAGCGCCGTCTCGGCCATGACCAGAAGGTTGACGAACGACGCGATCAGGAAATCATCCTTGCCTGAATAGTGCGAGTAGAACGTCGAGCGGCCCACCCCTGCCGCTGCCACGAGTTCGCCAACATCTAAACTATCGACGTCACGCTCGGCCCCAAGCTCAAGGAGCGCCTCGGCCAAAAGCGCGCGCGTTCGCTGCGCGCGCCGATCGATCGGCAAGAGCGCGAAGGAATTGTTGGACACTATCGCCTCCCCGTCCAGCAGCCCGCCATTTCCCCGTGCAAGCGCCGCTCCAGAACTGTAGCGAGCATTGTTGCGGGAAAATTTCAGCCCCGGGAGATTTCATGCTCAGACGTACCTTTATCTGGGCCGGTGCGGCGACCTTTGCGGCCGCCGGCTGCGCCAAGGCCCAGCCCGGACCCGCGGCAAGCTCGACCATCCCGCTCGATCTGAGCGGTCCCAGGCTCGTTGCTGACTTGCGTATTGGGGGCGCCGAGCCTGTGCGGGCGATTTTCGACACCGGCGCCGCAGCTTCGGTGTTGAAACTGGCCTACGCCCAACGCATCGGCGCACCCAACCAGGGGCCCGCAGCCGCGCATGCGCCGGGCGGAACACCAATAAGCGGCTTTCGCACCGCCATCACCGGTCGCCTCGGCGACGCACACTTTGAGCGCGCCATGGCGGTCGCGCTCGAAATCCCGCTTCCCTTGGAGGGGATCGAGGCGATCATCAGTCCGAGCGTATTCGCCGGTCGGCTGGTTCGCTTCGATTTCGCAGCAGGCGCGGCGCTGGTGTTGGAGAAGACCGCCGCCAACCTGCCGCTGGGGCTTGGCACTCCCTATTTCGAAGACGCTCGCGGCGGTCATCGTCTGACCCGCATCCCAGCAGTTGAACTAAGATTGCCCAACCAAGCGCCGATCACGGCAGTCGCCGACACTGGCGCTTCGCGGGGCTTGCTCTTGCCACTACGGATGGCGGCGTCCTTGCCATTGGCCGGTCCGTTGGCGCCGGCGCCGCCGGCTCGCATGGTGGGCGTTACGTTTACCGCCCAGATCGCGCGCCTCAATGGCCTCGTGGGCATAGGTCCAATGGAGCTGCGCGATCCGGAGGTAACTTTCGTCGATGGCGAAACGCCTGCCAACGTAGGCTTTTCGATATTGCGTCAAGCGATCCTCGTGCTCGACCCCGGCGAGCACCGCTCCTGGCTGCTCACGCAACACGCACTCCACGGAGCGGCGCAATGAATATGGAACGCGCAGGCGCATGTGCGCTTATCGTTGGAGCTATCGCGTACGTTACGCTGATGGCGGTGCATCCCAGCCATGGCGGCGGCTCCAACATCATCGGAACATTTAGCCTCTCAGCTTTGGTCCATGCGACCGCTTTGATCAGCAAGCCGGTGCTGGTGTTCGGTTTCGTGGCGCTGACGCGGGCGCAAGGGTTTGAACGCCCGCTTCCAGTCCTTGCGCTCTGCTTTTATGTGCTCGCAGCCTTGTTCACAATGTTCGCCGGGACCATGAGCGGCGTCATGTTTCCGAAGCTGGTGGAGGCCGCGCACGCGCCGGGCGGCGACATGGCCGTCATTCAGGATTTCGCGCGCTACACGACCTGGCTCAATCGCTCCTACGCGCAGGTGCATTTCGACCTCGCCTCCATAGCGATCTTGATCTGGTCGCTGAGCTGGCGCGGTACAGGCATGCTCGCCTGGGCGGTTCGCATCGTGGGCGCCGTTGTTGGGCTTGGCGTGCTCGGCTGGCAATTGAGCGACACGATAAATCTGGAAGCGCGCCAAGGCGCCTTGCTGATCACGCTCGGCCATTCGCTTTGGGCAATTCTTGCCGCATTTACATTGCTGAAACGTAAAGCCTGAGCGCGGTGCAGGAGCACGCTTAGACGCCGCGCAAAGCGAGGGCCCATTCGAAGCGCTAAGCGTTTAGCGCGTACCCGGCGCTGCGCACGGTGCGGATGGGATCTTCGCTCTCGTCGATCATCAGCGCCTTGCGCAAGCGTCCGATGTGCACATCCACCGTCCTGGTTTCGACATAAATATCCGACCCCCAAACCGCATCGAGCAATTGCTCGCGGCTGAATACGCGCCCCGGATATTGCATCAGATGATCGAGAATGCGGAACTCGGTCGGCCCCAAATGAATCTCGCGGCCAGAACGCTTCACCCGGTGCGCCACGCGATCGACGACGATATCGCCGCAAACCAGCTTGTCCTCGGCCAAGCCGGGACGGATCCTGCGCATGACCGCGCGCAACCGCGCCAGTAATTCGCTCATCGAGAACGGCTTGGTGACGTAATCGTCGGCGCCCATGTCGAGGCCGCGCACGCGATCGCTTTCCTCACCGCGCGCGGTGAGGATCACGATCGGCGTGTTACGGGTGTCCTGGCGCGCACGCAATTGACGGCATACCTCGATGCCGGTCGCCTTCGGCAACATCCAATCCAGGATGATGAGGTCTGGCACGGCCTCCTCGGCCAGCAGCAAAGCTTCTTCGCCGTCGCTGGCGCTGCTGACCCGGTAGCCTTCGCGTTCGAGATTATACTTCAGCAGCTCAGCGAGTGCTGCTTCGTCCTCTGCCACCAACACATGGGGAGCTTTGGCCATCGCGCGTCCTCAATCCCCACCCTCGCCGTCGGCGCGCGGCCTCTGGGTTGCGATCTCTTCGCCTGTGACGAGAAAGTGAATGTTCTCGGCGATGTTGGTGCCGTGATCACCGATGCGCTCAAGGTTCTTGGCTATGAACAGCAGGTGCGCGCCGGCGCTGATCATGCGTGGGTCCTCGAACATGTAAGTCAGCAACTCGCGGAACAGGCTGTTATAGTGCGCATCGATATTGTCGTCGGAATTCCAAACGCTGATCGCAGCGCGCAAATCCCTGTTGGCGTAAGCGTCGAGCACTTGCTTCAAGTGCGCGGCGGCGATCTTGCCCATGCGCTCGACGCTGCGCGTGAGCTGGATGGGTTCCGCTTGGTTAAGTATGAGTGAGCGCTTGGCGATGTTTTTGGCGAGATCGCCCACCCGCTCGAGTTCACCGGCGAGACGCCAAGCGGTGAGCACGGCGCGGAGGTCGTTGGCGAGCGGCTGGCGCAGCGCGAACAATTTGATCGCCTGGCGCTCGACCTCGCGCTGGGCGGCGTCGATCTTGACATCCCGCTGGATAACTTGCTGCGCCAGATCGCTGTCGCGCCGAGCGACCGCAGCCACGGCGTCGTTCACCGCCGCTTCCGCCAGCCCACCCATGCGGGCTACCTCTTGGGCCACCGCCTCTAATTGTTCAGTGAACGCTGTGACTGTGTGATCTGGCATAGTGCTCTTGACTCGGCGCGCCATTGCGGCCTTCGCAGGCGCCTTGATATCCTTGTTTTTGGACATCTGCGTCAGCCGAAGCGGCCAGTTACATAATCCTGGGTGCGGGTGTCACGCGGATTGGTGAAGATTTCTTCCGTTGGCCCGGTTTCAACCAGCTTTCCAAGGTGGAAAAAGGCGGTCTTCTGCGACACGCGCGCCGCCTGGGCCATCGAATGGGTGACGATGATGATGCAATAATTGGTGCGTAATTCGTCGATGAGTTCCTCAACCCTCGCGGTCGCGATCGGATCGAGCGCCGAGCACGGCTCGTCCATCAGGATGATCTCCGGGTCCACCGCGACGGTCCGTGCGATCACCAGGCGCTGCTGCTGGCCGCCCGAAAGCCCCACGCCAGGCTGTGAAAGCCGGTCCTTGACTTCGTCCCAAAGGCCAGCGCGCCGCAGCGACTTCTCGACGATCTCATCCATCGCCGCCTTGCTCTTGGCCATGCCGTGAATGCGCGGGCCATAAGCGATATTATCGTAGATAGACTTAGGGAACGGATTGGGCTTTTGGAACACCATGCCAACCCGGCTGCGTAGAACCACCGGATCGACGTTGCGGGCGTAAACATCTTTGCCCTGCACATGCAGGGCGCCGGTCACCCGGCAGCCGTCGATCTCGTCGTTCATCCGATTGATGCAACGAAGGAAAGTCGACTTGCCGCAACCCGAGGGGCCGATGAAAGCCGTTACCGCCCGGTCCGGGATATCGAGCGAGATGTCAAACAGCGCCTGCTTCGCGCCGTAGAACACGTTGACGTCGCGAGCGACAACTTTGCTTGCGGCGCCCACGATCGTGCCGGCGTGGTCGCGAACCATCGGCGCAGTCATGGTTGGGGTCGGCGCTCGTTCGGCGGCGCTTGCTGAGAATTCCATGTACTACCCCTGCAGCAACCGGCGGCGCCTAACTCAAGCGCCGCTGTCCGAAGCCGGTTCCTAGGGAA
The DNA here is from genome assembly GCA_902826035.1 of uncultured Alphaproteobacteria bacterium. GTDB lineage: Bacteria > Pseudomonadota > Alphaproteobacteria > Caulobacterales > Aquidulcibacteraceae > Vitreimonas. The sequence continues at coordinate 5,434 of CADEDG010000078.1, forward strand.
CTTTCGTGACACTGGTGTGAACCTCATCTGTCGCAGATTCGATATAGGCTGCGAAGGCCGAGCCCAGGCCAGGCTGACTCTCAACCGCCAGCCCGCCCCGGTGGCGATTGACGATATGCTTAACGATTGCAAGGCCAAGGCCGGTACCGCCGCGCTCGTCGCCTAATTCGCGCTCGACCCGAAAAAAACGCTCGCCAAGGCGGGGCAGGAAACGACGTGCGATGCCGGGGCCGCGATCCTCGACGCGCACATAAGTATAGGTTCGGCCCGCGACCGCCGCCGGGCTCAGCAATGCGATTCGCCCCGCCTCCTCCCAGCGTCGCCCAGCCAGCGCAACCGCGTCGTCTCGTTCGCCAGCGACCGCGATCTCAACCATCACAGCGTCGCCGGACTTGGAATATTTCACAGCATTGTCGATCAGATTTTGCACGATTTGCGCCAGTTGAAAGCGCTCGCCAACTACGAGCGCTGGGGTCGCTGGCGCCGTCAATTTCAGGGACACGCCGCGTTCGCCCGCGACCGCCGACATTGAGTCGACGACCTCGCGCGCGACGCCCGCGAGGTCGGCCCGGTCCGAGGGAGGCACGTGTTCGTCGAGCTCGATACGCGAGAGTGAAAGCAAGTCGTCGATCAGGCGTCGCATGCGTTCGGCCTGCACCTGCATCATCCCCAAAAACCGGTCACGCTCCTTGACATCGTCGCGCGCCGGGCCGGCGATGGTCTCAATCAACAAGGTCAGCGAAGCCAGCGGCGTTCGCAATTCGTGACTGGCGTTGGCGAGAAAATCAGCTCGCATGCGCTCGGTCGAGACGCGCGCGGATTCATCGTGAAATACCAGCATTGCAGCGCGTTCCGCGCCCCAATTCACCGGAGCGACGTAACAGCGCGTGTGTCGGTTCGCGTCGCTCGGCGTCTCATACTCGACCGCCCGTGTCGCGCCCTCGTTGACAGCGGACTGCGCTGCTTCAAGCAGGTCCGGATGGCGCAGGATGCTGGTGAGAAACTGACCGCGTGCTTCGAAGCGCATTTGAGTACGCGCGGCTGTATTGGATCCGACGATGCGGCTTGCTGAGTCGATCAGGAGTGCTGGATCGGGCAGTGCTTCGAGCAATGGCGCCAGTTCGCGTAGGCCAACAAGCTCGATCTGAGTATCCGCAGGCGGCGATATCTCTCGGCGACGGATTTCCAGAGCAGCCCATAAGCAGCCAGCCGCGGCGATCGCCATAAGCGCCGCCGCAGACGCGCTGGTCATGAACGCAATCAATGCGCAGGTCGTCGCTACAAATCCCGCCGCCCAGGCCGGTCTCGGGATGTTCTCCAGTCGCAAAATTTTCACGCCCTCTGTCGAAGCATTGTTCGGCCCAATAAGCTATGCCCCAGGGCACGCAAACACCCCGGGCGGGCTGTTAGGCGCGGCTCCCGAGTGGCGCAAGTTTAGGCTTCGTGCATCCAGGGCTGTAAGTGGCGGCATCTCTAGGAGCGCGAGGGGACGCGCACCTTGGTTAAAATTATCGAAAATCGATGTTCATTTATTGACTTTCGAGAGTATGGCGCCTAAATGCGCGCCGAGGGGAACAAATGAAGCAGGGCTTGCGCCTCTGGATCGGGATAGGACTGGCGGCCGCCTCTGGGGCCTGCGCCGGGCGGCATTTGCCGCCAGAGCCCGATTCCTACGTCGCCGCCGATGCGCTCGGGGCGGAGCGCGCCGCCGAATTGGCCGCTTCTCCTGCAACGACCTGGCTGGATGACCTCAATTCCACGGAAATGTCCACGCTGGCTCGCGAAGCTCTGGCCGGCAGCCCCGACCTGCAGGTTATAGAGGCGCGCTACCGCGCGGCGCGGTGGCGGGCCCGCGGCGCATTCGGCCAATCCTGGTTGCCGCGGCTGAGCATCGGCGCCGATGGAACCCGCACGGAGACGCCGGACACGACGGATATCGATCCCAACAACGACCGCCTTCGCACCGAGATCATGGCGTCTAGCGTGATCGCAAGCTGGGAAGTCGATCTCTGGGGCAGGCTTGGCGCGCGGGTGTTGGCGGCCGACCTCGACGCTGACGCCGCCGAAGACGATCTTAACGGAGCGCGCCTTTCCATCGCCGGACGCGCCGCGCAAGCGTGGGTGGATCTGATCGAGGCGCAACAATTGCTGGCTCTCGCGCGCGAGGATCTGCAGACCCGCGAGCGAGCGCTTGAGCTGACCCAACGCCGCTACGATATGGGCGTCGCCGCCTCGCTGGCTCTTCGCACGGCGCGCAGCCAGGTGGCGTCGGCCCGCGGCATCGATGCACAGGCTGCGGACCAGGTGCTGATCGCCTCTCGCCGCTTGCAGGAAGTTATGGGCCGTTATCCCGACGGGACTTTGCGCGCCGAGGGCGACCTCCCCGGCCTCGCTTTGCTGGCCGCGGCTGGCGCACCCGCCGACCTGCTTGAGCGCCGTCCAGACGTGCTCGCATCCGAAAATCGTATGCGCGCCGCTGGTTTTCGAATCCACGAGGCGCGCGCGGCGCTGCTGCCACGGCTGACGTTGACAGGGAGCGCTGGCAATTCGGGCCAGGGCCTCACCGACATCGACGATTCGACGAACATGATCTCCAACCTCGTCGCCGGCATCACCATGCCGATCTTCCAAGGCGGCGCTTTGCTTGCGGAATCGCGCGCCTCCGTCGCCGACCGCCGCGCCGCCGCTGCCGACTACGTCTCCACCTCGATCGCCGCCTGGCGCGAAGTGGAGGCCGCGATCAGCGCCGACCAAAGCTTGGAAGTGCGTGAGCGTGAATTCGCTACTGCCGCCACTGAAGCGCGCGCTGCACAGGATTTGGCGGAGCGCGAATACGCCCGCGGTGTGGCCACCCTGTTCGAACTCATCGACGCCTACACCCGCCGCATCGACGCTGAACGCGGCTTGATCGCCGCGCGCGCCGCGCGCGTTTCCAACCGCGTCACCTACCATATCGCGCTTGGCGGCGGCGCCAAAACTGGCGGCGTCGATGAAACTAGAGGACGGGCGCGATGAACAAGATGGATCTCGATATGCCGACGGACGCCGCTCCCGATGAAGAAAAGCCCCGCAACGCTTTCTGGGCGATGATCAAGCGCAGCGCGATCTTCGCCGCACCCATCGTGGTGCTCGGCGGCGGCATTTTTCTGTTCATCGTCCTCGCCGCCACCGCGCCGAAGCCTAAGGAAAAAGACGACGCTCCGCATCCGCCGGCGGTGCAGTTCGCTGTCGCACAGGCGCGACCGACCACGATCTCGATCGAAGTTCAGGGCGAGACACGTCCGCGTAGCGAGGCCTCCCTCGCCTCGCAAGTCGCCGGCCGGCTGGTGTGGACCAGCCCGAAATTCCAGGAAGGCGGCGCTTTCGCCGAGGGCGAAACGCTCGCGCGCATCGACGACGCCGATTATCAGCTCGCTGTGATCCGTTCGCGTGCGCAAGTGGCGCAAGCCGAGGAAGGACTGACCCGCGAGCAAGCTGAAGGCGAGTTGGCGCGTCAGGATTGGGCAGCACTCGGCCGCGGCGATCCGCCTCCGCTAGCCGTGCGCGCGCCGCAATTGGCGCAAGCGCAAGCGGCTTTAGCGGCGGCGCAAGCCTCGCTGCGCTCGGCGGAGCTTGATCTCTCGCGCACCAATATCCGCGCGCCCTTCGCGGGGCGTGTGCGCGAGCGGCGCGCCAGCATCGGCGACTATGTCGGCCCCAGTTCCCCGGTGGCGGTGATGTTCGCCACCGCTAACATGGAAATCCGCGTGCCACTGACCGATTCCGATCTCGCTTCAATGCGCATTCCGGTGGGGTTTGCCGCCACCGGCGCCAATCCCGGTCCTGTAGCGCATGTTTCAACCGTCACGGGCGGGCGTACGCAAACCTGGCAAGGGCGTTTGGTGCGCATCGACGCCTCCGTCGATGCGCGCACCAGATTGGTGTACGGCATCGTCGAAGTGCGCGACCCGTTCAATCCGCGCAATGGCGCCCCGCTGGCGCCAGGCATGTTCGTGACCGCCCGGCTTGAAGGCTCGAGCCGCGAATCCATGGTGGCGGCGCCACGGAGCGCGCTCAAGCGCAACGAGTTCGTCTACGTGGTCAAGCCCGACAACACCATCGACGTGCGCCAGGTTCGCGCCGCGCAAACCACCGCCGATGAAGTGATGTTCCGTGAAGGCGTCGCAGACGGCGAGCGCGTCGTCGTTTCGGTGTTGACCTCGCCACGTCAAGGCATGGCGGTGACACCAATCGACCGCGCCGGCGAAAGCGCCGCACAACCGGCGGCCGATATTCGCCGCTAAGCAGATCGCGCCTCCCCGACGGGAGAGGCAAGGAGCATTGCTATGTTGAAGGGACTAGTCGCTTGGTGGGGACGCAACCCCGTTGCCGGCAATCTGCTGATGATCATCTGCGCCGCCGCAGGGATCATGTCCTTCCTCAAGATGGAGAAGGAATTCTGGCCCCCTGGACGCCAGGACGGCGTGTTCGTCAGCGCTTCATGGCCCGGCGCCAGCCCCGAAGACATGGAGCAGCAGGTCATCATCCGCATCGAGGAGGCCACGGCTGACTTGAACGACCTGGATTGGGTGCGTTCGCGCTCGGGGGAAGGGTCTGGCTGGGTTAACCTGCAATCTGAAGCGGGCGCAGACATCGAGGCCATGTTGGCCGAAGTGCGCTCACGTGTGGAATCCATCAGCGGGCTGCCCCAAGGCATGGACCCGATACGGGTGACCCGCCAGGTCGGTCGCGACCAATCGATCATCGTCGGCGTTCACGGCAATGTCGGCGAACGCGCCTTGCACGACGCCGCTGAGAGCCTCCGCGATCGGTTGGCGCTATTGCCCGGCGGCGCCAACACCGAAGTTTGGGGCGTCCGCTCGCCAGAAGTTTCGATCGAGGTTTCCGAAGCGTCACTGCAAGCCTGGGGCCTCACCTTCGATGAGGTGGCTACTGCGGTCCGGGGCAGCTCGCTCAATGTCGGCGCCGGCGCGGTACGCACCGGCGACGGCAATTTCCAACTGCAAGCGCGCAATCTGGCGGACACCGAACTCGATTTCGAGAACATCATCATCCGTCAAACGCCGGGCGGCGGGGTCGTACGCGTTGGCGACGTCGCCCGTGTCATCGACGGTTTCCAGGACACCAACATCTACTCGCGCATGAACGGGCAACCCGCCGCCTTGGTTGCGCTGCACGTGGCCGACCGCTTCGATATTTGGGAAACTAACAAGGCCGTCCACGAATCCCTGGAAGAGTTCCGCAAGACGCTGCCGACAGGCGTGGAGCTCACCACCATCTATGACCAGGCCGAGGATTACGACGCCCTGATGGGCATCCTGTTCCAGAACGCCTCGCAGGGATTTTTCCTGATCTTTTTCCTGCTTCTGCTGTCGCTCCACCCAAAGGTGGCTTTCTGGGCGACCATCGGCGTGATGACGGCTTTCGCCGGATCGTTTTTTGTCCTGCCCTATGTCGGCGTGTCGCTCAATTTCATGAGCGTTTTCGGCTTTTTGCTGGTTCTGGGCATTATGGTCGATGACGCCATCATTGTCGGCGAAGCTGTCTATGAGCGAGCCGAGCGAGGCCAGCATGGGGTCGATGCTTCAATTCTCGCCACACAGATGGTGTTGAAGCCACTGGTCGCGTCGGTCTTCGTGACCATGATCGCATTCACGCCGATGATGCTTTTCTCGGGCGAGGTGCGCCAATTCACCAGCGCGATCTCCATCGTCGTCATGTCGACTTTGGCGTTCTCCTTGATTGAGAGCCTGATTATTCTGCCCGCGCACTTGGCGCATGTGACGAAGCCCAATCCCCAAGGCAACGGCATTGGCAGCCGGCTCATGCGCCTGCAACAACGCTGCGCCAATTCGGTGATTTGGGTGGCCCAGCGGGTGCACGGTCCGCTCGTCCGCGCAGCGGTGAAGCGTCGCTACCTTACCTGGTCTATTTTCGCCGCTCTCATGATCTTCGCCATCGGCTTGGTGGCGTCGGGTAGAGTGAAGCAAACTTTCATGCCCGAGGTCGAGGGCGACTTTATGCTCGTCAACATCGCACTGCCCCAGACTACTCCGTTTTCGCGTATGGAGCAGGTGGCCGCGCAATTGGATGCCGCGCGCCGCGCACTCGAAGCAGAGACCAAGGACAACGCCACCGCCGATTCAAACACCGGGGCGATGTCCCACGGGGTGGTGCGTTCCTGGAGTCAATTCATCGACGAGACCTCTATTCAAGCTTTTGTCGGCCTGACCGCGCCGGAATCCCGGCCCGGGCTACGCTCTCGCCACATTACCGAACGGCTCGAAGAATTGATGGGCGAAGTGCCTGACGCCGATCAAGTCAGCTTCTCGCTTTCCGGTTCGGATTCGCCAGCCATCGACATGGCGCTTATCAGCGAAAACAAGGAAGATCTTGAGGTCGCTGTCGAGGATCTGAAGGCTCGGCTGTTGCAATTTGAAAATGTCATCAGCGTGCGCGACAGCCAGGACGCGGCCAATGAAGAATTGCGCTTCCGTTTGTCGTCGGGCGCCGAGCAACTCGGCATCACGCTCGCCGACATCACCCGGCAAGTACGGCAGGCCTATTTCGGCGACGAAGTGCAGCGTTTGCCGCGCGAAGGCGATGACGTTCGCGTCTATGTCCGCTACCCGCGAGACGACCGCCGCACGCTCGAGAGCCTCAGCAGTTTCCGCGTACGCACCAGTGATGGACGCGAAGTTCCTCTCGCGGCGGTGGCGACTTGGGAGTTCGCGCCTGGGGTAACCGGCCTCGACCGCCGGCAGCGGCAGAGCTCGATTCTGGTCACCGCCGACCTCGTCAACAACGAAGCGCGCGCGGAGATCATGAAAGGGCTGGACGAGGAATATTGGCCAGCATTCGAAACCCGCTTCCCTTCGGTGTCGCGCCGTGCCATTGGTCAAGCAGAAGGTCAACAGGAATTCATGCAGGAATTTCTCCTGTTCATGATCGGCGCCTTCATCGCCATCTATTTCCTGCTTGCCGTCACCTTCCGATCCTACGCGCAACCCTTCATGATTCTGTGCGTGGTGCCGTTCGCGATCTTCGGCACCATCATCGGTCACTTGGTGTTCGGAGTAAGCCTTGCGCTCTTCTCGTGGCTCGGCGTCATCGCCGCGATCGGGGTGGTCGTGAACGACAATGTGGTTCTGGTCGACCGCTGCAACCAGATCCGTGGCTATTTCGCCTTGCGGCTCAAGCGCCCCGGCGCCACGCCGGTTCTCGCCGAGGACGGTTCGGAACTGGACCTGCACGAGATCACAGGGCCGAAGGGGGAGGTCTATCAATTCCTGCCGATCGCTGCCGATCTCGAACCGCACGAGGAATTCATCCGCGAGTCCGCCGTCTCGAATTTCACCGACGGACCAGTTGAGGTGAAGTCTTCCCAGCAGATGCGTTGGGACGCTGGCGAACACCATGAACGCGGCGCAGAATTGGAGGCGCTCGGCTTCCAAATCATGCGCGTGAAAGCGGAGCGCGGAATTACCGAGGCGTCGGTTTCGCGCTTCCGGCAGATCTTCCTGACCTCGGTCACGGAGTTCGTCGGTACGTCTCCGATGATCTTGGAGAACGCCGTGATCGTGCAGTTCCTGAAGCCGATGGTGTTGTCGCTGGCTTTCGGGGTGCTGTTGTGCATGCCAGCCACCTTGATCCTGACGCCTGCCCTCTACATGATAGGGACCGACATTAAGCGCGGTGCTGTCGGGCTGGTTAACTTCTATCGCAGGCTCTATGGCGGGCGTCGAAAGCTGGTGGCGGCGGAATAAGACGCGCGCGCCGCCATGCAGGGCATAAACGGATCGATCAAGGTATTGGAGGGAAGACACATGATCAACATGACCCGTCGCGCCTGGGGCGCGTCGTCTGTGGCGCTGCTTGCCGGCTGCGCCACGCAGAGCGCGCCGCAGGCGCCTGAAGCGGCGCCCGCAGCGCCGCGCCCGCCAGCCGCGATCGGCGCCTGGGGCGTCGATCTGGCCGCGCGCAACAGCAGCGTGAAGCCGGGAGACAATTTCTTCCAGTACGCCAACGGAACTTGGCTCGCCAACACGCCGATCCCCGCGGACAAGGTGCGTTGGGGCACGTTCGACATGCTGCG
>CADEDG010000079.1 GCA_902826035.1 uncultured Alphaproteobacteria bacterium
GCATGCTCCATCGCCTCGATGACGATTTCCTTCTCGATCGATTTCTCGCGCGCCACCGCGTCGGCGATCTGGAGAATTTCCATGCGATTGGCGGAAATGCCGGTGCTCATGATTATTTCCCTTCACCCATCTCGTGCTCCGCGGCCTGCGCCGCTTTCGCGCGTTTCAAATCTTCCTCGATCAGCGTGTCGGTCAGCACTAGTCGCGCATCCGACAAAGCTGAAAAATTGAGCCGTGTTTCGCCCTGCTCGGTCGCCAGCACGATCACATCGCCCTCGATCCTGGCGATCTCGCCTTTGAAACGGCGCTGGCCTTCGATCATCGCCGCGGTTTCCAGTTTCGCGGCATGACCCTTAAAGCGCTCGAAATCCTCGATCCGCATCAGCGGCCGGTCGATGCCCGGGGAGGAAACCTCAAGATCGTACTCGCCGCCCGGGATCGGGTCCTCAAGGTCGAATACCGGCGACAGCGCCCGCGACAGCCGCGAGCAATCGTCGATGCCCATTTCCCCGTCGCTGATCCGCTCTGCCATGATCTGCAGCCGCTTGCGCCGGTTGCCCGAGACCCGCACCCGCACGATGCGAAAGCCCAGCCCGGCGGCGGTGGGCTCGATCAGCGCGATCACGCGCTCTTCGACAGGATTGGTGGCTCGCAGGCCCGGCTCCGAATAACAAAAAAGCGGCGGACCCGAGGCCCGCCGCTGCGTCTCCAGCGGAGACATCAGCGATGTGTTGGAGGGGTATATAGAGGGTCTGGGGGAGGATTGCTAGTCCCTTTTGGTGGCTTTTGGCCCGATTGCAGACCGACGCGCGTCCATCGAGAGTAGCATCATGGATCCGGAAGAAGTGCCGCCCTTGGAATTGGCTTGGACCGCCGATGGCGAGACGCTACGTCGGACCATTCGAATGGCAGTCCGCTCAGACAAGTTGGCGGCATTGCTCGCGCAGGCCACACAGAAACTAGCCGCATTCGGAGCGCCCGTCGGTGACACCTTTTTGGAGCTTTGTCGCGATCCCGACCGCTGGGACGAAATGGATCAGCAATTTCATGCTCTCCGAAAGGCAACTCTCCAATTGGAGAAGAGCGGCCACACAAGCACGCTGGCCATGCACGTCCAGCTATACTTAGAAAACGTCGCGAAGCATTTGTGGAATGAGAGAACAAAGTCGGCGAGGTTCAACCTCGGAAGCGGTTCTTGGGCCACGTCAGGTCTAAGAGACGTGCTGGAGAAGATGCCGACGGCAGAGGCAGAGGAAATCGGCAGGTGGTTCGTACGGTCGTTCGCCGACTAGTGTCCGCGTTCGGCGAAAAGCAGACCTCATGCCCTCACAAACCGCAGCCACACCGGCTCACAATCCCCCAGCTTCTTCGCCTCGTAACGCGTCGTCACGTGCCCGGGCCAGGGTCTGCGCCAGTCGTCGGCGCGTTCGGCGAGCCAGACAAAGCGCCCGGACCGCGCGTCTCTGGGCGCGCCTTCCCCGGGGCCTGGAGGTAGCGCGCCTGAGGACGCGCGGTCCGGGCGCTTCAGCAACAATTCCAGCGTCCACTCCGCATAATTCGCCCAATCCGTCGCGAAGCGCACTTCCGCGCCCGGCTTCAGCACGCGCGCCAGTTCGTCCAAGAATCCGTGCTGAATCAGGCGGCGCTTCCAGTGGCGCGTCTTGGGCCAGGGATCGGGGAACAGGATGTAGCAGAGGTCGAGGCACGCATCCGGCAGCCGCGCGATCACGTCGCGTGCATCACCCTGATGCAGGCGCAAATTCTGGACGCCACTTTCCTCGATGTGGCGCAGGCAGGAAGCGACCCCGTTCAGGAACGGCTCCACGCCGATGAAGTGCGCGTCCGGGTGCGCGGCGGCTTGCGCAACCAGATGCTCGCCGCCGCCGAAGCCGATTTCGAGGATGAGGGGGGGGGCGCCGCCGGATTCCTTCTCCCTTGCGGAGAAGGTGGCCGCGGAGCGGCCGGATGAGGGGCGCTCAAACAAGCCGACGCCGGACGCGTCGGCCCGCCCCTCACCCCCTACCCCCTCTCCGCAAGGGAGAGGGGAGCCAGCCGCGCCAAACACCGCCTCCACATCAATCGCCCCCTCCCCCGGCAGCGCTAGGTGCGGCAGCAGCGCCTCCATCAGCCCAGCCTGGCGCGGCTTGAGCGTGCGGGCCTTGATGCGGCCGTAAGTTCGCAGAGGTGGCTTTTGGTTCATTGGCGAAGACGCCTATAGCGCGCATATAGAGCGCAGTCCTCATTTCCCAGGCGGAGTATGCGATGCGCGAAAAACTGAATTTCTACATCGATGGCAAATGGGTCGCCCCGGCCAAGCCGCGCACCCATGACGTGATCAACCCCGCCAACGAGGAGCCATGCGGACGCATTTCTTTGGGCTCGGCGGACGATGTGAATAAGGCGGTCGCCGCCGCCAAGCGCGCGTTCGAGACCTGGTCGCAAACCAGCATCGACGAGCGCAAGGCGTATCTCGACAAGATCATCGCCATCTATCAGCGCCGCCTGCCCGAGATGGCGGAGACCATCTCGATGGAAATGGGCGCGCCGCTACCGCTGGCGCAGAGTTCGCAAGCGCCGGCGGGACTCGGCTATCTCATGGACGCCAGGAAGCAGCTCGACGAATTCCCGTTCGAGTACATGTACAATGGAACCCACCGCATTCTGCGTGAGCCCATCGGCGTGGTCGGCATGATCACGCCATGGAACTGGCCACAGAACCAGGTGTGCGCCAAGGTCGGCCCCGCGCTCGCGGCCGGCTGCACCATGGTGCTGAAGCCCTCCGAGCTGGCGCCGCTCGATGCAGTGCTCTTCGCGGAGATCATTGACGAAGCCGGCCTGCCGCCGGGCGTGTTCAATCTGGTAAACGGCGACGGCCCAGGCGTGGGCGCGGCCCTCTCAGCGCACCCGGACGTCGATATGATGAGCTTCACCGGCTCAACGCGCGCGGGCACGTCGGTGATGCAAAATTGCGCCGCCGGCATCAAACGCGTGGCGCTCGAGCTTGGCGGCAAGAGCCCCAACATAATCCTCGACGACGCCGACCTTCCTAAGGCGGTCGCGCGCGGCATGATGCACATGGCCAACAATACCGGGCAAAGCTGCAACGCGCCCTCGCGTATGCTGGCGCCGAAGGCGAAGTACGAGGAAGTGGTCGCCATCGCAGCGGAGACCGCGAAATCGATCAAGGTGCAGGCGCCGCAGAATGCTGAGAAAGGCGCGATCGGACCGTTGGCCAACGCCAACCAGTTCCAGAAGGTGCAAGGCTTGATTCAAAAGGGCATCGACGAAGGCGCGCGGCTCGCTGCCGGCGGCGTTGGTCGGCCCGATGGTTTCAATCGCGGCTATTACGTAAAGCCCACCGTGTTCGCCGATGTGAACAATGATATGACCATCGCGCGCGAGGAAATATTCGGCCCGGTGCTGGTGGTGATCCCCTACGAAACGGAAGAAGACGCCATCCGCATCGCCAACGACACACCTTATGGCCTCTCGGCTTATGTCCAAGGTTCGCAGGAGCGCGCGCGCGCAGTGGCCAGGAAACTGCGCGCCGGTAATGTGCATATCAATGGCGGCTTCGGCGGTATGGGCACTCCCTTCGGCGGCTACAAGCAATCCGGCCTAGGGCGCGAGGGCGGCAAATTCGGGCTCGAGGAATTCCTTGAGGTGAAGGCGACGATCGGTTGGGGGGAGTAGTCTGGATTGTACAACAGCTTACCTTCTCCCTTTGAGGGGAGAAGGTGGCCCAAAGGGCCGGATGGGGGGCGCGGTCTCACCGGACAGGATGCGTTCCCCTCACCCGTCGCTTCGCGACACCCTCTCCCCTCAAGGGGACAGGGTTAAAGCAAGCCCCGTAACCTTTCGCCAACTTCTCCTTCACCGCGCATTAGGTACAACACGCCGATAACAGCGTCATGAGCGCTGATTCATTTGCCGCCGCCTTCGATTCCATCGAGATCGACTCCGCGCGCGCACCCTCCCCGGCCGCCATCGAGGCGGCAATGGCGATGTGCGCGCCTGCGGACCAGCCTGGCTTCTACCTGCTGGGCGATGCCGGCGGCCGCTTCGTGGTCGATCGCGAGTGGGGCCTGATTTCCCTGCGCGACGAAAGCTCGCTCGAACATGAACGCGGCCAAATCCACGATGCGCGCCTACGCGTGGTTGAACCTTCGGGGACGGTCTACGAACTTGCTCTGCGACTGCGCATTTCTGGGCGCGTGCCACAAGTAGTGAGCGAGGATAGCGACCTGGCATCGCCGGAACATCAGACAGCGGCGGCGGCGAGCGCACCAACGCTTGCTTGGACAGAATACGCCGCAACGTCAGTCGGGCGCTCCGTCGCACTTGTCAGCGATGAGCAAGCCCCCTTTGGCCTTATCTCCGCACCCCTACCCCAACAAGCGGTGACAGACGAAGGTGATCTTCGCCTGCTCGCCGATCTGCCCGCTCCGGCGTCGGCCAGCGCGCGCTGGGCCATGTGAAACGACGGCGCACCGTTTCTTGCATTGAATTTCCTCCGCTTCCGTCCGACAACGTCGCCGACGTAATCTGGAGGATTTGCCGTGGCGGAAAAGACTTGGCGCAAGCGCACGATCGGCAATCGGCGGCTCAAGCCTGAAACCCTGATGATGGGCTATGGCTATGACCCGATGCTCTCGGAAGGATCGCTGAAGCCGCCGCAATTCCAGACTTCGACGTTCGTGTTCAAGTCGGCGCAGGACGGCAAGGATTTCTTCGCCACCATCCAAGGCCGCCGAAAGCTCGGTCCCGACGAAGAGCCGGGTCTGATTTATTCGCGCTTCAACAATCCCAACCTCGAAGTGGTCGAGGACCGCTTGGCGCTTTGGGACGAAGCCGAAACCTCGCTCGTGTTCTCTTCCGGCATGGCGGCGATCTCCACCGCGCTGCTCGCTTACCTGCGCCCGGGCGACGTCATCCTGCAGAGCCGCCCCATCTATGGCGGCACGGAAACCCTGATCCATTCGATCCTGCCTGAGTTCGGCATCAGCCAGGTCGCCTTCGAGGCCGAGCTTGGCCCCGAGGACATGCGCCGCGCCGCGGAGGAAGCGAAGAAGAAGGGCCGCGTCGGCGCCATCTTCATTGAAACGCCGGCCAATCCCACCAATGCGCTGGTCGACATCGCCGCCGCGCGCGAAGTGTCGGAAATGCTCGCAATCGAGGGCCGCCGCCCGCCGGTGATTGTCGACAACACCATGCTGGGGCCGGTTTATTCCAAGCCGCTGCTGCACGGCGCCGACATTGTGGTGATGTCGCTGACCAAATATGTCGGCGGGCACTCCGATCTGATTTCCGGCGGCGCGTCTGGTACAAAAGCGATGCTGGCGCCGGTGCGGCGCATGCGTTCCACGCTTGGCACAATGGGCGACACGCACACGGCGTGGCTGTTGATGCGTTCGCTCGAAACGCTGAAACTGCGCATGGACGCGGGCGCTGCCGGCGCGCGCCAGGTGGCGGAGTTCTTGCGCGACCATCCCAAGATCGACAATGTCTGGTATCTGGATTTTCTGCCCAAGGATCATGCCGACCGCCCTCTGCACGAACGCCAGAACCAGAGCGCGGGCTCCACGTTCTCGTTCGAAGTCAAAGGCGGGGAAGCCGCCGCCTTCCGCGCGCTCGACCGCCTGCAAGTGATCAAGCTCGCGGTGAGCTTGGGCGGAACCGAAACGCTCGCCTCCCACCCCGCCTCCATGACCCATTCCGGCATGCCCGCGGAAGAACTCGCACGCTACTCGATCACGCCAGGGCTGATCCGCATCTCGATCGGGATCGAGGATCCGGAAGATCTGATCGCTGATCTGGCGCAGGCGTTGGATGCGGCTTGAGGGGGCGAGGGATTGGATATCGCGGTACCTCCGCGCGCTGAATTTCGGGCTGGCGCACAATTTCAACATGGGCGTCGATAAAATGGGCGCATTTTGCGGAGGCCCGACTAAGGCACATAGAGCTTCTATCGGAAATATGCCCGAACAGAGTACAGCTTGGTCGTGAGGGTGAGCCGAAACCTCGGAGTTTCTATGGAGTCTGCCGGGCGATGGGTGCATGCCTTCAAGCAAGCGCGGACGCGGTGAAGCCGCTCAAGCGCCAAGGTCAATCCGCGCTGCTGCTGGCTTAACCAACGGCCCTCAACGCTGATCCACTGCAACTCGTGAACTCCGTCATTCCGGGGCGACGAAGCCGACCCCGGAACCTAGGGGCGAGCGTCGCTCTTGTTGCCCCCGGGTTCCGGATCGCGCTCCGCGCGTCCGGAATGACGGAGATGTGTACATGATCTAGAACAGTCACCACTTCGAATAATTGGTACTCGCCCCTAGTTCACGGCCCCCCGTCCGGCGTTTCCTGAACGTAGTGCAGATACGCAATCAGCGCATCCACCCCCTGCGGGTTGAACTGGAAATCCGGCATCGGGTGCGCCACGCGGATGCCGTTGATCAGCTCTTCTTCCAGCACGTCGGCGCGGTAGCGCGAGAGTAAGGTGCGGAACACGGGCGCGGCGGAATTGGGGCTTTCGCCATATTCGCCGATCGCGTGGCAGCGCGCGCATTGCGCCTCGGCGATGGCGCGGCCGTCCTCGGCCAGCGCGTCGAGTTCGGCGCCGACGCTGACACCGCGCGCGGCTGGCTGGGCGCAGGCCGAGAGAGCGAGGGCGGCGGCAGCGAGTATCACACGGTGCATCATCGTTTGTCCTTGTCACACTCACCCATTCCCGGATTCGCGGAAGGCGAAGTCCGGGACCCACACACGCATGTCTTGCGTTCTTGAGCCCCGGGATGCCGCCGCGCGGCCACCCGGGTAGGTGGCCCTCCTCGTATCTTCACGGCAAGCTGCCTTGTTCCTTGAGCTGACGCAACAGCGGGCGCATGCGCTCGCACTTGGGCTATAACCGCGTCATGCCGATTCCCGCCCTCGCACCCGATCCCGCCGCCGAGGAAGCGCGCGCCGCACTTTCCGAGCGCACGCCGATCGTTCTGGTGACCGGACGCGCCGGCACTGGCAAGAGCCACTTCATCCGCACGCTGGTTGAACAGGAACCGGACTTTCCCCAAGCACTGCTCGCGCCGACCGGGCTCGCGGCGATGAATATCGGCGGTCAGACCGTGCATTCCTTCTTCGGCTTTCCTCCGCGCCCGCTGATTGGCGTGAACGAGAAGCCGCATTATTTCTTCACCCGCACCGCGCGCGCGCTACGGCGGCTGATCGTGGATGAAGTATCCATGCTGCGCGCCGATGTGCTCGACGCCATGGATCAGCATCTCAAAGTCGCACGCAAATCGCAGCGTCCGTTCGGCGGCGTACAGATGCTGCTGGTGGGAGATTTCTACCAATTGCCGCCAGTGGTGCGCGGCGAGGAGAGCCAGCTCCTGGAGGACGCTGGCTATGCGAGCCCCTACGCGTTCTCCGCGCATTGCCTGCGCGATGCGCCTTTGGCGGCCGTGCAGCTCACCGAAGTGTATCGCCAGACCGACCGCGACTTCATCGCGCTACTCTCGGCGTTGCGCGAAAATCGCGGCGTGGCCGACGCGGTAGAGACGTTGAACGCGGCTTGCCTCGGGCGCGAGCTTTCGCAGCGCCCGGTGCTGCTCTGCGCCACCAACGCCGTGGCCGACAATTACAACCGGCAAGGCTTGGCTGCGCTCACCGGCGCTGCGGCGAAATATGCCGGCGGTTTCGAAGGCGACGCGCCGAAATCGCAATTCGCTGATCGTTTTCCCGCGCCGCTGGAATTAGTGCTGAAGCGCGGCGCACGCGTGATCTTCACGCAGAACGATTCCGAAGGGCGCTGGGTCAACGGCACGCTTGGCACGGTGGTGATGCTCGAGGACACGCTCGTCACGGTGAAGAAGGACGACGGCAAGGAGGTTGAAGTCGAGCGCGCGACCTGGCCGCAGGCGCGCTGGAGCTGGAACGCCAAGGAAAACCGCATGGAGGTGAAGGAGGAGTACAAGTACGTGCAATTCCCCCTCGCCCACGCCTGGGCGCTGACCATCCACAAAGCGCAAGGCATGACGCTGGACTCGGTCGAGATCGATCTCGGACGCGGCGCGTTTGCGCCTGGGCAGACTTATGTGGCGCTGTCTCGCGCGCGCTCGATGGAGGGATTGCGGCTAGCGCGGCCAATGAACCCGCGCGATGTGCAGGTCGATCCCGCGATTGCGGACGGGCTGGCGCGGCTTGGGGTCTAATATAACATAAGGCGGTCTCTTACAAACACCCTCTCGACAACTCAATCAGACCAAATCCTCCGTCATTCCGGACGCGCGGAGCGCGATCCGGAACCCAGGGGATCATGGGACGCCGCATGTGGCCCCTGGGTTCCGGGTTCGGCTTCGCCGCCCCGGAATGACGGGATATGGAAGTAAAAGAGCTATGGGCTTAGGTTGGACAGAACAATCGCGATTGCGGCCACAAAGAAAGTAACCGCCACGCCCGAGATGGAGAGCGCCATCTTGTACTTTCGACGACAAGCAAAGAACCAGGCAGCGCCGTGACCAAGGATCAAGGCCGGGATGCCGAAGAAGTAGGACGCATTCATTGTCCAGATGACGATCGACCGCGTCGGCTCCTCTTTCGGCCACTGCATGAAGCCTAGTCCGAGCGGGCTCATGTACCAAAACGCAGCAAGAGCGAGCGCGAACAGCGTCATGACGACGAGGCAGAGCAAACGGACGCGCGCCCCGAAGGCGGTGTCAAGATTGGGCGCCACCTACCCCAGCCCGCCGCGCGGGCTGGCGCTATGCTCCGCCAATTCGTCGCCGGCATCGTCGGCTTCAAGCAGTTTCACGTCATACCCCCAGAGATCGGCGACGTGTTGCAGCACTTTTTGCGCGTCGTTCTCTTCCAAAAGCACGCCGTCGAGCACGCGGTGGTTCAAGATCAGCTTGCGGTCGCCGGCCAGATCGACATCGACGATCTGGATGTCCGCATCGCGATAGGCGATGTCGTAGTGCTTCGAGAGCGCACGGCGAATATTGCGATAACCGCGCTCATCGTGAATGGCGGCGACATTCATCTCCTCCTCGTCTTCGTCATCAACGACGCGGAACAAGCCGAACTCGCGGATAAGGGCCGGCGAAAGGAATTGCGAGATGAAGCTTTCGTCGCGATAATTCGCCCAGATATCGCGCAACACGCCGTAGGGATCGCCCTTGCCGGCGATATCGGGCATCCATTCGCGGTCTTCGTCAGTCGGCTTCGTGCAAATGCGCTCGATATCGTTGCACATGGCGAAACCGAGCGCGTAAGGATTGATGCCGGAGAAGCGGCGATCGTCGAACGCTGGCTGCAGCACTACGCTGGTGTGCGAGTGCAGGAATTCCAGGAAGGCGCCGTCGCCGATCTGCCCCTTCTCGTGCAGGCGGTTCATGATGCGGTGGTGCGTGAACGTCGCGCAGCCTTCGTTCATCACCTTGGTTTGCCGCTGCGGATAGAAATACTGGTTGATCAGCCGCACGATGCGCAACAATTCGCGCTGCCAAGATTTCAAGCGCGGGGCAGTTTTCTCAAGGAAGTACAGCAAATTTTCTTCCGGCAGACCGAGCAGCGCCTTGCGCTTGGCGTCCTCGTCGGCGCCGGCCTTGCGCTTCTGTCCCACCGGCACCGTGCGCCAGAGATCGTTGAACAATTGCTCGCCGTGTCGGCGGCGCTCCTCTTCACGTAGCTCTTCCGAGCGCAGATCGGGCATGCGCTTGCGCGGGAACCGATGCACGCCGTGGCTCTGCAGAGCGTGCGCCGCATCCAGCACGCGCTCAACCTGCTCCTGGCCGTAGCGATCCTCGTACTTGGCGATCAGTCCACGCGCGAATTCGAGATAGTCCAAGATTCCGTCAGCGTCGGTCCATTGCTTGAACACGTAATTGTTCTTGAAGAAATGGCTGTGGCCGTAGCCGGCGTGCGCCAGCACGAGCGTCTGCATGGTCGCGGAGTTTTCCTCCATGATGTAGACGATGCACGGGTTCGAATTGATCACGATCTCGTAGGCGAGCCCCTGATAGCCCTTGCGGTACATGGCTTCGTTGCGAGCGAAATGCTTGCCGAAGCTCCAATGCCGATAGAAGAGCGGCATGCCAGTAGACGCATAAGCATCCAACATCTGCTCGGTGGTGATCACCTCGATCTGGTTGGGGTACGGATCGAGCCCCATTTCCTTGATGCCGATTTCGCCGCACGCTTCGTGCACGCGCTTGATCAGTTCGAAATCCCAATCCGGGCCTTTGAAAAGCAATGTGTCGGCGGCGAGCGTGCTCATATGTTCTCCGCTGCCTCTGGGCGGCGCGAAAACAGCTCGCGGAATACCGGATAGATGTCGCGGCGATGCCGGACTTTCCGCATCGCAAAGGGCGCGTCCACCGACACGCGGCGATAGGCGCGCCAGAGATTGGTCGATGGCTCGCCTGCCCCGCCAGGCGGCTCCTCCTCGTCGTCCATGCCAACCTCAACATAAGCGTAATACTGGCAAACAGGCAGGATCACATCGCGCAATTGCTGCAGCACGACGGCATTGTCGCTCGACGTGTTGTCGCCATCGGAGGCTTGCGCGGCGTAGATGTTCCAATCGCTCACCGGATAGCGGGCCTGCAAAATCTCTTCCATCTTGAACAAGGCCGTCGATACCACGGTGCCGCCGGTCTCACGCGAATAGAAGAACGTCTGTTCATCGACCTCCTGGGCTTCGTGTGTGTGACGAATGAAGACCACGTCGACGTGCTCGTACCGACGCTTGAGGAACAGGTAGAGCAGCGAGTAGAATCGCTTCGCCAGATCCTTCATGTGCTCATTCATCGAGCCCGACACATCCATCAGGCAGAACATCACCGCCTTGGCAATCGGCTTCGGCGTCGCCTCCAGCCGCCGATAACGTACATCGACCGGATCGATGTAAGGGATGCGTTTGCTGCGCAGAATCCGATGCTCAAGGTCGGCACGCAATTTCACCAATTCTTCGAAGTGTCCGCCCTCGCGTTCGAGCCGTTCGATTTCGTCGCGAAGCTGTTGGATTTCTTCCGCCTTCGGGCGCTTCAGCGCGATGCGCCGCGACAAGGATTGGCGTAGCGTGCGCGGCACCGAGAGCCGCGCGGGCGGCCCATCACTCGAATAGCCGGCCTGGCGCCATTGCACGGCCTCCGCGCCCGCGATCTGGCGTTTGGCGAGATCGGGGAGTTCGAGATCTTCCAGATAAAGGTCGAGATATTCTTCGTCTGTGAGCGCGAAGCGGAATTCGTCCTCGCCTTCGCCGGAATCACTGGCGCGGGAGCCCTGACCACCACCACCGTCCGGACGCGGGATGCCGTCGCCCTGAATGTACTTCTTGTTGCCCGGCAGCACGTAATCGCGCACGCCGCCCTCGGCGGAGCGCCGCAGCACCGGCTCGTGCACGCCGCCCGCTGGGATCGATACTTCCCCGCCTTTGCCGGCGTCCTTGATCGAGCGATGGCTTGAAGCTTCGCGCACCGCTTTGCGCACCTGCGCGCGCGCGCGACGCAGGAAGCGCTGCCTGTTGGCAAAACTCTTACCGCCGGGATTGAGACGCCGATCGATAATGTGCATGCGGGGCTCAACCCGCCTGCTTGACGCGCATGTACCACTCCACCAGGCGCCGCACCTGCCGCTCGGTGTACCCGCGCTCGACCATGCGCAGCACGAACTCCTCGTGCTTCTTCTCGCTGTCGCCGTCCTTCTTCGAGCCGAAGCTAATCACCGGCAACAGATCCTCCACTTGCGAGAACATGCGCCTCTCGATGACCTCGCGAATCTTTTCATACGAGGTCCAGGACGGGTTCTTGCCGCCGTGGCTGGCGCGCGCGCGAAGCGTGAACTTCACCACTTCATTGCGGAAATCCTTGGGATTAGCGATCCCGGCGGGCTTTTCGACCTTCGACAATTCCTGGTTCAGCAGCTCGCGATTGAGCAATTGCCCAGTGTCGGGGTCTTTGTAATCGACATCCTCGATCCAGGCGTCAGCGTAGTCCACATAACGATCGAACAAATTCTGCCCGAAATCGTGGTAGCTTTCGAGATAGGCCTTCTGGATTTCGTTGCCGATGAACTCCGCATAACGCGGCCCTAGCTCCGCCTTAACGAATTCAAGCAAGCGGTTTTCCTGCTCTTGCGGGAATTGCTCGCGTCGCACCGCCTGCTCCAACGCGTACATCAGGTGGACTGGATCGGCGGCCACCTCGTTGGTGTCGTGATTGAAGGTCGCGGCCAGCACTTTGAAGGCAAAGCGCGTAGAGATGCCTTCCATACCCTCATCGACACCGGCGGCGTCCTTGTATTCCTGCAACGTTCGCGCCTTCGGATCGACCTCCTTCAAGCTCTCGCCATTGTAGACACGCATCTTGGCGAACACGGTTGAGTTCTCGTGCTCTTTCAGGCGCGACAGAACTGAGAAGCGTGCGAGCATTTCCAGCGTGCCCGGCGCGCAGGGCGCTTCCGACAATTCCGAGCCGCGGATCAGCTTTTCGTAGATCTTCTGCTCCTCATGCACACGCAGGCAGTACGGAACTTTGATGACGTAGATGCGATCAATGAACGCCTCGTTGTTCTTATTGTGACGGAAGGTCTGCCACTCTGCTTCGTTCGAGTGCGCCAGGATGATGCCCTGATACGGGATGGCGCCGATATTCTCGGTGCCCACATAATTGCCCTCCTGCGTTGCGGTCAGCAGCGGGTGCAGCATCTTGATCGGGGCTTTGAACATCTCGACGAATTCGAGAATGCCCTGGTTGGCGCGATTGAGGCCGCCCGAATAGGAATACGCATCGGGATCGTTTTGCGCGTGCATTTCAAGCTTGCGGATGTCGACCTTGCCGACCAGCGAGGACACATCCTGGTTGTTGTCATCTCCCGGTTCCGTCTTGGCGACGGCGACTTGCCGAAGCCGCGACGGCGTCACTTTCGCCACCCGGAACTTGGAGATGTCGCCGCCGAATTCGTCCAGCCGCTTGACGCACCACGGGCTCATCAGCCCAGTCAGGCGACGAATGGGAATGTTGTACTCATCCTCGAGCCGCTTGCCCCAGATTTCCGGATCGAAAAGACCGAGCGGGTGTTCAAACACCGGCGACAGGGTATCGCCGGCCTTCAGCACATAGATCGGCTGCTCTTCCATCAGCGCCTTGAGCCGCTCCGCGAGAGACGATTTACCGCCGCCAACCGGGCCAAGCAGGTAGAGGATCTGCTTGCGCTCTTCCAAGCCTTGCGCGGCGTGGCGGAAGAACGCGACGATGCGCTCGATCGTTTCTTCCATGCCGTAGAATTCGACGAACGCAGGGTAAAACCGCACCGTACGGTTCATGAACACCCGCCCGAGCCGGGCGTCCTTGGACGTGTCCACCAATCTCGGTTCGCCGATCGCGGCGAGCAGGCGCTCATGCGCGGTCGCGTAAGCCATCGGGTCATCGCGGCAGAGGCTTAAGAAGTCGGCCAGCGACATTTCCGCTTCGCGCCGCTGCTCGAACGTGCGCGTGTAGCTGCGAAAGATATCC
>CADEDG010000080.1 GCA_902826035.1 uncultured Alphaproteobacteria bacterium
GAAAACTCCCCGACCGGAGAGTAAGCTTAGGCCGCTGCTTCGTTGGCCACAGGCGGATTGAGCAGCATCACCGCGCCGCCGGCTTTTTCGACCGCCGCCACGGCCGCAGCCGATGCCCCGGAAATGGTGATGCTTACCTTGGCCTTCAACTCGCCGCGCGCCAGCAGACGCACACCGTCCTTCTTGCGCCGGATCACCCCCGCGGCAACCAAGGAATCCTCGGTGATCTCGGATCTGGCGTCGATCTTCTTGTTATCTATGGCGTTTTGCAGCACGCCCAGATTGATCCAAGCCATGCGCTTTTGCGAGGGCGGGTTGAAGCCGCGCTTCGGCATGCGCATGTGCAGCGGCATCTGGCCGCCTTCGAAGCCATTGATGGACACCCCGCGACGGGACTTTTGCCCCTTCACTCCGCGCCCGCCGGTCTTGCCTTTGCCAGAGCCGACGCCGCGGCCGACGCGCATCAGCTTCTTCGTGGAACCAGGATTGTCGGCCAGTTCGTTGAGTTTCATGTCACTTCACCACTTCCACAAGATGCGCCACCTTGCGGATCATGCCCTGCACCGAGGGCGTGTCCTCAAGCTCGACCACCTGCTGCGCCCGCTTCAGGCCCAAGCCCAACAGCGTCGCCCGTTGATCGCCTTCGCGGCGGATCGGACTGCCAGTGCGGCGAACTTTGATCCGCGCGCCGGCGGTTTTCTTCTTCGTCGTCATGCTCAGCCCTCCGAAGCCACTTCGCCGAGGCTCGCGCCATCCTTGCGGCGCCCGATCAGATCGGCGACCTTGAGGCTGCGGCGATTGGCGATCTGACGCGGCGAGCTTTGCCGCTTCAGCGCGTCGAACGTGGCGCGCACCATGTTGTAGGGGTTCGAGGAACCCTTCGACTTGGCGACGACGTCCGAAACTCCGAGCACTTCCAGCACGGCGCGCATCGGCCCGCCCGCGATCAGGCCTTTGCCGGCTGGCGCCGAGCGCAGCATCACTTTGCCCGCGCCCCAGCGACCGTCGCCATCATGATGCAGTGTGCGCCCTTCGCGCAGCGGCACGCGGATGAGGGTTTTCTTGGCCTCTTCGGTCGCCTTGCGGATAGCTTCCGGCACTTCGCGCGCCTTGCCGTGACCGAAGCCGACACGGCCCTTCTTGTCTCCGACAACGACAAGCGCTGCGAAGCCGAAATTCTTGCCGCCCTTCACCACTTTGGCGACGCGATTGATGGCGACGAGCTTGTCGATCAGCTCGCCCTCGGCGCGCTCCTCGCCCGCTTGTGGATCGCGCGGTCCGCGCCGTCCGCGATCGTTGCCGCCGCCGCCTGCGCTGCTGCGGCGCGGTCCGCGTGGTCCGCGCGGGCCGCGTGGCTGTTCGGTTGAGGCCGCACTGGGCGCGCCGGTCGTTTCATCGCTCATCGCGTGGTCCTCAGAAATCCAAGCCGCTTTCGCGGGCGGCGTCGGCCAAAGCTTTCACCCGGCCATGAAACAGATAGCGGCCGCGATCGAACAGCACGCGCTTTTGACCCTTGGCCAACGCGCGTTGGGCGATCAGCTTGCCGACTGCGGCTGCACCTTCTTTGCTGGAGCTTTTGGCGCCGGACTTCTTGAAGGCCTCCTCCTGCGTCGAGGCAGCGGCGACCGTGACGCCTTTGGCGTCGTCGATCAGTTGCACCGAGATGTTCTTCGAGGATCGGAACACGGAAAGACGCAGGCGATCGCCAGCGACCTTCTTCAGGCGGGTGCGGTTGCGTTGGGCCCTGCGGGCGACGGGATCGAGTTTGCGCGGCATGACTTACTTCTTCTTGCCTTCCTTGCGGCGGATGAACTCGCCGGCATAGCGCACGCCCTTGCCCTTGTAGGGCTCCGGCGGGCGATAGGAGCGGATTTCAGCGGCCACCTGGCCGACGATCTGCGCGTCGATGCCGCTGATTTTGACTTCAGTCGGCTTCGGGGTGGCGATGGTGACGCCTTCGGGCGGCTCGTAATTGATCTCGTGGCTGTAGCCCAATTGCATTTGCAGGTTTTTTCCCTGCATCGCCGCACGATAGCCGACGCCGGTCATCTCCAGGCTCTTCTCGAACCCTTGCGTCACGCCCTTGACCTGGTTGGCGAGCACGGCCCGCGTAGTGCCCCACAGCGCACGCGCGCGCGCGGTTTCGTGGCGCGGCTTCACCGAAATCGCGCCGTCGCCGAAGCTGACGGACACATCGTCGTGCGCACGGAAGGAGAGCGCGCCTTTGGGTCCTTTCACGCTCACCTCCTGGCCCTTCACCGTGACGGTGACGCCGGAAGGGGCGGGGATAGGTTTCTTGCCGAGGCGGGACATCTCAATACACCTTGCAAAGAACTTCGCCGCCGACATTGGCGGTGCGCGCGGCGTTGTCGCTCATCACACCCTTCGGCGTGGAAAGGATCGAGATGCCGAGCCCATTGCGGACCAGACGCAAATCCTTGATCGCCGAGTAAACGCGCCGCCCAGGCTTCGACACGCGCTGGATCTCATGGATCGCCGGCGCGCCTTCGTAATATTTGAGTTCAATCTCGAGTTCTTGGCGGCCATCCTTGTCGATGGTGCGGAACTCGCGGATGTAGCCCTCATCCTTCAACACATTGAGCACACGCACACGCAAAGTCGACGCGGGCGACGTCAGTTTGGAGCGGCCGCGCATCTGCGCATTGCGGATGCGGGTGATGAGATCGCCGACGGGATCGTTCAAATTCATGGCGGTCCCCTCACCAGCTCGACTTGACCATGCCGGGGATCTGACCTTTGGAGGCCAGATCGCGCAGCGCGATCCGCGAGAGTTTCAGTTTTCGGTAGACTGCGCGTGGACGCCCGGAAAGCGCGCAACGACTGCGCACCCGCGTCGGCGAGGAATTGCGCGGCAATTGCGCAAGCTTTAGGCGCGCGGCAAAGCGCTCCTCCAGCGGCAGATCCTCGTTCAAGGCGGTCGCGCGCAATTTAGCGCGGCGGGCGGCAAATTTCTTGCCGAGCCGTTCGCGCTTCTTGTTGCGTTCAATTGAGCTTGTCTTCGCCATATTTTCTTTCTCTCCCGATGCGTTCAGGGGTGGATGCCTCAGTGTGGCATCAGTTCCGGAACGGGAAATCGAACTCCTTCAACAGGGCGCGGGCTTCGTCATTGCTGCGTGCGGTAGTGCAAACGACGATGTCCATGCCCCAAATCTGATCGATCTGGTCGTAATTGATTTCAGGGAACACGATGTGTTCCTTGATGCCCATGGCGTAATTGCCGCGACCATCGAAGCTCTTGCCGTTGAGGCCGCGGAAGTCCTTCACCCGCGGCAGCGCGATAGTGACCAGGCGATCGAGGAATTCATACATCTGGTCGCGCCGCAGTGTGACCTTGCAGCCGATGCTCATGCCTTCGCGCAGCTTAAAGGCGGCGATGGATTTGCGCGCCTTGGTGGCCACCGGCTTCTGCCCGGCAATCGCGGTCAGCGCCTGGATCGCCGAGGTGAGCTTCTTGGAATCCTGGGTGGCTTCGCCCACGCCCATATTGATCACTATCTTGTCCAGACGCGGGATCTGCATGTCGTTGGTGTAGCTGAATTGCTCGCGCAGGCTTTTCCGGATCTCGTTTTTGTAGCGGAGCTTGAGGCGCGGTTCGTAATCGGCGGGTTTGGGTGCGCGCGGACGCGAAGCCGGTACCGCTTCCTTAGCGGGCTTGGCTTGCTTGGGCGTTTGCGCCTTCTTCTCTTTCGGAGCGTCAGACATCGATCTCAACTCCAGAACCCTTTGCCACGCGCACCTTGATTTTCGTGCCGGCCTTTTCGACGATCTTGAACCCGACCCGCGTCGCCTTGCCGGTCTTGGGATCGCGCAGCGACACGTTCGAGATGTGCAGCGGCGCTTCCTTGGCGACGACGCCGCCTTGCGGATTGGCCATGTCAGGCTTGGTGTGCCGTTTGACCATGTTCACGCCTTGGACAACGAGGCGGTCTTCCTTCGGCATGACCATCAGCACCTTGCCGGTGCGTCCCTTGTCCTTGCCGGCGATGACGATGACGGTGTCGTCCTTCTTAATGCGGGCAGCCATTAGAGCACCTCCGGCGCGAGCGAGATGATCTTCATCTGGTTCTTGGCGCGAAGCTCGCGCGGGACCGGGCCGAAGATGCGCGTGCCGATCGGCTCACCTTGCTTGTTGATCAACACAGCCGCGTTGGAATCGAAACGGATCGTGGAGCCATCCCGGCGCTTCAGGTCCTTGGAAACGCGCACCACGATGGCCTTGTGCACATCGCCCTTCTTGACCCGGCCGCGCGGCATCGCTTCCTTCACCGAGACCACGATGATGTCGCCCACGGTGGCGTAGCGGCGCTTGGAGCCGCCCAGCACCTTGATGCACATGACGCGCTTGGCGCCGGAATTGTCGGCGACATCGAGATTGGTTTGCATCTGGATCATGGCATCACGCTCCAGTGCGCCCGACCACTTCCCAGCGTTTCAGCTTGGACTTGGGCGGGCATTCTTGAATGTTGACGACTTCGCCGGTTTTGAACGCATTAGCTTCGTCGTGGGCATGGAACTTCGCCCGGCGACGAACGGTTTTCTTCAACAGCGGATGCAGATAGGTGCGCTCCACCTGCACGACGACGGTTTTGTCGCCCTTATCGCTCACGATCGTTCCGGTCATTATGCGGCGCGGCATCGCTTCTGTTCCTTATACTTTTTTCTTCGGCGCTTTTTCACGCAGCACCGTCTTGGTGCGCGCGATCATGCGGCGGACTTCGCGCATGCGCGAAGACTTCTCCAATTGGCCGGTGGCCTGTTGGAAGCGGAGGTTGAACTGCTCCTTCTTCAGTTGAGCGAGTTCATCGCCCAACTTGCCTTCGTCGCCGGCGCGGAAGTCTTGCAGCTCTTTGCGGATTTCACGGTGCTTCATCAGAGCCCCTCCATCCGGGCGATGATCTTGGTGCGAACGGAGAGCTTCGCCGCGCCGAGACGAAGCGACTCACGCGCGATCGCTTCCGGCACGCCGTCGACCTCGAACATGATCCGCCCTGGCGCCACGCGCGCGGCCCAGTATTCCACTGCGCCTTTACCCTTGCCCATCCGCACTTCGACCGGCTTTTGCGAAACCGGGACATCCGGGAAAATGCGAATCCAAACCCGGCCCTGGCGCTTCATCTCGCGCGTGATGGCCCGGCGCGCGGCTTCAATCTCGCGCGCGTTAACACGGTTCGGCTCAAGCGCCTTCAGCCCGAACTGGCCAAAGTTAAGCGCTGCGCCGGCTTTGGTGTTCCCTTTGATGCGCCCCTTATGGGCGCGCCGGAACTTGGTTTTCTTCGGCTGCATCATGATATTTATGCCTCCGGCTCAGCTTCTTCGCCGCGCGGCGGACGACGGCCGCGGCGGGGACGATCGCCCGGCGGGGGGCGGTCTTCGCGGGCGGGACGATCGCGGTCGCGACGTTCGCGGTTCTCGCCGGTATCCATCGCACGGCGGTCCTGCGCCATCGGATCGTGCTCGAGGATTTCGCCCTTGAAGATCCACACCTTTACGCCAATCTTGCCGTACGCGGTGTCGGCTTCGGCGACGCCGTAATCGACGTCGGCGCGCAGCGTGTGCAACGGCACGCGGCCTTCGCGATACCATTCCATGCGCGCGATTTCGGCGCCGCCCAGACGACCGGAAACGTTGATGCGGATGCCTTGCGCGCCCAGGCGCATCGCCGATTGCATCGCCCGCTTCATGGCGCGGCGGAACGCAACACGGCGTTCGAGTTGTTGAGCGACACCCTCGGCTACCAGGGTTGAATCGGTTTCAGGCTTGCGCACTTCGACCAGGTTCAAATGCACTTCCGCGCCTGGCGCCATCGCGGCCAGATCCTTGCGCAGTTTTTCGATGTCGGTGCCCTTCTTGCCGATCACCACGCCGGGTTTGGCGGTGAATATCGTGATCCGGCATTTTTTGAGCGGGCGCTCGATAATGATCTTGGAGACCCCGGCCGCCTTCATTTTCTCACGCACGAATTTGCGGATCGCGATGTCCTCATGCAGCAGGCGCGAGAAATCCTTGCTGCTGGCGTACCAGCGGCTGTCCCAGGTGCGGTTGACCCCGAGGCGGAGCCCGATCGGATTGACTTTCTGACCCATTACGCGGCCTCAGCGGTTTCGGGCTGCTTGGTGGTGTCGCGCAGCACGATGGTGAGTTGGGAGAACATTTTTTTGATGCGCACACCGCGACCGCGGGCGCGCGTATGCATGCG
This sequence comes from uncultured Alphaproteobacteria bacterium, assembly GCA_902826035.1. GTDB lineage: Bacteria > Pseudomonadota > Alphaproteobacteria > Caulobacterales > Aquidulcibacteraceae > Vitreimonas. Next base: position 6,218 of record CADEDG010000080.1, read on the forward strand.
CTTCATGGTGATGTTCTTGCCGACATGGGCTTGTGTCACCACCAGGCCGTCGAGATCGAGGCCGTGATTGTTCTCGGCGTTGTCCATTGCAGATTGGAGGCACTTCAACACGTCCTTGGCGATGCGCTTCTGCGAGAAGCGCAATTCGTTCTTGGCTTTCTCTGCCGAGAGTCCGCGGATCGATTGCGCCACGAGGTTGAGCTTCTGTGGGCTGATGCGCAGCGTGCGCAGCACCGCGCGGGCTTCATTGGGGGCTTGCTTTGGAGGAGATTTAGGCTTGCTCATCTCACTTCCTCTTCGCCTTCTTGTCGGCGCCATGGCCGAAATAATTGCGCGTCGGGGCGAACTCACCGAGCTTGTGGCCAACCATATCTTCACTCACCAGCACCGGCGTGAATTGCTTGCCGTTGTGCACTTGAAAGGTGAGGCCGACGAATTGCGGCATGATGGTCGATCGGCGCGACCAGGTCTTGATCGCCTCGCGGCGACCACCCCCTGCGGCCTTCTCGGCCTTGGCGATCAGATACCCGTCGACAAACGGACCTTTCCACACGGAACGCGGCATGCCTCTAGCTCGCTTTCTTGGAGTGACGACGGCGGATAATCAGACGATCCGTCGGCTTGGTTTTGCGGGTCTTGGGGCCGCGCGTTTTCTTGCCCCAGGGGGTGACAGGGTGACGGCCGCCGGAGGTCTTGCCTTCACCGCCGCCGTGGGGGTGATCGACCGGGTTCATGGCGACGCCGCGCACGGAGGGCTTGCGGCCCAGCCATTTGGTGCGACCCGCCTTGCCCCAGACTTCGTTCATGTTGTCGGGGTTCGACACCGCGCCGATGGTGGCCATGCAGACATCTTGCACCATGCGCACCTCGCCCGACGCCAGGCGGAGTTGCGCGTAGCCGGTGTCGCGGCCGACGACCTGCGCGTAGGTGCCGGCCGAGCGGGCCATCTGCGCGCCCTTCAGCGGCTTCAGCTCCACGTTGTGAACGATAGTGCCGACAGGGATCGCCTTCAGCGGCATTGCGTTGCCCGGCTTCACATCGACCTTCTCGCCCGCGATCACGGTGTCGCCGGCCTTCAGACGCTGCGGCGCCAGGATGTAGGCGAGTTCGCCGTCCTTGTACTTGATCAGCGCGATAAAGGCGGTGCGGTTGGGGTCGTATTCGAGCCGCTCGACCACCGCTTCCATGCCCCATTTACGGCGCTTAAAGTCGATGGTGCGATAGGTGCGCTTGTGGCCCCCGCCATGGCGGAAAGCAGTGACGCGGCCCATGTTGTTGCGGCCGCCGGACTTGGTCAGTCCTTCGGTCAGCGCCTTTACCGGCTTGCCTTTGTACAGCTCAGCGCGGTCTACGATCACCAACTGGCGGCGACCGGGCGAGGTCGGGCGGAATTGCTTAAGCGCCATTACGAGAGCCCCGTCGTCACGTCGATGGAATAGCCTTCGAGCAGCGTCACGATCGCGTTCTTGGTGTCGGAACGCCGTCCCGCAACGCCGCGGAATTGCTTGGTCTTGCCTTTACGGCGCAACGTGTTCACCGCGCCGACCTTTACCTTGAACAGCTTCTCAACCGCATCCTTCACGTCCTTCTTCGACGCCGTTAGCGGCACGCGGAAAACAACCTTGTTTTGCTCCGAGAGCAGCGTGGCCTTCTCGGTGATCACCGGCTTGACGATAATGTCGTAGTGCTTGAGCGCGCTCATGCCGCAGCCCCTTCCGCTTCAGTTTTCTTCTTGGCCGGGACGCGTTTCGGCGCGGTGGTCTTGGCGTCGCCGTCCTTAGCAAAGCGCGCGTGAATGGCGGCGACTGCGTCCGGGGTCAGCACCAGTGCGCTGCGGCGCAGGATGTCGTAAACGTTGAGGCCCGCGTTCGGCAGCACGTCGAGGTTCGGAATATTGCGCGCGGCGCGGGCGAAATTCGCATCCACCTCCGCACCGGCAATGATCAGCGCGTTGCCGATCTTGAGCTTGGCCATTTGCTTCACCAAAGCGGCCGTCTTCGCTTCCTTCAGCGCCGCGGCCTCAACTACGAAAATCTCTCCGGCGAGGGCCTTGGCCGAGAGCGCGTGGCGCAGCGCGAGCGCGCGGAACTTTTTGGTGAGGTCGTGGCTGTAGTCGCGAGGCAATCGATTGTGGGCATGGCCGCCACCGCGGAAAATCGGCGCATTCTTGGCGCCGTGACGCGCTTGGCCCGTGCCCTTTTGTTTGTAGATCTTGGAGTGCGACACCGACACTTCGCCGCGCGACTGTGTCTTGTGCGTACCTGCGCGGCGCTTGGCCAATTGGTACTTGACCATACGCTGGAGGATATCGCCGCGCACTTCCTTGATGCCGAACACGGTTTCGTCGAGTTCTACTGAACCAGACTTTTTCGCGTCGAGGGTATGGATGTCGAGTTTCATGTCCGCCCTCACTCAGCGCCTGCTTGACGAAGTGCGGCCGGCATCGGCGCCTCCTTCGGCAAGGCAGCCTTGGCCGCGTCGCGCACTTCGACCCAGCCGCCCTCGGCGCCTGGGACCGCGCCCTTGACAAACAAAAGCCCGCGCTTTGCATCGACGCGGACGATTTGCAGGTTTTGTACAGAAACGCGCTCGTCGCCCAAGTGTCCGGCCATTTTCTTGCCTTTGAACACCTTGCCCGGATCCTGGCGCTGGCCGGTAGAGCCGTGCGAGCGGTGCGAGACTGAGACGCCGTGGGTGGCGCGCAGGCCGCCGAAATTCCAGCGCTTCATTGCGCCGGCGAAGCCTTTGCCGATGGACACGCCCGCCACGTCGACCTTTTGGCCGACAACAAAATGATCGGCGCTGATGACGGCGCCAACCGGAAGGAGGTTGTCTTCGCTGACGCGGAATTCGCGCACGATCGCTTTCGTCTCGACCTTGGCGCGCGCGAATTGTCCGCGCTCGGCCTGGGTCTTGTTCTTCGCCTTGGCCGCGCCGGCTGCAAGCTGCACAGCGGTGTAGCCGTCGCCCTTGGCCTCGCGCGCGGGCGGCTTCGATTTCTCGTTCTTGCGCGATTTCTTTGGCTTCAGCGCCACCGCCGCGCCGGTGGAATCCGTGAATGCCTCGGCGCCGACGGTGCGGCGTCCGACGACCTGGCAGCCCTCGAGATTGAGCACCGTGACAGGCGTGTGGGCGCCGTCGTCGCCGAACACGCGCATCATCCCGACCTTGCGGGCAATCACGCCGGTGCGTTGTGATTTGGCGGTCATCGCAATCAACCCAGAACTTGAATCTGAACGTCAACACCAGCGGAGAGGTCGAGCTTCATCAGCGCATCGACTGTCTGCGGCGTCGGTTGCACAATATCCAGCACGCGCTTGTGTGTGCGAATTTCAAACTGCTCGCGACTCTTCTTGTCCACGTGGGGCGAGCGGTTCACCGTGAATTTTTCAATGCGGGTGGGCAGCGGCACAGGACCGATCACAGTCGCGCCGGTGCGCTTGGCGGTCGACACGATCTCCTTGGCGGAGAGGTCGAGCGTGCGGTGATCGAAGGCCTTGAGCCTGATCCGGATGTTCTGCTGCATCATCGCCCAAAATTCCCGAAACCAAAGAAACTCGCCGAAACACAAAACTCGCCGGCTCTAGCCCCTCTCGGGAGCTGGATCCGGCGAACACGCCGTTTTCGAACCAAAAAGCGCGCGCAAAGACGAAGAATTCGCAAAAAACGCTGTGGAGACGGGGCTTTTGACCCTCGCGCGATCCACGGGCCCCACCGAAGCGGGCGGCGCGTTGCTTGCGAACCGCGTCTAGGTTTGGCACCTACAGCCGGCTCGAAGGGGCGTCAGATACAGGCGCCCCAAGGGAGCGTCAAGGAAGTTTCGCGGATTTATCAGGGCCCGACATGAAACGTGCCGGGTCCGGCAACTTCCTGGCGTACAATGCGTCCGGAAACGGCCCTTAGGTTCACGCTTCCCGGCCCTTTTATCTCTGCTTCAACGTCGCCCACAGTCGCCGTCACCCTAATCGCGCCGGGGCCTACAATATCAGCAATTAGGTGTTGAATCGGGGCGCCGATTTCTACGTTGTTCGCACCGCTCAACTCAATATTCGCTTCGCTCACGGCGCCACCATTGACAACCACCCCTCCTGCGCCGGTGCTGTCGATGTCCAGAGCACCGATAACGCTCGCTAAGTTGGCCTTCCCTGCTCCGGTAATCTCGATGGCGGCGCCGTCGGCAATCGCGCCCGCCGAGAAATCTCCAGCGCCGGTCGCCTCCAGTCTCAAGGAACGCGAATTGCCTGCCGTCACCGCCCCCGCCCCGCTTATCTCCACCTCCAGCGCTCCAGTCACGTCGCCAGCCGAAATGGAGGTGCAGCCTGATGCCTCCAAAACGAGGGCTTCGCTTGGGCCAATCTGGGTTGCGCCAGCGCCATTGACGCGCACTTCCAAGGTCCGCGGCGCCCGAATATTGATCTGGGGGAGGTCTGCGGTCACGAGTTCGCCATAGCCTTCGAGTTTCACCCCACCGCCATCACGACATTCCGAAATGCGACCCCGCAATTGGCCGTTAATCCGGACACTACCGCGCTCCACACCCACCAGTGGCATGGGCGCGCGGCCTGGGTTGTCAATTTCCACGGAAAAATCGGCGCGATCTTCGGGCGTTATGGTGACGCGGGCAGCCACATGCCGGAGCACCAGTTCGTCACCGGTGAAGGAACTCGGTTCCATTCGCCCCGGCGCGGTCGCTGCGATATCATCCAGCCCTTCATCGTCGAACTCGATGTTGAACTCGCCATGACCGATGTTCCAATGACCGTTCCCGACCATGGCGACGAACGCGAAAATGACGGCGAAAGTCACCGCCGCAACGAATACAAAGCGTTCCATCACGCCTCCCTAGCGCCTCGCTGGCGCTTTGCTTACCCCTGGATGCGGGTGCCGACCGGCTTGGATGCACCAGGCGCGGGATCAGGACACAGTTAACGGTTCATAAGCAACATTTTGCGCATTTACCTCCTGTTACTCTCGATTTCTGGGCGAGAGCGATGGATCGCCATCGGAGAGCCCGCCAGGGCGCAAATAAAAGCAGGGGAATTGAATGAGAAAGCTCCTTACAGGCGCAGCAATCGCCGCCGCAGTGCTCGCTCCGGGCATGGCCTCGGCAGATACCGGCTCGGTCGGGGTCCACTACGGAAATCTAGACGCAGGCTCGTTCGACCTCGATCTTTATGGCCTTGAACTCAGCTATAATCATGAACTCTCCAACGGGTGGCTGGTGCAGGGCGACGCAGTTTCTGACCGCCTGGACACCGGAGGCAACCTTGGCCTCGGGTACGTCAATATCTCAGCCGGCAAGCGCAATGACCATCATGCGCTGTACGGCTTCGTAGGCCACAACAACATCGCGTTCAGCGACAGCCTCAACATTGGCGTCGGCGGCCAGATTTACCTGCCGCAGGCGACGATCAACGGCTCGGTCGGTTACGCGGACTTTGATACCGGCGGCGCCACCAACGTCCATGCGGACGGAACCTATTTCTTCTCAGACAATTTCGGCGCCACACTCGATCTTGGCTACATTGATTTCGACGGTGGGTCGTCAGCGAGCATCTATGGCGTCGGCGCCGTTTATCGGTTTGCTGACTGCCCTTTGAGCATCGATGCTAGTTATCGAGTCAACGACTTCGACGGAAGCAGCGAAGTGGATGTCATCCATATTGGCTTCAGCCTCAATTTTGGAACCGGGTCGGCGCGCGAACAGAGTCAAGCAGGTTCAAGTTTCAACGGCGGCAACCGCCTCTATCGCGACATACTGAGCGGCCTCTGATAGCGTAAGCGAGGCAACTCGAAAGCAAAAGGGCCGCCCCATCGGGGCGGCCCTAAGCATTTGCGGCTAGTCGAGCGCGACTATTCGATGATCTTCGACACCACGCCCGCGCCCACGGTGCGACCGCCCTCGCGGATGGCGAAGCGCAGGCCTTGGTCCATGGCGATCGGGGTGATCAGCGACACCGTCATTTTCACGTTGTCGCCCGGCATCACCATTTCCGTGCCGGCCGGCAATTCCACGATCCCGGTCACATCGGTGGTGCGGAAATAGAATTGCGGACGGTAATTGGTGAAGAACGGGGTGTGACGTCCGCCCTCTTCCTTGTTGAGAATGTAGGCTTCCGCCTCGAACTTCTTGTGCGGGGTGATCGAGCCTGGCTTGGCTAGAACCTGGCCACGCTCCACGCCTTCACGCTCCACGCCGCGCAGCAATGCGCCAATATTGTCGCCAGCTTGCCCTTGATCGAGCAGCTTGCGGAACATTTCAACGCCGGTGCAGGTGGTTTTCACAGTGTCGCGCAGGCCGATGATCTCGACTTCCTCGCCAACCTTGATGATTCCCTTCTCGACCCGGCCGGTGACAACCGTGCCGCGGCCCGAGATGGAGAACACGTCTTCGACCGGCATTAGGAACGGCTGGTCGAGCGGACGCGCCGGCTGGGGAATGTAGGAATCCACCGCATCCATCAATTTCATGATGGCCTCTTCACCGATCTCTGGTGTCTTGCCTTCGACGGCCGCAACCGCAGAGCCGCGCACGATCGGGATATCGTCGCCGGGGAATTGGTTGTTGGAGAGCAGTTCACGCACTTCCATTTCAACCAGTTCGATCAGTTCGGCGTCATCGACCAGATCGACCTTGTTCAGGAACACAACCATCGCCGGCACGCCGACCTGACGCGCGAGCAGCACGTGCTCGCGGGTCTGCGGCATCGGGCCGTCAGCGGCGGACACAACCAGGATCGCGCCGTCCATCTGGGCAGCGCCCGTGATCATGTTCTTCACATAGTCAGCGTGGCCGGGGCAGTCGACGTGCGCGTAGTGGCGGTTGGCCGTCTCGTACTCGACGTGAGCCGTGTTGATGGTGATGCCGCGCGCCTTTTCTTCGGGCGCTGCGTCGATGTCGGCGTACGCCATCGCCTTGGCGCCGCCCTTCTTGGCCAAAACCATCGTAATCGCCGCAGTGAGCGTCGTCTTGCCGTGGTCGACGTGACCGATTGTGCCGATATTGCAGTGCGGCTTCGTACGCTCAAACTTTTCCTTGGCCATGGGGTGGGTCCTGTCTCTCCGGCAACCAAAAAGGCGTGGGAACGCATCGGCGATCCGCCGAGGCGTGCATAAGGTGCGCGTCTTTAGCCGCGCCAGAGGCCACGTCAAGCCCT
>CADEDG010000081.1 GCA_902826035.1 uncultured Alphaproteobacteria bacterium
GCGCGGGCGAGCCAGGTGTTCCTACGCGACCGGCTGGCTCCCTTCGAGGAATTGCAGGCGCGGATTGAAGCAGTGAGCGCTGAAGATGTTCGCGCCGCAGCCGCTGCTGCGCTCGAGGGACCGGCCTGCGCGGCTGCCATCGGACCGAAAGCGGGGCTTGGCGCGCTAGCCAAGTTTGAGGCACTATCCTGAACCATGGCGTTGATGCGTAAAGACGGAGAGGGCCTGCGCCGCGTGGACGGCGCGGGCGTCTATCTTCGCGCGCCCGAATTGCGCGATTTTCAGGAATGGGCCGATGTCCGCGACGCCAGCCGCGCGTATCTGACGCCGTGGGAACCCACCTGGGCGGTCGATGAGACCTCGCGGACGTCCTATCGCAACCGGCTGCGCCGTTATGTCGAGGATGCACGCGACGACAAAGCCTACGCCTTGTTCCTGTTCCGTGCGGAGGACGACGCGCTCATGGGCGGACTGACATTGTCGAGCGTTCGCCGCGGCGTCGCCCATATGGCCTCTCTCGGCTATTGGGTTGGCCAGATGTATGCCGGCAAGGGCCATGTCACTGCGGGCGTGCGTGCGATAGTGGACTATGCGTTCGAAGATCTGGCGCTCCACCGCGTCGAGGCTGCCTGCCAGCCGAACAATATCGCCTCGCGGCGCGTGCTGGAAAAGAACGGCTTCGCCCACGAGGGGTTGGCGCGGTCCTACCTCAAGATTAACGGAGCTTGGCGCGATCACTTGTTGTTTGGGATTTTTAATCCCGCCAACTGAGTCTCGATCAGTCGCGCAACAGATCGTTTACGCCAGTTTTTGCCCGAGTTTGCGCATCGACACGTTTGACGATGACGGCGCAGGCGAGCGATGGTCCTCCTTTCGGATCCGGCAGGGAGCCTGGTACAACAACCGAATAGGGTGGTACTTCTCCGCGCGTCACAGCGCCGGTTTCACGATCGACTATCTTCGTCGATTGCGAGAGGAATGTTCCCATCGCCAGCACGGCGCCTTCGCGCACAATCACGCCCTCGGCTACCTCTGAACGCGCTCCGATGAAGCATCCATCTTCGATGATGGTGGGACTGGCCTGGAGGGGCTCGAGCACGCCGCCAATGCCGGCGCCGCCGGAAATATGTACGTTCCTGCCGATCTGCGCGCAGGAGCCCACTGTGCACCACGTATCGACCATCGTTCCCTCGCCCACATAGGCGCCGATGTTGACGAAACTCGGCATCAACACGGCACTTTTCCCGATATAGGCGCCACGCCGCACGATCGCGCCCGGCACGGCGCGGAAACCGGCGGCGGTGAAACTGTTCTCGCTCCAACCGGCGAACTTGGAGGGGACCTTATCCCACCAATGGGCGCCGTCAGGCGCGCCTGAGATCGCATGATTGGCGGTGGTCCGGAACGAAAGCAGCACCGCCTGTTTCAGCCATTGTTGAGTTATCCAGCTTCCCTCAACTCCGCGCTCGGAGACGCGCGCCTGCCCAGAATCCAACAAGTCGAGCGATGCCTCGATGGCTTCCACGTCCGCGCCCTTGCTTTGCGGTGAAAGGGTCTCGCGTCGCTCCCAGGCGGCGGCGATGGCGGTGGCGAGATCGGTGTTGGACATAGGGTTCGCACTAAGGCTGTGCGCGCAGGTTCGCAATGGATGCTTTGCGGAGGGCGGCGGCGAACTTGGCCTGGTTCGCTGTGCCGAGCGACGGGCGACGCAGCGATCTGTCTCGGCTGGCGCTGTTTCCAATGGCGGTGCTGCCCATGCGTCCCCGCGCCCCCTGGACGCGGCGCCTGGCCGGTCCCAGATTTGGGGTATGGATCAGCTTGTCTCCCGGTCGGTTTCGTCGCGTTTCGAAGCGCCTGAGCCGGTAAACTGCCGCGATATGAAAGACGTCCGCGCTGGCGTTGACGAGGTTGATCGCATGTTGGTGGCGTTGATCGCGCGCCGCCAGGGCTACATGGACGCCGCAGCCCGCATCAAGCAGAGCCGCGAGAGTGTGCGAGACGAGGCACGTATTCGCGACGTGCTGGCGAAGGTCAGGTCGGAGGCCGAGCGGCAGGGCCTGTCCCTGGCTATCGCCGAGCCGGTGTGGCGCCAAATGATGGAGCGCTGCATCGCCTACGAGTTTGAGGTGTGGGACGCACTGCGACGGGATGCTGACCAAGCGTAAGCGGTCATGGTAGGCGGACGTGTTGATCCGGGGTCTGGATTGAACGCGGGGCTCGCTCCTGACGCGAGCAGGCGGCGAACAATACAAGCCCGTAAGGTCGCGCGTGGCGCAACAGCGGCGCTGATGGTACGCCCTGAACTCGCTGGCCCGCGAAGGGGGATGCCTGAATGCGGTGGTTTCTTTGGCTTTTGACTGGGCTTGCCGCTCTCGCGGGCGTGCTATTTCTGGTTGGCCAGTTCTTCTTGTCGAATTCGCTTGCTGTCACCCGAAGCGCCTCGATCGACCGACCGCGCGCCATTGTGTTCTCCCTCGCCAATGATTTGCGGGTGGCGAAGGAGTGGTCGCCCTTCTACGCGATGGATCCAGATGCCGAGTACAGCTTTACCGGGGAGGGACCCGGCCGCGGGCAGGAAATGCGCTGGAGCAGCAAGTCGAGGCGCGTCGGCTCCGGGCGTATGACGATCCAGGAATCGACCGAAAACGAAGCGATCGAAAGCGACATCGTCCTACGCGATCGCGCCAGCCTCCATTCAAACATGAAGCTTGAGCGAGCGGAGGGAAACTCAACCGCGGTCGCCTGGGCGGTTACCGCTGAATGCCCGCCTGGACTCACCAATGTGCTTTGCCGCTACTTCGTCAACGTCGTGCTGCGCGGGGCAGTCGAGCGCGAGTTGGACAACGGGTTGGCGCGACTGAAAACGCTGGCAGAGCAATTGCCGGACGTCGATTTCGAAGGCATGGAGCTCAGCCGCGAGCAAATCCCCGCCCAACCGATTCTGTTCGTGGACGTGACCGCCGAGCAAACAGTCGCCGAACGCGACGCGGCGGAAAGCGACGGCTTGTCACGACTGAATGCGTACTTCGCGGAAAGCAGCCTCGCCCCTGACGGATCGGTGGTGCGCATTTTCCCGCCGGCGCAAAGCGCGAGCAGGCATCGAAGTTGGATCGTCGGTTATCCTTATTCGGGCCCGGAGCCGAGTCGCTTTTCCGGTGGCGTTCGGCCGGGGGAAACGCCCGGCGGACCGGTAATTCGGTTCGTGCATGTCGGGCCGCGCTCACAGCTCGGCCAGACCTACCTCCGCGCCTGCGCGTACTTGCTGGCGCATCGCGAGCTGCCCTATGCGCGCCCCGGACGCCCACCGAGTTGCGACGAGCAGCCTGAGGGCGTCATCCCCTGGGAGGTGGTTCGCTCGCGCACTGCGAGCCCCGACGGCGGGGAAACGATCGAGCGAACCGAGGTCTATTACCCGGTCGAGGAGCGTGGCTGAAATCACGCTGCGTAGGCGAACCAGACATTCGGCTCCGCGTAACGGCCAACGCCGCGCGCCATGTCGATGGAAACTGGGGTGAGCGCACCGTCGAGTGCGTATTCGCCTGACTCTGCGAAGGTGCGCCCGGTCATGGTCTCCCAGAAGGCCACCGGCTCATCGACCACCATGGAGCGCGAGGCGATCGACACCATGCGGCCGCCGCATGCACTATGACTGCGTAGCCAAGGGTCGAAATAACGACCCCTATCGTCAGTCCAGCCAACATATTCCTCGATCGAGATGAAGGGGTGGCGGCATTTTTCCGACGGCCGCACCGGCGCGATCACGCCGTCCAAACCGCGATTGCGCGCTATGTCCAGAAAGCCGTTGATCAGCTGGCGGGCGATGCCCTTGCCACGATGAATCCCGGGCACCGATATCGCCAGCGCGCCGATGGCGTTGGCGGGTTTTGCCCGGTCGTTTGCCGCCGTCTCGACGATCCAATCCCAGCCCTCGGGCGGCAAATTGTTGAGATCGCAGGTCAGCGGTACGCAATTGCCGACGGCGACCGGATACCCAGTCGCCTCATCCACCAGGCAGAGCTGGCAGTCCGCGTGCTCATCCAGCAACTCTTGGTAGTGGTTGAAATGAGCGCGGGTGAAATTCAGAAACCCCAGCGAACTCCAAGCTGCCTGCTCGATCGCCATTGCGGCGCGGCGTAGCGCAGGGCTATCGGCGCGTGTCTTCAGCACGTACCCGTTCATGAGATACACCACTAAATTGCGTTAATCAGGGTCGCAATCTGCGGGAGCGAAGCGCTTTGGAATTCTTCCGGCCATCTTCCGCTGGATGCGATTTCCCTAATAAAGCGTAAATTGAATGAAGGCAAGACAGAATTCACGTTAACGAATATTAAAATGCAGCGCCGTCTGCGTTAACCATGACTCCAAATCGTGGTTCAAATAGTATTAATTACATATCATTTCCATTTTATACTTTACGCGGGTAACAATATATTTGTGGAAATGGCGACATTATTGCCGCGATTAAGTGTGGCCGAAGTTCACGCGCGGGTAATCGAAATGACGCCAGCAGAAGCCAGAACGGCTCATTACAAGAACGATCTGCGGCGCCTTACGGCGCTTGTTGGCGGCGCTTTGTTTCTCTTCGGCGTGATCTTGGTCGCCATCGTCGCCTATGCTGGGTGGTCAGCCAATACCACAGCGGTCGTGCGCGAACGCCAACTCGTGGAAAACGCGCTCGACCAGAGCGTGAGTAAGGTCCTCGACCAGCAAAAGGCGATCGCCTGGTGGGACGACGCGGTCATCAACGCCCAGCGCCGCCCGCTGGACCTGGATTGGATCAACACGAATATCGGGCTCTATTTCTACGAAACCTACGGCCATGACGAGGTCATCATCGTCGATGACAAAAACCAGCCGATCTACGCTACTGTAGGCGGCGAAGTGTCCGATGCCGGGCTTGCGTACGCAAACCACCGGACAGTGTTCAACACGATCGTCAACGAGGCGCGCAACGGTCCCGCTGGCGGCCTACGGGCTCGCGATCGCGTCTTCTCGGAAAGCCAGGGCAATTACGAGGCGCTTCTCGGCGCCAGTTTTGGGCGCTGGGGCGGGCACATCATGCGCGTCGATGGCGAGCCCGCGGTTGTCGCTGCGATCAGCATCGTACCCAATCTCGACGCCAACTTACTGCGTGGACGTCAGCCGCACCTGCTGTTGAGTATCGTCAAGATCGACCAATCCTTCCTTCGCGATGTGGGGGGCTCGCTGTTGATCAACGACTTGGCAGTTGGGAGCGTCGCCCAAAGTTCAAGCGGGCGGGTGGCCGAGAAGTTCGGTGCTGACGATGGCGCGCCGCTTGGGTTCATCAGCTGGACGCCGCGCAAACCCGGCCAGTTCTTGCTCCTCTTTATTCTACCCCTGGTCGCGATTGGGGTCATCGGCGCCGGAATTCTGACTTGGATCATGATCAGGCGGTTGAAGCGCGCTTCGGTGGAACTCGCCGACCGCGAAGAGCAGTCGCGCCACCAGGCCCTGCATGACGCGCTCTCGGGGTTGCCCAATCGGCATCATTTCGTCGAGCGTTTGCAGGAAGCCCTCGACGCCATGGTGCAAACACGCAATGGCCGCTTCGCGGTTGTCGCCTATGTCGATGTCGATCGTTTCAAGGATGTCAACGACACGTTGGGCCATCAGGCTGGAGACGCGCTGATCACGGCCGTTGCAGAGCGGCTGCGCGCGATCATGATTCCAGGCGATTTTCTGGCGCGTTTCGGGGGGGACGAGTTCGCGGTGCTGCACCGCGCCGCCGACGAGGACACCGCCCAGCTGCTCGGTCAGCGTTTAGCGAGAGCGTTCGAGGACAATTTCGACCTATACGGACAGAATCTGCGGATGACTGCGTCCATCGGACTCGCCCGTGCGCCAGAGCACGGCGATACGCCGCAGGATTTGATGCGCAACGCCGATATCGCGCTCTACCGCGCCAAGGAGCGCGGAAGGAACCGCGCGATCTTCTTCTCCGCTGACATGTCCGCTGAGATCGAGAAGCGCCGCGAGATCGAGATGGAGCTTGTCGACGCCATCAATCGGCAGGAACTGACGCTATACTACCAACCGCTGATTTCGTGCGCCAACAATCGCATTACGGGGTTGGAGGCGCTGTTGCGCTGGCGCCATCCGGTGCGCGGCGATATCTCGCCGGGCGTTTTTGTTCCGATTGCGGAGGAAGCTGGCCTCATGCCCGCATTGGGCGCCTTTGTTCTCGCGCGCGCCTTTGCCGAAGCCAAACGCTGGCCGATGGTCGATGTTGCGATCAATCTTTCGCCGGTGCAGTTCCGCCACATGGATCTTGTCGGTCTGCTGGCGCGCCTGCTTGAGGAGCACGACATCGACCCCGATCGCATCATCCTCGAAGTCACCGAGGGCGTTATGATGGAATCGAGCGAGCGCAACCGGCAAGTGCTATCGGAAATCCGTGACCTTGGCTTCAAAGTAGCGCTCGACGATTTCGGCACCGGATATTCCAGTCTGCGCTACCTTTGCGACTTCCGCTTCGATAAGATCAAGATCGATCGCGCTTTCGTCACTGGCGTCGATGAGCGCCGCCGCTCCATGACCATCATACAATCGGTGATCACGCTTGGGCGCGGCCTGGGCATGGACATCGTCGCCGAGGGGGTGGAAACCGAAGCTGAGGCGCAGGCCATGCGACTGGTGGGCGTAAGCGAACTGCAGGGTTTTTATTTCTCCCGCGCGGTTCCGGCCAACGACGTCGATGCGTTGTTGGAAGCCTTCAACGCCCCCCAGGCGACTCTCGCCAAGCCGCTGACGCGGGGCCTGGGCTAGGAGCCCCAGCGGCGCGTCGCTACGCCGTTCCGGGTTCTCCCCAGCCGGCATTTCTCTCCTTGCGCGTCAAAACGCCTAGCGCCTGATTCCGGCCACATTATCGGGCGCGGATGGTGCGGGTCGCACTGGACAAAAATCCGCAAAGCCGGCATGCCAAGCGCTGCGCGCGGGGGCTGAGCTCCCAGTGCGTCGGCGGGAATTTGCCGGTCTTGAGGGGCCGCCCCGCTGCCCATCAAGGGAAGGGGACGGAGCCGGCATGCGCATCAAAACGGTTCAGCTGGCGGGTCTCGCCGCTGCCATAGCGGGCGCTTCGGCGAACAATGCCGAAGCAAACGACGTCAACATCACCACCGCGACCACCAATCCGGTGACGACCTCATCGCCCGACGGCGTCTCGCCGGGCAACGTAACCATCGCGGCGGGTGGTTCGATCACCGTGACCGCCGGTCAAACCGCAGTCACTGTCGATTCCAACAACACCGTTACTAATGCCGGCACTCTCGCGTCGAACGATGCAAACAATACAACCGGAATTCTGGTGCAAGGCGGCTTTGCTGGGCCGCAAACGATATCGAATACCGGCACCATCTCGTTGTTGGAATCTTACGTGCTCGCCGATGCAGACAATGACGCCGACTTTGACGGCGCTTGGGCCGTCGGGTCCAATCGCTACGGCATTCGCCTCGGCGGCGCGGCGACTTTTAACGGCACGATCTCGAACACCGCCAGGATCAGTATCGAAGGCGCCAATTCCGGCGGAATCCGCCTGGACACGACGCTCAACGGCGACCTTGTCAATCCGGGCAGCATCAATGTTGTTGGAGACAATTCATCCGCCATTTCCATACTTGGAGGCGCAAGCGCTGGCGTCACGGGAGACGTGCTCGCGCGCGGGGCGGTGAGCGTACAAGGCCAGAACTCCAGTGGGTTGATCGTGGGGGCGCCGATAGGCGGCGACCTACGCATTAGTGGCGGCTGGAACGTGACCGGTTATCATAGTGTGGCGCGCGCCGATAACATCGCGTCGCTGGATGCCGACGATCTGCTGCAGGGCGGGTCGGCTGTGGATGTGCGCTTTAGCGTTGGCGGCGGCGTTACGATTGAAGGGGTTGGCGTCGAAGACGACCTCGACGATGACGGGGATGGCATCCTCGACAACGGCGCTGACACGGACGACAATATCTCCGCGAATATTACCGTTTCAGGTTCCGCTCCGGCGATTTCGATTCAAGCCGACCCGTCTGCAAACCTTGTCTTAGGCCCGACAAACCTTGTGATAGGCACGACAGTGTCGCCCTACGGGCTCCATGTTCGCGGAACTGTTTCTGCTTTCGGCGTTTATGACGGAGTCGATGCAACGGCCGCATGGATTGCGGGCTCCGGCACTGGAGCAACGGTAACAACGGCGGCGGGAATTGCTCTGGATGGCAATGTCTCGGCAGTCGCCATTGAAGCCAACGCCTACGGTCTGCGCATGGGTGTCGATGCCAGTGCGCCAAATATTCTTTCACGTCGTCGCATATCCACAACCGTATCGGCGGAAACGGCGAAAGAGTCGGCAGCTGTTTTGATTGGCGCTGGTGCTAATGTTTCCTCGTTCAACAATAGCGGCCTAGTCGCGGCGCAATTGTTTGGTGAGGTCGGCAGCGCGTTTGGGATCGTCGATCGTTCGAACACGCTATCGTCAATTACGAATTCTGGCTCGATCACCGCGGATGTAACCGCGACCGACGCAGATCCCAACGATACCGTGCCGGCGCCTGCGGTCACCGGTTCGGCGGTGGCGATCGACACTTCGGCGTCCTCAATCGCAGTCACTTTGAACCAGATTGCCGATGCGCCATTCACCGACGATGACACCGTCGACAACGACATTAACGGGCGCCCGGCGGTGCGGATTGTCGGCGACGTGCGCCTGGGTTCTGGCGCGGATGTCGTGAATTTGTTTGCCGGTCGCATCGATGGAGACCTCTCGTTTGGATTGGGCGCTGACAGCTTCAACATTAACAATGGCGCAATCTACAATGGCGCGCTCACCGATGCTGATGGGCTGTTGGCGATAAATGTCACCGATGGAACCCTCGCGCTCCAGGGCGGGACGACGAACATTACCTCGGCCAACTTCGGCATTGATTCCACGCTTTCGTTTGTGCTGTCGGAGACTGCTGGGCAGTCGGCCAGGATTATTGCGACCGGTAGCGTTACCTTTGCGCCTGGCGCTACGGTTACGCCTGTTGTGCCTCTGGGTTTGCCAGTATCGGGCTCTCATGTGTTGCTGACCGCGAATGGCGGGCTCGTTGGCGGAGTAAACGTTGAACGCACGATCAACGGCGCCGGCTCACCCTGGCTTTACAATGTCGCCGTCGCCATCGATCCGGGAGATGCGAATTCACTGGTCGCCGATTTTGTTCGTAAGACGCCGAGCCAACTCAATCTCACCGCCAATCAGGCGGCCGTATTTGCGCCTTTGATCGACGCGCTGCGCCCTAACGCGGACGCTGCGGCAGCGTTGGCGGGGATAGACAACGAAGCCGATTTCCTCGCCGCCTATCGCGACTTGATGCCGAGTTTCGCCTCGGCATCGACGGAACTTGCGGCGACCGCGATACAGCAGGCGCAAGGCGCCAGCTCCAATCGGCTGGCGGCCGTGCGGTTGCAGGGTCTCGATGAGGTCTCGGTCTGGGCGCAGGAGATTGGCTATAATGTCTCCCGCACGCCGGAAACGTCGAATGGCCAGGAATATGGCGGGCAGGGCTTTGGCGTCGCGATGGGCATCGATGGCCCGTTGAACAACGGCGCTCTGTTCGGCTTGTCTGCTTCGTTCCTGACCTCAGAAGCGAAGGACGAAGGGCGGCGCGACGGCGAAGTCGCATCGAGCTTCGGTCAACTCAACGCTTACCTTGGAACCGCACTTGGGCCGATCGATCTTGATGTCATAGCCGGACTAGGCGGCGGCCAGATGCAGTCGCGCCGTTTCGTAGAGATCGGCGACAATTTCAATAGCCTCTCGACTGCAAAGTGGTGGGCTTATGAGGGGCACGCCGCCGTGCGAGCTTCTGCGCCGCTGCGTGTCGCCGATTGGTTGGTTGTGACCCCGCAGGCGGGTCTCACCTATGTCGCGCTGCAGGAAGAGGGATATACCGAAGAGGGCGGCGGCGTTGGTCTCGATTACGAAGCCGACAAGAGCCTGTCGCAAAGGCTGTGGGCCGACGCAGGGCTCGAATTGAGCGGCCGTTTTACTTTTGGCGGCAACGTGGTCGCGCCGCGACTCTATGCTGGCTATCGCAGCAACGCGTTGGAGGATGCAGGCGACCGCACCTTCCGCTTCAGCGGGGGGCCTGATTTCGTTGTAGCCGATGAGGCCGACACCGGAGGCGCGCCGCTGCTCGGTCTTGGCGTGGACGCCACCAACGGCGCTTCGACGATTAGCCTGAGTTATGAAGGCGAGTTTGGGGACCGAATTGAACGACACAGCGTCAACGCGGCGTTGCGTTTCAAGTTCTGAACCCCAGGCGCCTGGACGAACGCTGGCAATCGCCCTATGTGCTGCGGCTCGAGTCGTTGGGTGTATAGCTCAGTTGGTAGAGCAGCTGACTCTTAATCAGCGGGTCGCAGGTTCGAATCCTGCTACACCCACCAGAACTTTCGACGGCGGCTAATGGACGGTTTCACGGCAGCTCTGGCAGCGTTCGTGTTGCTTCACGTGGGCGTTTCCGCCACGGGTTTGCGCGGACGCATTGTTTTGCGCATCGGCGAGGGCGCTTATCGTATTGCATTTTCGGTTGCGTCACTGGGGCTGCTGGTCTGGCTGATCCAGTCCTATGCAGCGACGCGCCGCGATCTGTTCGATCCGCTGAACGATATTTTGTGGACGCCTGCCGCCGCTGTTCGGTGGACCGGGGAGGGGATCGCATTCCTTGGCGTAGCGCTGGCGGTTGCGGGCGTGTTGACGCCGGGGCCCACCTATGCGGGTTTTGAATCGACGCTGAAGCAGGAATCTCCCGCGAAGGGCGTGCTGCGAGTGACGCGTCATCCGTTCCTCTGGGGCGTGAGCCTTTGGAGCGTCGGTCATCTCCTGGTCAATGGCGAGCGTTTCGCGTTGATGTTGTTCGGCGCGCTGGGAGCCATGGCGATATTCGGTGCGCGCTCGATCGACCGCAAAGGGCGTGCGCGCAATCCCGAAGCTTGGGCCCGCTTCGAAGCGGAGACCTCGAACGTGCCGTTCGCTGCAATCGCGCAAGGGCGCAACTCTTTCAATTTTACGGAGTCCGCGTGGCGTTTGGCCGTAGGGGTCGCGGTAGCGGCGCTGATCGGGATTCTTCATGGCGATTGGTTTGGCGCGGCGTCATGAGCGGCGTGCTCGATCGCACACATTTCGACCGCATGACCGGCGGCGACCTCGCGTTGCAGCTTGAGGTTATCGGGTTGTTTCGTTCGCAGGTCTCGGGCTGGGATGCGGAATTCTCAAAGCCGGGGGCGAATTGGCGCGCGGCGGCGCACATGTTGAAAGGCTCGGCGCGCGGCATCGGCTTGGCGACTTTGGCGCTGGCATGCGAAGCAGCGGAACTTGAACCTGGTCCTTCGAGTGCAGAAGCCCTTGAACATTTACGCGCTGAGCTCGGCGAGGCGCTCGCTGCTCTGGAGCAATTTGCCGCCGAAGCGCGGTGAAGGTTTGTCCGGCGTGCAAGAGCGCGATAGACAGCTGGTATGCGATCGGAAATATTCACTCAGACCTTCGCGATCGAACCTGCCGACATCGACGAGTTGGGCCACGTCAACAACATTGTCTATCTGCGTTGGGCGCAACAGCTCGCTACGGCGCATTGGCGAGCGCGGGCCAGCGCAGAGATGATCGCGAACTACGTGTGGGTGGTGGTTCGGCACGAGGTGGATTATCGCGCGCCATTGCTTCTCGGCGAAGTGGCCGAGGGGCGAACTTGGGTAGCTGACGCGCCGCGCGGCGCTGTCTGGCCGCGTTTTGTCACGATTGAAAAACCAGGCGCGAAGAAGCCTAGTGTCGAGGTCAAGTCCGATTGGTGCCTGCTGGATATAGCGACGCGCCGGCTCAAGCGCGTGCCGGCGGAGATGGCGCGGCTTTTCCTGGTTTGAACCGCTCAGAGCGTGTGCCCTCCGTCCACCACAAGCACGCCACCGCCGGAGGCTTCCGAGATCATCATCGGAATAAGGGTCGTGAGCGCGGCGCCGGGATGGCGCACAATCGGCGGCGCAATTTGCGCGATTTGTGAGAACGCATTGGCGATCCCACCCTGTTCGCGGACGATGTCATCGAACAAGGGTGTCTCCGTCCACATATCGCCCTGCGGATTGCCAAAGGCCAACGCGCTCACGCGCACTTGCCGACGGTCGCCTCGGCGCGCTGCTTCGCCAATGAGATCCAGCAGCCCTCCCTCGACGTCGGCGCGCAATTCCTCCGCAAGCGCTGCGGCGGAGGCCATCAACACGACCGCGCCGCCGTCACGGTTGTCGCCGATCAGCGGCATTATTGCTTCGAGCCCACGTCGTGTGAATTCGAGATAGTCCTCGTGGCGTGGGAAGGCGGCGCCGGCGTCGATCAGCGCCCAGTCGAGGCGACCATAATGGGCGGCGATGAAATCGGCGGCGTCGGCCCAGCGGCGCGGGTCGGCAGGGTTAAACGCGAGGGTGGAAACCCGTTCCGGAGCGCGGTCGAGCGCGTCTGCGCAGGCTTCGAGCGCGGACTCGTCCGCATCGGCCAGGATCAGGCCGCCATCGGCGCGCTGGGCCAATTCGCGCGCGCAGGCCGCTCCCACGCCTGTGGCGGCGCTAGCGACCAGCGCCACCGGATTTATCGGATCAAAGCTCATTGCAATCGGCCATAAGCTGCTCCGGTATTGGGTTCAATCCGGCAGGTCGCCATTTGCGTGGTTCCGGTTTATAGCGCGTTGGCCATGACACGTTTCGCGCTCCAATTCGGCCAAACCCAATCCGGCCTCACCTATGTCGAACGCACTTGCGCCTACGGCGTTTGCGCCAGGGGAGAAGCGGCGATCGCGATTGTGCAGATCGGAAAACGCGGCACGTTCGAATACGACCTGCCGGGCGGAGGCGTTGAGGCCGATGAGGATGAAGCAGCCGCCTTGATGCGGGAGTTCGACGAAGAAACCGGCCTTACCGTGTGGCCGACGCGCGTGCTTGGCAGGGCCGGCCAGTATTGGATCAACAAGGGTGAACCGAGGAACGCGCTCGCCACCTTTTATGAGGCCGAGCTTTCCGCCGACGACGGCGAGCCATCGGAGCCGGACCACGCTTTGGTGTGGATGGCGCCGGGTGACGCCATCCTCAAGGTGCGCCACGAAGCTCACGCGTGGGCGATCCTGCACTGGCTGCGCAGCCGCCGGGCCGGGTGAAGCCGTCCTCTGTCGCGCTTCTGCCAAGCGCCATCCTCGTTGGCCGCTCGACCGGAAAAACGCACA
>CADEDG010000082.1 GCA_902826035.1 uncultured Alphaproteobacteria bacterium
CTCGCGCGCGAGCCCCGGTACGTCCGGCGCCCCGGCGAGGCTTTCGCTGTTCGCGTCAGTGGGACAGCCATCCTCTACGCCCGTTGGGGGGAGGAGGCGCCCCGGGGGCGCGGACGAGGGGGCGGCGCGATTGCGGGAGGGACCGCAGTCCCCTCACCCGTCGCTTCGCGACACCCTCTCCCCTCAAGGGGTGAGGGCAGGAGCGCGCTGTCCCATGTGCCCCCCCTACGCCGCCGCCAGCAATTCCTTCACCCGCCCCACCAGCTGCTCCATCGTCACCGGCTTGCTCATATAATGCACCGGATATTGCTCGAGCATGTGGGAGAAGCTTTCTGGCGCGTAGCCGGAGAGGAACAGTACTTTGGCGTCGCCGATCATCCCAGGTTCGGCTTCCTGGAGCATTTCGGGGCCGGTCATGATCGGCATCGACACGTCGGAGATGATGATGTCGAAGCCGCCGGGCTTTGCCTTCATGATCACCAGCGCGTCCTCGCCGTTCTCGGCCTCTTCCACTTCGTAGCCGCACTCTTTCAGATTGCGTACGATCGAGCGGCGCACGGCGGTCTGATCCTCGACGAACAAAATCTTGCCGCGCCCGGCGACATCCTTGGTCGGCGGCGCAAGCAAGGCGCGTTCCTTGGCGGCGATCTCTTCAAGCTCTTCTGGCGTCGGCGTGTAGGCTGGCAGGAAGATGCGGAACGTCGTCCCCTGCCCGAGCTTGGTGGAGAAGAAGATGTAGCCGCCCGATTGCTTGATGATGCCGTAGGAGGTGGCGAGCCCGAGGCCGGTGCCTTTGCCGGCTTCCTTGGTCGAGTGATACGGGCGAAAGATTTTCGCCGCGTGCTCAGGCTTGATGCCCGAGCCGGTATCTTCGACCTCGATCATGGCATAGTCGCCATCCTCGATCGGATTGTGCCCCAGGCCGCGCGCGGTCTCCGCCGAAATCGCCGAGGTGCGCACCACCAGCTTGCCGTCCTTCGGCAACGGCGCGCCCTTCGGCGTCATCGCATCGCGCGCATTGGTGGCGAGATTGATCAGCACGCGCTCAAGCTGGGTCTTGTCCACCTTCACATACGGCAGATCGCGACCGTGGCGGATTTCGTATTGGATCGACGCGCCCATGATGCGGCGGATCAGCTCCTGGCGCGAGCCAACGAAATCGCCCACGTCAAACACTTCACGTGCGAAGGTCTGCTGACGCGCATAAGCGCGCAGCATTTCCGAAAGCTCGCGCGCCGTGGTGGCGTGATCGGAGATTTCCTTCAGCATCGGATAATCGGCGTCGCCCACCGGGTGGCGGCGTAGCAGGAACGAGCAGGTCTGCATCACCACAGTGAGCAGATTGTTGAAATCGTGCGCGACGCCGGCGGCGAGTTCGCCGATCTCTCGCATCTTCTCAGCCTGCGCGAGGCGCGTTTCCAGTTCGCGCTGCTCGCTGACGTTCATGACGTAAACGAGCCCCTTGCCGTCACCGCCGCGCGAGAAATGCACGTGCGCAGCCGTGGGCGGCGTGGTCGCCAAGGTGATCTCGACCGGATCGCTGACGGCCTGGCGCAAACGCTGCGCCAACGCCGCGGGGCCTTCGCTGGCGTCAAACAAATCGGCGAACGGCGCGCCGGGCGTGGCGCGGCCTTGGGTCATCTCCATCAAAGCGGCGTTGGAATCGAGCAATGCGGCCGACGCCGGGTCGGTGCCATCGAGCACAGCCACACCGAATGGTGCGGCGGAAAATACCCCATCGGCGCCATCCATGCGCGGCGGCGGCGCTTCACCGTCGGGCGTTTCCGCATCGGAGAAAAACACAAGAGCCCGCGTCGAGCTTTCCAAATCCTCGCTGGGCGAGAACGCCAGCACCGCAACTTGGGTCTCCGAGCCGTCCAGCCCACGCAAAGTCGCGCGCAAACGCGAAGGCCCGAAGCCGCGGCGGTCGCGGCGCGTCAACCGGCCCGGATCGTCGCGCACGATATCCTTCACGCGCAACGTCGCGGCATGGTCGCCAACGCCAAGCACAGCGCGCAAGGCGCGGTTCATGTAGCTGATCGTGCCGTCAGCGCGGGCAACGAAAAAGCCGACCGGCGCATCCTCAAGGAATCCATTGCTCTCGTCATCGGTGGCAGACGCGCCACCTTCCCCGGCCAGTGTTTCACGCAGCCGCCACAGCACCGCGCCACTCGCAGTGGGGCCGACGCTGGCTTCGTAACGCGCGGGCCGTCCCGCAAGCAGCGCGGTAGCGGGGAGATGCTCGCGCCGCGCCTGGCCGGATTGCGCAGCCTTGGAAAGCCGGAACATCGGCGCCGACAGAAGCGGATCGGCGCCGAACAACCGGCTCATCATCGGCGGGCGGTCACTGTCGCCCAACACCCCAGCGCCTTCGGCAAGCGCAACATAAGCGCGGTTCGCCGCCAAGGGCGAAAGCTGCCGGTCAGTGATCAACGCCGCCTCGTCGAGCGCCTCGATCAATGCAAAGTCAGAGCGCCCCGTCATCAGCGCGGACGCCGCGATGGCGCCACGATCGGGGAACGCGCCGTGCGCACGCCCAGCGCCGCGCGACATCCAGAAGAACAACACCATGCCGGCCGCCACCAGCAACACCAGCAGCACCGCCCCGGCGCGCCCGACGCTGGGCCCTGCGGTGATGGCAAAGCCTGCCGCGGCGACGCCGACCACCACCGCGGTCCAGAACAGGACTTGCGGCACGTCGATGCGGACGCCTTGGGCGCGGGAATTTGGTTCTGCGGTATCGGTCATGTTTGGGCCTGTGGGGCAATTGACCCCGATTCGGGTTTACGAGCACGCCAACACGCGCACGACAGCAGCTTCATTGCGGCCTCCGTGGCGCCGCAGCACGCCCGCGGCGGCGCGCCTGACGCAAGACGAAGCCGATCACCTTGGCCACGGCCTGGTAATGCTCAGTCGGGATCGGCTCGTCGAGATCGGCGGCCGCGAACAACGCCCGCGCCAGCGGCGGGTTTTCCACAATCGGGATGTTGTGTTCGTTGGCGGCCTCGCGGATCCGTTGCGCAACCGCATCCACGCCCTTGGCCAGGCACACCGGCGCTGCGGTCTCGCCCGGTTCGTAGCGAAGCGCGACGGCGTAGTGGGTCGGATTGGTGATCACCACGCTGGCCTTGGCCATGTTCTGCAACATGCGCCGCTTCGAGCGCTCGGCGCGGATGCGGAACAATTTTGCCTTGATCTGCGGATCGCCAGCTTGGTCCTTGTGTTCCTCCTTCATTTCACGCGGCGTCATGCGCAGCCGCTTCATGTAGGATTGGCGCGTGAACACATAGTCGATCACCGCAAGCAACCCTGCGGCTGCAGCAAGCGCCATCAACATCGCCACAGCGCGTTCCTGCACGTAAGGCAACAATGCAGCCGGATCGAGATAGCCGATGCGTTCGAGCTGAGCGTCGCGGGGCCACAAGGTCCACACCAGCACGGTTCCGACCAAAGCGAGCTTGGCGAGGGATTTCAAAAAACCAGAGACCGCCGCCTTACCGAACACGCGCTTGAATCCCTCGACCGGGTTCAGTTTATCGAGTTTCGGCGTCAGGCGCTCGCCGGTGAAGGTTGGTTTATCCTGCAAATAACGCGACGCCAGCCCCACCAGCGCGAAGCCAAGCGCCACCATCCCGAAGATCGCGAGCACCTTGAGCCCGACGCTTCCGAGCAGCGACGTCAGCGCATCCCCGTCTGTCGCGTATTGCGCGGGCGCCTCGATGAACCCAACCAGACTACGCGCGGTTTCGCCCGCGATTGGCCCCGCCATGAACGCCGTCATCGCCGTCAGCGCCGCCAGCGACAGTGCGGAGCCGACTTCCGGCGAATAAATGATGTCGCCGCGCTTGCGCGCTTTTGCGATTTTCTGTTCGGTCGGGTCGTGAATCTGCTCGTCGCTATCGTCGGCCATGCCTTACCTCAGCCAAGTCGCGTATTGCTGGAGGCTGTCGAGCCAGATCAGCATGCCCACCGACAAGCTCAACGCGAACACGACAAAGCCGCCCATCATCTGCAGCGGCAAGGTCACGAAGAACACCTGGATCTGGGGAATAAGCCGCGACAGCACGCCCATGCCGATGCGAAACATCAGTCCCGCCGCTATCAGCGGCATCGCCATTTGAAAGCCGACGCGGAAAGAGCTCGCCGTGGTTTGCAGCGCCAATTGCGCGGCGTCGCCGATCGGCGCGGGCGCGCCCGGCGCGATGATGTCGTACGAACCGACCACGCCTTCGAGGAACATATGGTGGAGATCGGTGGCGAACATCAGCGTCATGCCCAGCACGCTCATGAACACCGAAAGCAATTGGCCGGACTGGTTCATGGTCGGGTCGGCGGTCTGCGCGAAGGCGATGCCAATCTCCATGCCCATAATCTGGCCAGCGGTCGCCACCGCCGACATCAGCATGCGCGCGGCCCCGCCGAGCAGAACGCCGATGAGCACCTCCGTAATCACCTGCCCCGCCATCGCGAACGCGGTGTCTGCGGGTTCAGGCATGCGCCCCGCCGCGGCAGGCGCGATGCACACCGCCAGCGCCAGCGCGAACGCCAGACGAATGCGCGGCGGCACCATGGTTTCGCCGAAGCCCGGCAACAGCATCAACATCGCGCCGGCGCGCGCAAACAGCAGCGCCGTCGCCCAGATCTCAACGCCGTAGAGCGTGAGCCCCATCTCAGAAGGCCGCGATGCGTTCGAACACTTGGTTCATGAACCCGCCCATGAGGCCGCCCATGATCGGCAGGAACAGCAGGATCGCGAGGAAGATCGACAATATCTTCGGCACGAAAACCAGAGTCTGCTCCTGGATCTGGGTCAGCGTCTGCAACAGCGACACCACCAACCCAACCACCAGGCCCACAAGCATCGGCCCGGCAGCCACCAGAACCGTCACCCAAATGGCGTCGCGCCCGAGGTCCAGCACTTCCGCGCCGTTCATCGCCAACCTCCCGAAATCGCACGGCCCGGCAAAATCTGCCGAGTCCTGCGCCCAAGGACGCGGTTTCTGGTTAACGAGTGGTTTCCAAGGCCGACGGCGATACTGTCGCGCGCGGAAATCAGAGCACGACCGCTACACCTGTGACGCGAAAGCGTGCTGACACGGCAACACTCGAACCAAGTTTTGCCACACTGCCTCCAACAACCCGAATCGCACTCATCTTAGGTTCAGACGCCAGAGACAGCATGGGCGCGGACGGCGAAGACGCCGCGATGCCAATAGGGGGCAGTGATGGATGTGCTGAAGTCGATATTCGCCTTCTTCGCCGGGCTCTTCGCCCGCAAGGACGACAATTTCAAGTCGCTGCTGATCTCCGACCTCGGGATCGAGCGGTAAGGGGCGCGCGCGGGCGGTTCGCCCGCGCAAAAATTTCGGGCAATCTCCACCCCAACCCCGCGAATAACGCCGATAGAGCCAGCAAAAACAACGCTTGTACAAAAATCTATCCGACCGAGTTCGCGCCGGGCCATACTCATCCTCGTCTTCTGTCGGGAGGCTAATGTGCACCAAGGCCGTTCAGTTCAGGAGATGTGGTTTGAGCGTGATTGCTTTGGGGAGTTAAACTTAAAGGCCCGGCGAAAGGGCGGTACAACACCGCCGATTTGGCTTTCGCCGCACGTCGGCCGGGAACGCGAGACACGGCGCTAACGAGATCGCCGGACCCCCAGCGCGGCGGAGAACTTTCACTCCGCAGCGTATGGCCCTCCGGGATTTCCTCGAACGCCTAAGGTCCGCGCCGGTTGTACAAGACAAACCACGCGGGGCGCGACATGCGCTTCCACCGGACTATTTTTGAGCTCACGCGCAAAGCGCGTCCCGCTCTCCCGCCTTCGCTCGCATGCGAGCTTCGGCGGGCAGGCCCGCTTTTGGGTTGGACTGGAATGCAAGCGAAACCGGAAACGCCGCGCGTTGTCCGGGGGGGTGGCGCACCTTGGGCCGCCGGCATGTCATTCCGGGGCTCGCGGAACGCGAGAACCCGGAACCTCGCCGGCGCTTTGTTGCGACAAATGCAGACGCCGGAGCGTTTGCGTCGTATGCCGGCTCGAAGCTGGCGCTCCGGAAGCGTGCAAGAGGCCCCCGGCAGAGCCAGTCCGGCGCTAACGCGCCATACGAGCAATGCGTTCGAGTTCGGCTTCGACACGCGATTCAACGATCGCCGGCAGATTGTGATCGAGCCAATCCTTTAGCATCGGCTTCAAAAGTTCCCGCACGACACCTTCCACAGTTTGCCCCGGCGTGTCGGCGATACGCAGTGTACCCGCCAAGCGCGCGAGCGAACCGGCGGCAGCGCTTGCCGAGGGAGGCGAGATGATCACGTCGGCGGGGGGCGGCGCTGTCGGCGCCGCAATTGGAGTTGGCATAGGCGCTGGCGACGGCGCTGGCGGCGTTGTCACGGTCTCGAATACGATGTCGTCCTCTTCATCGAGCGCCGCCGCGACAGGCGCCTCAGCCTGCGTCAGATCGAGCACCGCCTCGGGCTCGGCCTCCGGCGTCTGTTCTTCTTCCGAGATGATCCGGCGGATCGACGCCAGAATTTCTTCCATTGAAGGTTCGGCTTGTTGTTCTTGCGCCGCCATTTTCCCGCCTCGCCTGATGTCATGCCCTGGTGGTTCGACTCAAAAGCCTAGGAGCCGGGTCGATTCCTGTCCACGCGTGGAATCAACCGCAACAGCATGTGCGCGCGAGCGTCTAAGAGAATCTTAACGAGGTTGACTTGTTGCAGCTTCAGAACGCAAACGCAGGCGCGCGCGCCAAGCCGGGCGCAACCGGCGGAGCGGCGTCGAACACCACCCGGAATGCAACAGCATCACCCGAGCGCGTGTAGACGCGTGCAGCACCGGTCGCGCCTTGGCGCACGATCACGCCAAGCCTGCCGCCCGGCGCCAATTGCTCCAACCAAGCTTCCGGAACGAATTCGGCAGCGCCGTTGAGCATGATCACATCGTACGGCGCTTCCTCGGCCCACGCTTCCGCCGCTGGCGTCGATACCGTCTTGGCGTTGGTCGCGCCGACCGATTCCAGCGCCGCGCGCGCTGCGAACGACAAGTCCGGATCGGGATCGTGTGCGATCACCTGCTTGCAGCAGGCGGCCAGCAAAGCCGCGCCGTAGCCGGTGGCGCCGGCGATCTCCAACGCGCGCTCGTGCGGGCGCGGCGCCAGCGCCTGCATCAGTTTCGACAAGTCGCGCGGCCGCAGCAGCGTGCGCCCAGGGGCGACTTCCGGCTCGATATCGGCGTACGCGAGCGCCCGCTTGGCCGCGGGCAGAAAACGTTCCCGCGGCAAACTGCGCATGGCCGCGAGGATGCGCACGTCGGTCACGTCATTGGTGCGAACTTGCGTCTCGACCATCAAGTCGCGGATGTGCGCGTAGTCCATGTGCCAACCTCTTAAGCGCGCCTTAGCGTCGCAAACCCGCCAGCGCAAGCGGGCCGGGCGTCGCGGCGGCTACTCATGCCGCCGCCCTCTCCCTCTTCCCGAAGCGCTCGTAGAAGCTCTGGTTGGTCTTGGCCATCTCGCGCAAAAGCTTCGGCGGTTCGAAGCGGGGGCCGTATTGCTTGGTCAAGCGATCGGCTTCCTCCACAAACTTCGTCGTTCCCCAGAACAGGTCCATGTAGCTGATGCACCCGCCCGAGTACGGCGCAAAACCCCAGGCCAGGATCGAACCAACGTCCGCGTCGCGCGGATCGGTGATCACGCCCTCTTCGAAGCAGCGCGCCACTTCGATGCATTGGCGGAACAGGAAGCGCTTGGTGAGTTCCTCCTTCAAGGCCGGGGGGCACTCGTTCACTTTCACCGCCACCCTCTCGGAAATGCCCGGCCAGATGCGCGCAGGCTTTCCATCTTCGCCGTACTCGTAATAGCCTTTGCCGCCCTTGCGGCCGACGCGGCCTTTGTCCTCGACGATCCACGACAACAGATTCGCGCGCGGGTCCTTCTTATAATCCTGCTGCGAGAGTTCGGCGTTGGTCTTGCCAATCTTCAGCGCGGTATCGAGCCCAACCGAGTCCGATACTTCGAGCGGCCCCATCGGCATGCCGCACTGGCGGCCGACATTTTCGATGATCGCGGGCGCGATCCCCTCCATCAGCATCTCGACGCCTTCGGCAGGATACGTGCCGAAGCAGCGCGAGGTGTAGAAACCGCGGAAGTCGTTGACGATGATCGGCGTCTTCTTGATTTTCAGCACATAATCGATCGCCTTTGCGACGGTTTCATCTGTTGTGTCCTTGCCGCGGATGAGCTCGACAAGGCCCATCCGCTCGACCGGCGAAAAGAAATGTATGCCGATGAAGTTCTTCGGCCGCACGCTGGCCTCGGCAAGGCCCGTAATCGGCAGCGTCGAAGTGTTGGAGCCGAACACGGCGTTGTCGCCAAGCACCGCTTCGGCCTTCTTGGTTATTTCAGCCTTCAGGGCGGGATTCTCGAACACCGCTTCGATGACGAGATCGGCGCCCTTGATGTCGTTGTAATCGGTGGACGGCTTGATGAAAGCAAGCAGCGCGTCGCCCTTCTCCTTCGTGGTCTTGCCGCGGCCGACATCCTTGTCGACGATCTTCTTCGAATAATCCTTGCCCTTCTCGGCGTTCTCCATCGACACATCGATCAGCACGGTCTCGACGCCAGCCTTCGCCTGCACATATGCGATGCCCGCGCCCATCAGGCCGGCGCCAATCACGGCGACCTTCTTCACCTGATATTCAGGCACATTCTCCGGGCGATTCCCGCCCTTGCCGAGCGCTTGCATCGACACGAACAGCGAACGGATCATGCCCTTGGCTTGCGGGGTCGCCGCCGTCTTCAGGAAATAGCGACTCTCGATGCGCAGTGCCGCATCGATCGGCACCTGCACGCCTTCATAGATGCACGAGAGAATATTGCGCTGCGCGGGATAATTGAGATTGGTCTGCTTCGAGACCATAGCGTTGCCGCCGATCGCAGCCATCGCGCCGCCGGGCGTGAACGGGCCGTCCTTGATCTTGTAGCCCTTCACATCCCACGGCGCGAGGTGATTGGGTTTGCCCCTGAGCCACGTCTTACAGGCTTCAACGGTTTGTCCCGCTGGGACAACTTCATTGATAAAGCCGAGGCCCTTTGCGTCCTGCGGGGACTTATCCTGGCCCTGCAAAATCATCATCGCCGCGTTTTGCACGCCAATGAGCCGCGGCAGGCGCTGTGTGCCGCCGGCGCCGGGAAGCAGCCCGACCTTCGCTTCCGGCAAGCCAAGCTTGATCTTCGGATTATCGGCCACGACGCGATAATGGCCGGCAAGTGCAAATTCCAAACCGCCGCCAAGCGCCAGGCCCTCAAGCGCGAACGCCACCGGCTTGCCGCAGGTTTCGAGATCGCGATAAACGCGATTGAGCGAGAAACCACGATCAAAGTTCGCCTTGATCTTGTCGTTCTCGCTTTTTGGCGCGGCCTCCGCCGCTGCGCCGCGCTCGTTCATTTCGCCAAGATCGGCACCGGCACAGAAGCCGCTCGCCTTGCCAGACGTGAACACGACACCCTTTATCGCGGCATCGGATTTGATCGTGCCGACAATCTCAAAGAGGTCGCGGATTACCCCGCCCGTAATCGTGTTCATCGAGCGGCCGGGCACGTCGAAAGTGATGAGTGCGATGCCGTCGCTGTCGGTCTCGATCTTGAAGTTTTCCATCGTCGTCTCCTAACACCCCATCGCCGTTTTTACTTCGGCGGAAAATTCCTGAACGCGTTTTTCGTAGAATGGCCCAATTGCGCCGATTGCGCTTGCGCGCGCGGCCTCGAACGCGGTTGGCGGACCGGGATCGTATTCGATCGCCAATTGGATGCGGCGCGCGGCCTCAGCGCCGACGATCGCCTCCACCAACGTCAAAGCGAAATCGATGCCTGCGGTGACGCCGCCGCCGGTGAACGTATCGCCGTCGCGCACCACGCGCGCCTTCTCCGGAATGGCGCCCACCAGTGGCAAGAGATGATGATACGCCCAATGTGTCGTGGCGCGTTTGCCTTTCAGCAAACCAGCCGCGCCCAGAACGAACGCGCCGGTGCAGACGCTGGTGACACAGTGCGCGCCGCACTCGCGCACGAAGTCGACCGTCTCGGCATCCGCGATCGCTTGCGACACACCGAATCCGCCGGGCACGCACACGATGTCGAGCTTCGGTGCGCTCGCGAAGGTTCCGGTCGGCACAAGCCCTAAGCCACAATCGGATTGCACGGCGTCCATGGTTTTCGCCAGAATGTGCGTGCTGGCGCTAGGCATGCGATGCAGCACTTGAAGCGGCCCAGTGAAGTCGAGCTGCGTCACATTGGGGAAGAGGATGAAGCCGATGTTCATCGCCCCTCTCCGCAATTTTCATTCTCGACGGGAGGAGCAGATTGCTCCTCCGGCTTGTTCGACCATCCCCAACTGGCCGCGCTCAGCGCCGTGCCGATGGCGACGCCAAGCGACAGCCAGAGCGCGAGATTGTTCAACACAATCCCCAAGGCGACGCCAATCGCGACGCCCAACGCGAGTTTCGCGCCGCTCTGCATCACACCCGCTCGATCACCGTCGCGGTGCCCATGCCCGCGCCGATGCAGAGCGTGACCAGCGCACGCTCTTTGTTGGCGCGCTCAAGCTCATCGACCATGGTGCCGAGGATCATCGCGCCGGTCGCGCCGATCGGGTGACCCATGGCGATGGCGCCGCCATTGACGTTGACCTTCTCCATGTCGAGTTCGAGCGCCTGCACCCAGCGCAACACCACCGCCGCGAAAGCTTCGTTGAGCTCCCACAGGTCGATGTCCTTCTTGGTCATGCCGAGCTTCTTCATCAGCTTGTGCGTGACGTGCTCGGGGCCGGTGAGCATGATCGACGGCTCCGAGCCGATCGAGGCGCCACCGAGGATTTTCGCGCGGGCCTTCAAGCCCAGCGCATCGCCCATTTCCTTCGTTCCGATCAGCACAGCCGCCGCGCCATCGACGATGCCGGACGAATTGCCGGCATGGTGGACATGATCGATCTTCTCGATTTCCGGGTAGCGCTGTTTGATCACGTCGTTGAAGCCCGGCATCATTTCGCCCTGCATCTTGAAGCTGGGCTCCAGCGCGCCAAGCGATTGCAGCGTGGTTTCGGGGCGCATGTGCTCGTCATGATCGAGCAGCACGCCGCCCAACTGATCCTTCACCGGCACAATCGACTTCTTGAAGCGACCTTCCTTCCAGGCTTGCGCGGCGCGCTGCTGCGACTGCACAGAGTATTGATCGAGATCGGTGCGCGAGAAGCCGTATTTGGTGGCGATGGCATCGGCGGCGACGCCCTGCGGCACGAAATAGGACGGCATCGCGATCGAGGGATCGCTCGCCCACGAACCGCCGGTGGAGCCCATCGGCACGCGGCTCATATGCTCACAGCCGCCGCCAATCGCGAGTTCGGCTTCGCCGGACTTTACTTTCGCCGCCGCGATGTTGCAGGCTTCGAGGCCCGACGCGCAGAAGCGCTCGACCTGCACACCCGCCACCGTTTGCGAATAGCCGGCGTTTAATACAGCGATACGCGGAAGATTGCCGCCCTGCTCGCCGATCGGCGACAGCACGCCCATGTACACGTCATCCACCTTCGAGGTGTCGAGGTTGTTGCGGTCACGGATGGCTTGCAGCACTTGCGTGGCCAATTGCAGCGAGGTCTGCTCGTGCAGCGAGCCGTTCGACTTGCCCTTGCCGCGCGGGGTGCGCACCGCGTCATAGATGTAAGCGTCAGCCATAATCTTCACTCTCTCGTTCGCGGCGCGTGCCGCGTTTCGCCCTGGATGGGACCGGAGTCGTCCCGGCGCTAACGCGCCTACTCCGCTGACCGCTGCTGCCGGGCAGGCAGCAGCGCGGGAAATTCAATCCACCACCACCTCGCCCTTGAACGAATTGGCGATGAAGCACGCTTCGTGGGCTTTGTGGTTCAGTTCCGCGATCTCATCGGCGCTCGGACGCTTGTCACCGGACCACTCCACGCGCGGCTTCAGCGTGATCTTGGTCATCGCCATTTTGCCGTCGGCATTCTTGGCGAGCACCCCCTCAGGCGCATCGACATAGCTATCGATCACGAAGCCAGCGCGGCGCGCGAAATCCAGGAAGAAGAGCATGTGGCAGGATGCCAGCGCCGCCACGAACAATTCCTCCGGGTCGGCCGCATCCTCGCGTGACAAGGGCGGGCGCACCACGTGTGGGGAGGAGGAACCGGCGATGGAGAAGCCGCCATCGAAGGCGATGTCGTGGCCGCGGGAATATTTGCCGTCGGAAAACGGCTGCTCGCCGCGACGCCAAGTCAGGGTTGCGGTGTAGGCGCTCATCAAAATGCCTCCGCGCTGAGCGCCATCACCGGCTCGGCGCCGCTCTTCAGTTTCGCCAGATGCGCGCCTGTATCCGGCAGCATGCGCGCCAGGAAATAGCGTCCGGTAGCGAGCTTGGTATCGCAATACGGATCCGCCCCGCCGCCATCGCGTTTCGCCGCCAACGCGGCCTTCGCCTGTAGCGCCCACATATAGGCCAAAGCGGTTAGCCCGAACAGGTTCAGATAATCGTGGCCGGCGGCGCCTGCATTGTCGAAATTGCTCATGCCGTTTTGCATGAGCCACATCGTTCCCTCTTGCAGCTGCGCCTTCGACGAGCGCAGGCCTTCGAGGAATGGCGCAAGTTCAGCGTCGTTCTCATGGCCCTCAATGAATTCGTCGATCTCCTTGAAAAACGCGAAGATCGCGCGGCCTCCATTGGCGGCCAGCTTTCGGCCGACCAGATCGAGCGACTGAATGCCGTTGGCGCCTTCATAGATCATGGTGATGCGCGCATCGCGCACGAATTGGCTCATGCCGTGTTCTTCGATGTAGCCGTGACCGCCAAAGATTTGCTGGCAATTGGTGGCGTTGGCGTAGCCTTTGTCAGTGAGATAGCTTTTGATCACCGGCGTCATCAGACCCATATAATCGCCGGCCTTCT
>CADEDG010000083.1 GCA_902826035.1 uncultured Alphaproteobacteria bacterium
AGATCGAGAACGTGCCGCCCTGAAACTCCTCCGGCTTCAGCTTCTTGTTGCGCGCGCGTTCAGCGAGGTCCGCCATCTCGTGACTGATCTGCGCCAGCCCCTTGCTCTCGGCGGCGAAGACGATCGGCGTAATCAACCCGCCGGGGATCGCCACCGCCACGGCGATATCAGCGTGATGATGCTGGGCGATGCCGTCGGGGGTATAGCTGGCGTTGGATTCGGGGACCATCTTGAGCGCCAGGGCCGCCGCCTTGATGCACATGTCATTGACGGAGATCTTCACGCCTGAATCGGCGAAGCGCTTGTTGATGTCGCCGCGTGCTTTCAGGAGCCCATCGATCTCGATATCGATGCTGAGCGGAAAGTGCGGCACGTCGCGAAAGCTTTCGGTCATGCGCTTGGCGATGGTTTTGCGCATGAGGTCGAGCGGGACGAGGTCGTAGGAGCCGGAGCGGATGCCGTGCTGCTCGAGCGATTTAAATACCGCCGGCGTCGATTGCTGCGGGGCAGCTTGCGTCGTCAACGCGCGAGAAGGTTCGCGTGCGCCCACTTGCGGGCTGGGCGCCTTAAGCGCGGCCTCGATGTCGCTTTTGACGATGCGCCCATGCGGGCCGCTGCCGTTGATCTGAGCGAGGTTCAGGTTGGCTTGGCTCGCGAGCCGCTTGGCCAAGGGAGAAGCGAGCGTGCGCACCCCCTCCCCCTTCTGGGGAGGGGGTAGGGGGTGAGGGGCGTGCAAACTTACGGGCGCCTGATTGTCGGAGCGCCCCTCATCCGGCCGCGTCGCGCTCACCTTCTCCGCAGAGGAGAAGGTTGGCGCCGGCGCTTCTTCCGCGCCCTTCAGCACCGCGATCGGCGTATTCACCTTCACGCCCTGCGCGCCTTCCGGCACCAAAATCTCCGCGATCACGCCCTCATCGACGGCCTCGACTTCCATCGTCGCTTTATCGGTCTCGATCTCGGCGATCACCTGACCTGGTTCGACAGCATCGCCGACCTTCACCAGCCACTTTGCGAGATTACCCTCCTCCATGGTGGGCGAAAGTGCGGGCATTGTGATCTGAATGCTCATCGTTGCGCTCGCTGTTGGATGGTCACCGGGATCGCATCAGGGGTCCAGCGGTGGAGGAAAGTGAGATAGGCAAGCGCCAGATACACAAAGCCGAATCCAATCCAGATGCACATCTGCACAATGTCATCGATGGAGTATTGCAAGATCACACCGTGTTCAGGAGATGCATTCGCGAGCACCGCGCGACCGGCGGCGGTAAGCCCGCCTTGCGCATCAATCTCACTTAGGCGCGCAATCAGGCCTTCCTGCGTCGTTTGCGCGCCGGCCATCACCGCCATCAGCATCCCAAGGACCAGCGTGATGAAACCAAAGCTGCCGAAGCGCGCAACGAAATTCGCCGAGCCGATGAAGTAATTCAGCGCGACGATGTAAGCCGACACGACCGAAAAGATCAGTGACACGCCCACCAATACGATGTTGGTGAATTCCACCAATTCCTGGATCACTTCGCCTTCGGTCATGTTTGTGTCCCCTTAGCGATAGGTAACCGCCTTCGCCGCCGCGACGATCTTCTCCACGTTCGGCAGCGCCAGCGCCTCAAGATTGGCGGCGTAGGCGAGCGGCGCGTCGACCTGATGCACGCGCGTTGGGGGCGCGTCGAGATAATCGAACGCTTCGCTCACCACCCGCGCGCAGACTTCCGCGCCGACGCCGGACTGGCCCCAGCCTTCTTCGACGGTGACGAGGCGGTTGGTTTTCTTCACGCTGGCGACGATTGTTTCCGTATCCAGCGGGCGCAGCGTGCGCAGATCGACAACCTCCGCATCAACGCCCTCCGCCGCCAGTTGCTCGGCGGCTTTTAGCGCCGCGCCGACCATGCGCGAATGCGCGGTAATGGTGACATCGCTGCCGGTGCGGCGAATCTTCGCCTTACCGATCGGCACGATCCAGTCCGCGACATGGGGGATCTCAAACTCAACGCCGTAGAGCATTTCGTGTTCGAGGAACACGACCGGGTTTGGACTGCGGATCGCGGCCTTCAGCAAACCCTTGGCGTCGGCCGCGTCGTAAGGCGCGATAACGATGAGGCCGGGCACGTGGCTATACCAGGAGGAATAATCCTGGCTGTGCTGGGCGCCCACACGCGAGGCCGCGCCGTTCGGGCCGCGAAATACGATGCTCGATTTGATCTGCCCGCCCGACATGTAGAGCGTTTTCGCCGCAGAGTTGATGATCTGGTCGATGGCCTGCATGGCGAAGTTCCAGGTCATGAATTCGACAATCGGCTTCAGCCCCGCCATCGCTGCGCCGACGCCGAGCCCGGCGAAGCCGTGCTCGGTGATCGGCGTATCGACAACGCGCGCGGGGCCGAATTCCTGCAGCAGCTCGCGGCTGACCTTATACGCGCCTTGGTATTCCGCGACCTCTTCGCCCATCAGGAAAACGTCCGGATCGCGGCGCATTTCTTCCGCCATCGCGTCGCGCAGCGCGTCGCGGAGGGTGATTTTGAGCATCTTGGTTTCGGGCGCGATTTCTTCTCCCCCTCTCCCTTGCGGAGAGGGGGCTGGGGGGTGAGGGGCGCGCAAACGATCCGGCGCCTGCTTGTCGGCCCGCCCCTCATCCGGCCGCTCCGCGGCCACCTTCTCCGCAAGGGAGAAGGTTGGCGCCGGCGCGCCTTCCCCAGCGAGCACAGCAATCGGCGTGTTTACCCGCACGCCCTGCGCGCCTTCGGCCACCAGCAGCGCCGACACCACGCCTTCATCGACCGCCTCGACTTCCATCGTCGCCTTATCGGTCTCGATCTCGGCGATCACTTGGCCCGGCTCGACTTTGTCGCCGACCTTCACCAACCACTTGGCGAGGTTGCCCTCCTCCATGGTGGGCGAGAGCGCAGGCATCAGGATTTGCGTCATCAGCTGAGCACACCGAACAGAGCCAGGAAGATCATCCCGCAGCCGATCACGCCCACAACCCAGAGCAGCGGACGGATGTAGGGCCATCCGAACGCGTACCAGATGGCGTGAGCGATGCGGCTGAAGAGAAAGATTTGAGCGCCGAGAATGGTCCACTCATTGCTGATTTTTGCGACCGCCGCGATCAGCACCAAAGGCGCGAAGAACCAGAGGTTCTCGCGATAATTGTCGGTGAGGCGCTTCATGCGCGCTTGGAATTTCGTCGGCGGCTTCAGATCGTCGCGCGCATTGGCCATCGGCATCGGGCCATTATTGGCTATGCCGGAATAGCCTTGGACGAGCACGATAACGAGGAAGAGCGCGATGCTGTAGGCGAGGTAGGTGAGTTCAGGCGTCATTCTGGCAGCTCCTTCCTGGAGATAAACCGTTAGCTCCGGTGGATATGCTCCACCCCGGTTCGCGAAATCCTCGTTCACAGATACACATCTGTCATCAGCTCACGCGCATCCGGCTCGGGACTGGTTTGCGCGAACTCGGCGCTCGCCGTCACGACG
Organism: uncultured Alphaproteobacteria bacterium; assembly: GCA_902826035.1. GTDB lineage: Bacteria > Pseudomonadota > Alphaproteobacteria > Caulobacterales > Aquidulcibacteraceae > Vitreimonas. The sequence goes on from CADEDG010000083.1 coordinate 3,477, forward strand.
GCTCGTATCTCGCGGTCGATGTCCTTGAGCCACTCCTCGCTCGCATGGCCCGCGTCGAGCAGCAGCTTCTTCACGTGCTCAATCGGGTCGCGTTTGGCTTTCACATCTTCGACTTCTTCCTTGGCGCGGTACTTCGCGGGATCGGACATGGAATGGCCGCGGTAGCGGTAAGTCTTCAGCTCAAGCAACACTGGGCCTTTGCCAGAACGCGCGTGTTCGGCGGCGCGCAAGCCCGCTTCGCGCACGGCCACGACATCCATGCCGTCGACTTCCTCGCCGGGAATATTGAAGCTGATGCCGCGCTTGTGCAGGTGCGTTTCCGACGATGAGCGCTGGATCGAGGTGCCCATGGCGTATTGGTTGTTCTCGACGATGTAGACCACAGGCAGCTTCCACAGGCTCGCCATGTTGAAGCTCTCGTACACCTGTCCCTGGTTGGCGGCGCCGTCGCCGAAATAGGTGAGGCAGATTTTGCCGTCTTTGCGATAGCGATTGGCGAAGGCGAGGCCGGTGCCAAGCGAGACCTGCGCGCCGACAATGCCGTGGCCGCCGTAGAAGGCCTTCTCGGTCGAAAACATGTGCATCGAGCCGCCCTTGCCTTTGGAGCAGCCGTCGCGGCGGCCGGTGAGCTCGGCCATGATAGCGTTGGGGTCCATGCCGGCGGCGAGCATGTGGCCGTGGTCGCGGTACGCGGTGATCACCTGGTCGCCCGGCTTGAGTGCCGCCTGCATACCGACCACGACCGCTTCCTGGCCAATGTACAAATGGCAGAAGCCGCCGATGAGGCCCATCCCATACAATTGCCCCGCGCGTTCCTCGAAGCGACGGATCAGCAGCATGTCGCGATAAAACTGCTGCAATTCGTCCTTGGTCGCGTCAGCGTGAGCGCCGTTGGCGCGTGTGGCGGCTTGGCCCATGTGTCGCGTTCCCTCCGCCGCTACGCTCGCCTCTTCGGGGCCGCTTTGTCCACAAGCGGCGACGCGCTCCTCTTATGCGGGTTTGCGGCGCCTCGCTAGTCAGCTTTGCGACGGCGGATGGAGTTTTAGTTCGCCAGCGCGAACACGATTTCGCCCTCGCCACCAGCCGCCAGCAGCACCCGGGCGCGTTCGTCGAGATAGTCGAGATCGAGCGTCTTCGGAGACAGCCGCGCCGCGCGCGCTTTAAGCGCCGCCTGCTCAACGCTGAGTTCGGCGAGCCGTTCGTTCAGCGTGCGCTCTTGCGCTTGCAGGTCGACATAGGCAAGCAGCCCCTGCCGGCCCGTCACCGCGTGAGCGCCGAGATACAAAATCGCCGCGCCCAGCCCGATACTTACCAACGCTGAACCGCTGCGCGCCATCGTTCCGACCCCGAAAGAGGGCGCAAAATGAGTCGCAGTACTTAATGAAATCTTTACAAAATCTGAGGGTTGCGGAACAAAACGAGTCCGCTGACTTCAATTGAATCAGGAACTTAGCGAGAACCCCACAAGCGCTGGTGGGCCGGATTCGCGTGGGACTCCATTACGGGTCACGCGACGGCGCGAAAAATATTTTCAGTGGAGACCGCGTTCAGGAGGGTTTGCCGCGCAGCAAACCGACCCCTGTCGCGATTAGCCAAGCCGTCAGGCCAAGATAGCCCGCGATTGTGGCGAGGCTGAACATCTCGCCCGATTGCCCTAGCGCGAGCGCCAGCCCCTCCCCCGTGCCGATGGCGATCGCCAGCGCGGCGATGAAACCGAGAACGCCGCTGACGCGCGCGCGCTCCGACCATTGCAGGCCCGCGAGCATCACAACGAACAGCGCGGTCAGCAACTGGCCAAGGTGCTCGCCGATAGCGACGCCGCCATATTGGTTGAGCACCTCAAACGCGCGCTCGGCTGCGAGCTTTGCATCGGACGTAGCGCCCGCATCGGAATGGGTGGCTGCGAGCCCCGGGATGACGAACACCCAGCGCCACAAGCCTATCGCCTGCGCCAGCCCTGCCAGCGATCCCATGATCGCCGCGCCGATCGCGAGCGCGGGCCTCGTGGCGAGACGCGCTGGGGTCAGAGACAAAGCGATGGCCATCGGGGCGAGCGCCAATGCCGCAAGCGCAAAGGCATGCCAGGTCAAAATCAGACCGGCGCCGCCGGCAACGAACAGGTCAAGCGCTTCCCCCGCAGGACCGCGCAGCACGTCGGGATAATTATAGCTCTCCGCCAGCAAGGCGAACGGAATGTTGAACACGATCGCAAGCGCAATGGCGCTGGTGCCCGTCGCCGGGCGTGCTTTGTCGCTCATGTCACTTCCTCCTTGCACCCGCGTTGACGGCCCTGCGCCTGAAACGCCATGCAGCGAAAAATCCCGCCACAAGGATCACCAGAGCGCCTCCCGCCAAAATCATCAATGCGCGCGGCAGCGCCTTCATCACGTCAAAAAGGTCCACATTGCCGGTCCGCCAAAACACCCACTCGCCGGCGAGCTCGGTCGCCAGCCGAGCGTTCCCGGTTTCAAGCACCACAATGCCATCTCCACTCGCTGGATCGAACCGCGCAGTCGTGTTGATGGCGGGGGCGTTGCTTCCGTCGTGGCCGACAATGAAATCGCCGGAATTGTTCGGGGCGTACAGAACCACACCGAGTCCCCAAATCTCCGCGCCATACTGGAAGCCGTGTGGCCGGCGCATGTCCGCCAGGGTTTCGGGCCGCAGCACACCGCGCCCGGGCGGCTCTTTTTTGGCGCCCGCGACGTGCGCTTGAATGAAGCGCGTGAGGTCGGCGGTTGAGGTGTAGAAGGACGCGGCGGCTGTGGCGGTGAAGCGATAATGCGTCGCGCGTGAGCCGTCTTCGCTGAAAAACTCGGCGACATTCTCTCCCCCACCTTCGGGCAGTTCGAACGTCGAGCGGGACATCCCCAGCGGCAAAAGTACAGCGCGCCGCAGATACGCATTGAAGGGCTCGCCCGTAACTTCCTCGAGGATCAGTTGAAGTAGCGTATAGCCGCCGCCCGAATAGTCCCACCCTCCTCCGGGCGCCGCGCCGACGCGCACGGCGCCATCGGCGCCTGGCGAAGCGTCGGAGGCGCGCGTCAGCGATTGCTCCAGCGATTGAATTTCCGCGCCCGGAGCAAACCCACCGTAGCCCAAGCCATCGGTGAGCCCTGCTGTGTGACTCAAAAGCCGCCGCACCGTGACGCCGTCATTGCCAAATTCACTCGGCGGCAGCGTCCAACGTGTGAGGTATTTAGAGACCGGAGCGTCGAGGTCGATGCGTCCGGATTCGACCAGCGTCATGACGCCCCACGCTGTGATCCACTTGCTGAGCGAAGCAACTTGGAACAGCGTGTCGTGATCCACAGGCCGGCCAATCGACGAGAAATGCTCGCCGTGCAGGCGCCCGCCGTCGATCAGCGCGAACGCAGCGTTCCCGCGCGAGCCGGAGTCAATATCTTGTACGGCGGCGCTCATGAAGGCGCGCGCATCGCCCCGCGGCGCAAGCGGCGCCCGGCCCCATCCACCGAGCGTCCCGAGAAGCACTAACGCTGTCCAGGCAGCGAGCGCCAACACGGTCGACAGCGCAATCAGGACGAAACGGCCCATAGTTTTCTTTCGTAAGCGAGGCGCTGCGAGCTTGCCCAGATGCGCAGTCGAGCGTCAATTGCTGTCTGGCGGAGTGCGTTCCGCCTCACCGCCCCACAATCGTGTCCGCGCCGGCATAATGCGCCTGATCGTCGAGCATCTCGGCGATGCGGATGAGCTGGTTGTACTTCGCGGTGCGGTCCGAGCGCGCCAGCGAGCCGGTTTTGATCTGGCCGCAATTGGTTGCCACGGCGAGGTCGGCGATGGTGGAATCTTCGGTTTCGCCGGAGCGATGGCTCATCACCGCTGAATAGCCGGCGCGCTGGGCCATATCAACCACGTCGAGCGTTTCGGTGAGCGTGCCGATCTGGTTGACCTTGATCAGGATCGAATTGGCTAGGCCATTCTCGAAGCCGATCTGCAGACGTTTCATATTCGTGACGAAGAGATCGTCGCCCACCAACTGGCATTTGTCGCCCAACAATTCAGTTAGCGCCTTCCAGCCATCGAAATCGTCCTCCGACATGCCGTCTTCGATCGATACGATCGGGTAGCGCGACACCAAGTCGGCCAAATACTTTGCGTTCGCATCTGGCGAAAGCGATTTGCTTTCCCCCTCCAATTCGTACTTGCCCTTCTTGAAATATTCGGTCGCCGCGCAATCGAGCGCGAGCGCTATATCCTCGCCCGGCTTGTAGCCAGCTTTCTCGATCGATTTGATGATGAAGGCGAGCGCTTCGTCGGCGCTCTTCAAATTCGGCGCAAAGCCGCCTTCGTCGCCGACATTGGTGGAATGCCCCGCCGACTTGAGTTCCTTCTTCAACGTGTGAAACACCTCCGATCCCATGCGCACGGCGTCAGCCATGCTCGCCGCGCCCACGGGCATGATCATGAACTCCTGGATGTCGATCGGGTTGTCGGCGTGGGCGCCGCCATTGACGATGTTCATCATCGGGCAAGGCAGCACGCGAGCCTGCACGCCGCCGAGATAGCGATAGAGTTGCTGGCCTGCGCTTTGCGATGCGGCCTTCGCCACCGCCAGCGAAACGCCGAGAATAGAATTGGCGCCAAGGCGCGCTTTGTTTTCCGTGCCGTCGAGTTCAACCATCACCGCGTCAATGCGGCGCTGATCTTCAGCATCCATGCCAATGATGGCGTTGGCGATCTCGCCTTGCACCGCCTCAACCGCGTCGCGAACGCCCTTACCCAGATAGCGATCCGGCTCGCCGTCGCGCTTCTCAACGGCTTCGTGCGCGCCAGTGGACGCGCCGGAGGGAACCGCGGCCCTGCCAAACGCGCCGTCCTCAAGCACGACATCCACTTCGACGGTCGGATTGCCGCGGCTGTCAAGGATTTCACGGGCGATAATGTCGGCGATGCCGGTCATGTTGTGCAGCCTTGATATTAAAACGGTCGCGTTTTGGAGACTGTCGAGGGCAAAAAATCAAGCGCCTGCGCTCAATATTGGGCTGCTGACCGGTGGGAGAGGGCGGCTGGTCGCATCTAACTTGCGAATATTGTGCGCTCTGGCCAGAGGAGCGATTATGTTTCTGAGCCTAATCCTCGCTATCGCCCAAGCTGCGTCTCCTGTCCTCGTGACAAACGTGCGCGACGCCTACCCTGCCGTCGCCCCTGATGGCCGAACGCTGGCGTTTCAGTCGACGCGCAGCGGCCGCTGGGCGCTGTATCTGTCGGATATCGACGGCGGCAATCTCCGTGTCCTGATCGATTCCGGTGACGACCCCGTAACACCTGCCTGGTCGCCAGACGGGCGTCGCATCGCCTTTGCGGCTTCGGCGGACGGCAATTCTGAGATTTTCGTAGTTGATTTAGATGGGTCAAATCGTCGTCGGCTGACAAACGACCCGTCAGATGATTCGCACCCCCACTTCGCGGCCGACGATCGGCTCTTCTTTAACTCGGGTATCGAAACCGCGAACGGCGAAGTTGCCAACATCTACAGCATGAACATCGACGGACTGCGCCGTCGACAACACACGCGCTGCAACGCGGTGTGCACTTTTCCCGCGCCGTCGCCGGACGGCAGATGGCTCGCCTACCGGCGTGTCATCGCCGGACCAGGCAGGGGATGGGACCAAAGCGAACGCCCAAGGAATTCCGAGGTTTTTGTGCAAGATATGGACGGCACGGACGCACGCAACCTCTCCCAAAACTCGGCGTTTGACGGCTGGCCGGTTTGGTCCCCAAATTCCCAGTGGGTCGCGTTCGCGTCAAACCGCGACGGTGTCCCGTTGGTTGGTCAAGTTTTCGTGGTGCGTCCCGACGGAACGTCGCTAACACGCCTGACCAACGGGCCGCTCTCCCATGTTCAGCCAAGCTTTACGCCCGATGGGGCGTTCGTCTTGACATATACACACCATGAAACGCCGGAGGCTGAATTTGGCGCGATCGCGCGCTGGCCAGCGCGCTTGATTGAATTCTCAACAGATTGAACGGCGCAGCGAGGTACCTAGGTTACGGGGTTGCTGCTGGCGCCTCGGGAGCTGCCGCTGCGGTTTGCTCGACAACCAGCGCAGGCGCTGGGTTGCCTTCGCCGCAGCGCAGATAGCCTTCGAGGTGAAAGGCGCCATAGACATCCACGGTGTAACTACCGCCGTAGGCCGGGTTGTAGGCGTTCACCGCGTATCCAGAGGCAGTGACCACCGGGATCTCAGCGCGAAACAGGTTCTTGGTGAAGTTGGGCCCGTTGCACAATTCCTGTGCGCGTCGGCCCCAGAATTCATGGGCCATCGCCGAACTGGGCGCCACCACGAGAATGGTATGGCTGCCGTCCGTGTTGGGCGTATCCCGGTAACCGAACCCGCTCCCCGCAGCCAACGCACCATAGACGATGGGCGTGGCACAGGCCGTGAGCGCCAGGCTCGTTAACACTGCAAATCTGCGCCGTGCGGCGGAACACCAACCCACGCAACTCTCCCTTATCGTCTCGCCTCGGCGCGCGAGGCCTGACGGACGGCGTTGATCCGCTCCGTGTTCGCCCGTGCGATCCCGATCGTGTTGCCATAGGTCGAGAACGAGGTGACGTTTGCCGCCGACGATACGTAAGAGCCGGCGTCCGTGCCGGCGCCGATCCGGCGAACGGTGCGTTGGTCTGTCAACGTCTCGAGCAATTCATCCTGCCCGGTCAAACTCGGCGCGATAGGCCGGTTCATGTCTAGAAGCACATATTGAGCTATGAACTCGTGCGCCTGCTCTATCTCCCGCCGAAGCAATGCGCCGTCATCACGCAACCATTCTCGCGTCAAGAAAATCGATATCTCATCCTTGGTGAGCCTGTCATCGCGTGCGCCTTCGAGTTCGCGGTTCATGGCGTTGAAACCGTCGCTCCCCTCCGCCGGTAACGCGCCGCTTTCATCACGCGCGCTATCTTGGATGGAGGCGATCAGACGCTCCCGCAGCTCTGGCGTAAGCGTCGGAACCGGCAACTGCGACGAATAATAGGTGAGAGTGTTTCGATAGGCGGGCCCCTCGGTCTCCGACTTCGGCACAGACCTTTCAAAAGTGTAGGGCGTTGTATAGGGCGTCTGCGGGCTCTGATAGCTCGCGGTCGCGACGACGCGCAGCGTGCTTGAATCCTCCGAGAGCGTGTACCTTGCAGAAATCACCACGGCGTCCTCGATTGGAGCAGGAGAAACCAACCGTTGCACGGACCTTACGTCGGCGTAGGCCACCCCCATCGGCGGTGCGGAAATGGCCGGCATGACGGCCGCCGATTCCGACACGATCGTTTCGCCAGCGGTTGGTGCGGCGCCCGCTGGTCCCGGAGCCTGTCCTACCGCAATAGCCGCCTCCGGCAGCGCCGCCTGCCGACGCAGCTGCTCGGCGAGTGATGCGTTGAGAGCCTCGACCGGCATCAATTCCTGCATTTCATCGGCCGCGTTCTGCGCGCGACGCGATGGCCCCGCGTTGATGATGGCGTCCATTGTGGCCGTGACAAGGACCCCGATCAGGCCGTAGGCGGCGCCAGCGGATGCCGTTGACGTGTAAAACCAGCTTTTTTCGATGCCTGCGTTGTTTTCATCCACCACAACCTGGGTCGGCCCCATCGCCGCGATGTGGGCTTCGGTAAGAGGACGCATCGCCGGGAACGGCGGGGTCGTCGCACACCCACCTAACGCAAGCGCAACACCCAAAGTTGCCGCCACAATTGCGCGCATATCCGAATCCCCCTGAGCTAGCGCGACCTACCGCGCCTCAGGGCTGCATATTGCGCGGCGCCGGCCATGTCAAAACCGGCCGTTGGCGACAAAGCTCTTTGGCGAAGCCTCAATCTTCCTTCGGCTTCAGCACCTGCTTGCCTTTGTAGCGACCGCTCTTGAGGTCGATGTGGTGGGGGCGGCGGAGTTCGCCGCTTTCCTTGTCCTCGACGTAGGCGTTCTTGCCCAGCGCGTCGTGAGCGCGACGCATGCCGCGGCGAGAGGGCGTGGTTTTTCGCTTCGGAACGGCCATGGCCGGAAAACTCCTGGGTCCCGACGACGGCGCGGGAAAGCGCGGCTGATAGCTGGTCAGCGCTTTCCCGGCAAGCCCGTCACCGCTGATTGCGCTCCGTGATCGAGCCCCCGAGAGCAGTGCTGCGGTCGGCGGCGCGCCCTGCCCCGCTGACATCGACCTCCCCGCCCATGGCGGCGCTAGCGTCATAGCTGGTCTCGGCGAAAGCCTTGATCTCTCCACCCATGGCGGCGCTGGCGTCCACCGTTTCGCAGTGCAGGGCATTCGCCTCAACGACACCGCCCATGGCGGCGCTGACATCCAGGCTGCGGCACCCGCCGACAAGCTCCATTTCCCCACCCATGGCGGCTGACGCGTCCACGTGACCACAATACAGCTCACGCACCATAAGATTGGCGCCCATCGCCGCGGCGGCGTCGAAGTCGGTGCAAGCGCCACCGCCAGTGGCGGTGACTTGAGCGCCGCGAGAGGCGGCGACGCCTCCAAAGCGCGGTAGCGTCACCCGCACCAGGGCGTCATACCGGGGTTCGCCGCCAAACCATGGCCGATTGCGCGGTTCGATTTTCAACGTGTCGCCATCACGGCGCGTCACGATGCTGGCGGCGTCAGGACCTTCGACATTGACCGTATGGGTGGGCCCCACCGCGATTTCGACACGGAAACGCCCCGAGGCGTTGACGTTGTCAAAACCAGCGATCGAACGCTGTTCAGCGGCAGCGGCGCCCGTCAAGGCGCCAAGCGCTAGGATCGCGACAAGCTTTCTCATGTTTACCTCCTCAACGCCGACGAAGCGATCCACCTGAAGAAAGCGAAATATCGCCAATTCCTGGATTTCCATAGGCTTCCACGGCGCCGCCGCTGGAGGCGTCAACATTAAGCCGCCCGGAGGCGAACACGCGTGCGCTGGCGCCGGAGGAAACATCGACTCGGCCGGTTTCGCACTGCATCGACTGCGCGTCTATGCTTGCGCCGCTCGATGCGTCGGCGGAGAAGCTCGCGCAGGCGCCTGCCACATCGACAGATGCGCCGGATGAAGCGTCCAGAGCGATTGCGCCGCCGGCGACGCCGCGGGCATCGATATCAGCGCCGCTTGAGGCCTCGAGTCCTTCGACGCTTGGCATCGCGACCCGCACGATCGCCTGACGCGGGCCGCGCCAGGACCAGCCGCGCACCGGCTCGACCACCAACGTGCCGTTAGAGATGCGCGTCACGATGCGATCAGCAT
>CADEDG010000084.1 GCA_902826035.1 uncultured Alphaproteobacteria bacterium
GAACTACGCCTGGCCCAGCGCCGAGATCGCGGTGATGGGCGCAAAGGGCGCGGTCGAAATCATTTTCCGCGCCGATATTGGTGACGCGGATAAAATCGCCGCCCGCACCAAAGAATATTCCGACCGCTTCGCCAACCCCTTCGTCGCCGCCTCACGCGGCTTCATCGACGACGTGATCATGCCGCGCGAAACGCGGCGCCGGATTATCCGCGCGCTGAGTACGCTGAAGGGAAAGAAGTTGGAGAACCCGTGGAAAAAGCACGATAATATTCCGCTGTGAGGGGGTGATGACAGCAGACGCCTTACTGTTCGTATCGTTCTTCGGGACCGCCTATGTGCTGGTGTTTTCTTTCATTACGGCGAACTTCACGAACATCAGTCGTGCCGGTGTATTGATATCAACGGCGGTGGCACTGTTGAGCGGGCTGTTTTCTGTTGTGGCAGCCTTCATGTTCGCCGCACAGACCGGCCTACGCTTTAGCCCAGCCGGAATAACGCTGGTGGGCGACGGAGCGGCGGTTGGAGCAGCTTGGGCAGTATTCGCGATCCTGATGTTTCTGGCCGAACTCGCGAGTATGGCAATCCTGATCGCAAGAGTGGGCACATTCATACACTTGAATGATCACGGATCAAAATGACGGCGCGGACTAAGCGCCGGTTCTTGGCGAATTACGATCAGGCTTGTCCACCCATCCCCGGATTGCGCGGAGCGCAATTCCGGGGCCCAAGATCGCGAGCGTCTGTGTTTATGGGTCCCGGGCGCGATGCTGCGCATCGCCCCGGGAATGGGTGGTGCTTGCGCGCTCCCGTTCGCGGGTCGATACTTCGCCAAGGAACAAGGAGGCGCCCCCATGCGTTCGCTCGTCTGCTCTCTCCTGGCGCTCACCGTCGCCCTCGCCGCGCACCCCGCGTTCGCCCAGGACCCCGACGCCATGATGCTGCGCATGGAGACCGCCATCGCGGAAGCGGAGGCGCAGGCGTCGCGTCCCGGCGACGAGGCGCTCACCTGCGAAACGCTCGAAGCGGAGATGATCGCGACGACGCAGGACCCGGCCTTTCAGGCGCGCATGGTCGAAAACGGCGCCTGGGCGCAGGGTCAAATGGATCAGATGAACGGCCAGGTCGGGCGCATGCGCGCGCAGATGGGCATGAGCATGATCCTCGGGCTCGCGACTTCGTTCATTCCCGGCGCTGGCTATGGGCAGATGCTCGCCCAACAGGCCATGGCGGCTGGGAACCAGGCGCAGATGCAACAGCACATGGCGGGCATGATGCAAATGGCGGAGGGCATGATCCCGTTCATGCCGCAAATGTACCGCGGCCAGCGCGTGTACGAGTTGGCGCTTAGCAAGCAATGCGCGTTTGTTGAAGGCGTGGAGCCGGCTGCTGAGTAAACTCGTGCTGCGGCTGTCCGTGAGAGCGCCGTCCGCGAGCCTACTCCGCTTTCCCAAACGGTTTGATCGGTTCGCCCAGTTCGTAGAATTCGGTTCCGGTCTCGGTTTGCATCAACAGGTAGCGTTTGTCGTCCTTGGGATACGAGACCACGTCGATCGGCTTGTCCTCGCCGCCCATGAGATAGCTGCATTCCTCATCGAACGTATTGCGCAGCAGGTGCGGCGCGGAAGGCGTGGCGAAGCCCATGAAATCGCCGGGGCCAACCTCCGTGCTTTTCCCGTCAATCTCGGCGATGGCGCGCCCGGAAAGGATGTAGATCCATTCCTCCTCCAGCATGTGCGCGTGATAGGCGAAGCTGTCTTTGCCCGGCGGCAGGCGCACCAGGCTCACATGCGCGCGCTTCATTCCCGCAAGCCGCGACAATCCCGCCGCGCGAAACAGCGAGTTCGGGTTGAGCTTCTGCGTGAACGGACGCAGCGCCGGAGAAATTTCAGCGGCGCGCCACAGCGGTTTTGTCGCCTCAGGCAAGGGCATTCTCCGAGTTCAGTCAGGAAAATTTATAAGGGCTCGTAGCTGCGCCAGCTTCCATCGAGCAACACCTCAAGTGGCGCGAACGCGGCTTTGTAGTCCATCTTCTCTGAACCCGGCACCCAATAGCCCAGATACACGTATGAGAATCCCGCCGCGCGCGCCTGGGCGATGTGATCGAGGATGACGTAATGCCCGAGGCTGCGGTGCGCGACGTCTGGGTCGAAATAGGAATAAACCAAGCTTAGCCCGTCGCGCAGCACATCGACGAGAGCCGCAGCCGCCAACTCGCCGTTCTTAGGCCCGGACGTGAAGCGATATTCGAGGATGTGAGTGCGGACCGCGGTTTCCTCCACCATGGCTACATAATCGCCATAGCTCATGGCCGCCATGCCGCCGTCGGCGTGACGCGCGCGCAAATAACGCCGCAGCAGCCGGAATTGTTCTTCGTTCGCTTCGGCCGGGCGGAGCGCGCGGGCGATGTCGGCGTTCTTGCTCATGATGCGCCGCCAACGGCGCGTGAACGCAAAGCGCGCCGCGGGCACGCGCGTGGAGATGCACGCTTCGCAACCGTCGCAGCCTGGGCGATAGGCGATGGTCTGAGAGCGGCGAAAGCCGTTGTGGGTCAGAAGTTCGTGCAACTTCTCAGCGTGAAGACCGTCGAGGCCAGTGAACACTTTGCGTTCGCATCGACCCGGCAGATAGGGGCACGGCGTCCCTGCGGTCTTGTAAAACCGCAGTGTCCTGGTGGGAAATGGCTTCGTCACGTGGCTCCATCGTCGCTCAAAGGCGTAGTCCGTCAAGCCGGCGCGCGCATTGCGCGGCAAACGGCTTAATAAACCTTTGCTTCCCCGCGCCCGAGCGGATCGGGCAGGGGCTCGCCGTCGGGCGTGAACTGGAGCGAGACCGAATTGATGCAATAGCGCATGCCGGTGGGTTTCGGCCCATCAGGAAAGACGTGGCCTTGATGGCTGTCGCAGCGCGCGCAGCGCGTCTCGACCCGACGCATGCCGTAGGAATTGTCGTCGATGCCGCGCACATGTTCAGGATCGACCGGCGCGGTGAAGCTCGGCCAACCGGTGCCGCTTTCAAATTTGGCGTCCTGGCGAAACAGGGGCAGGCCGCAGAGTCGGCACGCATAAATGCCCGGCTTCTTCTGGTTGAGCAGGCCGCCGCAAAACGGCGCTTCGGTGCCATGCTGCAACAAGACGCGCCGCTCTTCCGCGCTCAAGGCGCTTTGAAGGCGCGCGCGTTCGCCGTCATCGGGTGGGGTCAGATCGAAGCCGGATTGCGAGACTGGCATAGGTACTCCTTCAACGGCGAAGGGTACGCTCCAATCGGCCGGTCGGTTGCGTCCCATCATTGCGCACCAAGGGCGCAGAGGAAATCATGATCCAATGTCCAGCCTGATTCTCAACCTCGCGGTGGCGACCGGCATGGTGGCGGTGACGGTGGCGACGCACTTTTTCGGGCTCTTGACGCTGCTCTATTTCCTCCGTCGCCGCGGCGGGCGGTTTCGCGCGCTCGATAGCGTCCTCGGCCAGGGCGCGCTGGTGCTTTTCGTAGTATTTGGGCTGTTTGCGCTGCACTCAGTGCAAATCTGGCTTTATGCCGGGCTCTATCTGGTGGTCGGCGCGCTTCCCGATTTCGAGACAGCACTCTATTTCTCCACCGTTGCATTCTCGTCGCTGGGGTTTGGCGACATCCTGCTTTCGCGCGATTGGCGGTTGGTCTCAGCCATCGAGGGGGTCAACGGGTTGCTCCTGATCGGCTGGTCCACCGCCTTTTTGTTGTCTCTGATGGCGCGGCTGAAATCGTTGGAGCACGATTGGCTTGAACGCCGAGAGCCCGATGCCGGACGAAGCCCTGATTGATCTTCTACAACGCCTGTCCATGGGTTTGGGCTTGGGCTTTCTGGTTGGCGTCGAGCGCGGTTTTCGCCACCGTGACGCCGCGGAGGGCACACGCACGGCGGGGCTTCGCACACATGCCGTCATCGGCCTGTTGGGTGGAGTGGCGGGCGCTCTGCTGCCGATCGTCGGCCAGGTGGGGTTCGCGGCGTTAACATTGTCATTCGCCGTCGCGCTCATCATTTTCAAGCTGCGCGAGAGCATTGCCGACAAGGATGTCTCGGTCACCGGCACGCTGGCGGCGCTGCTGCTCTACGTTTTAGGCGCTTATGCGATGTCTGGCGATCTGCGCGTCGTGGCCGCCGTAGGCGTAACTTTGGTGGCGCTGTTGGCGTCCAAGGAAGCGCTCCACACTTGGCTGGATAAGCTGACGCCGCAGGAATTGCGCTCAGCGCTGCTGATCTTGGCTGCATCTGCCATTGTGCTGCCGGTTCTTCCAGACAGGGCAATCGACCCGTGGGGCGTGATCAACCCCAGCGAACTTTGGGTGCTGACCATCTTCGTCGCGGGCGCCTCGTTTGCGGGTTACGTGGCGGTGCGGCTGCTCGGACCTAGTGTGGGCGTGCTGGCGGGTGCGGCTGCTGGAGCGCTGGTTTCCTCCACGGTGATGACCGTTGAATTGGGGCGGCGCGTGCGAGCCATGCAAACCAGCGCGGCGAACGCGGCGGCGGGCGCGGCATTAGCGGGCGCGGTGAGCGTCACGCGCATCGGGTTCTTTGTCGCCGCCGCCGCCGGCGCCGCGCTTCCGCAGGTCACGCCAGCGCTCGCGGCGGGGGCGCTCACGTTCGTCCTCTGCGCCTTTGTTCTGAACCGCCTCGACGCTGGCCACAACCAGACCGAGACACCCGCCGCGCTGCAAAATCCGCTCGATGTCGCCTCCGTCTTGCGCTTCGCGCTGCTGCTGGGGGCGGTGACGGCCATTGGCCGGCTGACCGCGAGCGCTTTCGGCGAGGCGGGGTTTCTGGCGTTCGCGGCGGCGGCGGGTTTCGTGGACGTAGATACCGTCGCCATGGCAGTGGCGAGCCTGGTCCGGGGCGGGCTGGCGGCAGGGCCGGCTGCTCACGCCATTCTGATCGCGGTGCTGGTTAACACGCTGGCGAAAGGCCTGATCGGGGGAGTCGCAGGGGGTTGGCGTTTTGGCGGCCTCTATCTTGCTGCGGCGGTTGTGGCGACGGCGATGGGCGCCTTTGCCTGGTGGGTGAGCGCACGAGGGCTTATTTCCTGACTGCCCCTGGGCTAGGATTGTTGCGATGCACACAAAATGGTCCCCCAGCGGATGGCGTGCCAAACCGGCTAAGCACATCCCGGGCGATTACCCTGATCCAGCGGCATTGGCGCGGGTCGAGACCCAATTGCGCTCCTATCCCCCGCTGGTGTTTGCCGGCGAGGCGCGCAATTTGAAGGCGCGGCTGGCCGATGTCGCCGCGGGCAAGGCGTTCCTGCTGCAGGGCGGGGATTGCGCCGAGAGCTTCAAGGAATTCCACCCCGACAACATCCGCGACACCTTCCGCACCCTGATGGCCATGAGCGTGGTGCTGACCTTCGCCGGCTCGAAGCCGGTGGTGAAGCTCGGGCGCATCGCCGGCCAGTTCGGCAAGCCACGCTCCTCAGCCACCGAGACCAAGGACGGCGTGACGCTGCCCTCCTATCGCGGCGACAATATCAACGGCATGGACTTCACGTCCGAAGCGCGCATCCCTGATCCGGAACGGCTGGTCAAAGCCTATTCTCAATCGGCTTCTACGCTGAACCTGATCCGCGCGTTCGCCAACGGCGGCTACGCCGACCTGCACAATGTGCATCGCTGGATGCTCGGCTTCGTCGAAGGCAGCACGCAGGGCAAACGTTACCGCGAACTCGCCGACCGCATCACCGAATCCATCCAGTTCATGGAAGCCTGCGGCATCACCCCGGAAAGCGTGCCGCAGATGAAGCAGGTGGATGTCTACACCAGCCACGAAGCTTTGCTGCTCGGCTACGAAGAAGCGATGACGCGCGTGGATTCCACCAGCGGCGATTGGTACGACACCAGCGCGCATTTCCTCTGGATCGGCGACCGCACGCGCCAGCCCGATGGCGCGCACATCGAGTTCGCGCGCGGGGTCAAAAACCCGATCGGGATCAAGTGCGGGCCGAGCCTTGAGTCCGATGAGTTGCTGCGCCTGATCGATATCCTCAACCCCGCTAACGAGCCGGGACGCATCACCTTGATCGCCCGCTTCGGCGCCGAGAAGGTGGAGCAGGGCTTGGGAAAACTCGTGCGCCCGGTGCTGCGTGAGGGCAAAGTCGTGGTGTGGTCGTGCGACCCGATGCACGGCAACACGTTCGAAACCGCAAGCGGCTTCAAGACGCGGCCATTCGATCGCATCCTGGCCGAAGTGCGCGCGTTCATGAACATATTGCCGGCGGAAGGCGCCTATCCCGGCGGCGTGCATGTGGAGATGACCGGCCAGCAGGTGACGGAGTGTTTGGGCGGCGCGGCCGCGGTGACGGAGGAGGATCTCTCCTCGCGCTATCACACGCACTGCGACCCAAGGCTAAACGGCGCCCAAGCGATCGATCTGGCGTTCCTGATCGCCGAGCATTTGCGCGGCGTGCGCGTGAGCGAAGCGCAGGCGAAGGCGGGGTGAGCAGCCCCCATAGAATAGGGCACAGCGCTGCCTTTCAGAGCGTCAGCGAAGACGCCCGGCTTCGCCTGGTCTTCGAAGACGATGGCAGCACGGGATATCTGTATGTACTCGACCATACCGACGCCGCCGCTCAACCAATCAAGGATGCCGTGCACTTGTACAATGCCGTCGATTCCCAGCTAGCCG
Source organism: uncultured Alphaproteobacteria bacterium (assembly GCA_902826035.1). Lineage (GTDB taxonomy): Bacteria > Pseudomonadota > Alphaproteobacteria > Caulobacterales > Aquidulcibacteraceae > Vitreimonas. Next base: position 6,650 of record CADEDG010000084.1, read on the forward strand.
AATGCACCGTTGCGTTTCGCTGGTCTGGCGACGGTAGGAGGTGTGTGTTGTTTATGGATCAAGTGGCCGTAGCGTTTGTCGACTTCGACCGGCGCGTGGCGGTTTCGCGTTCAAATTTTCCCGCAACAAGCGCTTGGACGCAGCAATCCAGGGCGCTGTGGTCGGAAGGTGTAGTGGAAGCGTTAGAGGGTCATTAATCCTATGCGTTTGTTGAGGAGTTGGGCCTAAATGCGTATCGCCGTGACAGACCTTATCGGCACGATGGTGCTGCAGCGCGAACCTTCTCCCCTTGAGGGGAGAAGGTGGCCCGTAGGGCCGGATGAGGGGTTTGCGGTGTCTCCGGTTAGAGCGCGTTCCCCTCACCCGTCGCTTCGCGACACCCTCTCCCCTCAAGGGGAGAGGGTTGGAGGCCGCTAGATGCGCATCGCCGTTCAGATGGACCCCATCGCTGCGATGGTGGTGCAGCGCGATACTTCGCTGGCGCTGATGCTCGAAGCGCAGGCGCGCGGGCATGAAGTGTGGTGGTTTACGCCGAACGATGTGTTCTTTGATGCAGGCGCGGTGAAAGCGCGCGCGCGGCGCGTCATGGTGTGGCTCGACGACGAAAAGCACTACGAAACCCACGAAGAACGCGTGCGCGCGCTCGACGATTTCGACGTGATCCTGATCCGCCAGGACCCGCCTTTCGACATGGGCTATGTGTCCAATACCTATCTCCTGGAAATCACCAAGGCGCTGGTGCTGAATCCCCCGCGCGGCGTGCGCAACATTTCCGAGAAAATGTCGATCCTGCACTTCCCGGAGCTGACGCCGAAGACCTGGGTCGGGCGAGACCTCGACGCGCTGGAGGATTTCGCCAGCCGATTCGAGCAGGTGGTGCTGAAGGTGCTCTACCTGATGGGCGGCGACGGCGTGATCAAGCTGCGCGCCGACGATATCGACTTCCGCGCCCGCGCTGCAAAATTTATGGACGCGGCTGGGCGCGAGCCGATCCTGGCGCAGGAATTTCTCCCGGCCGTTTCCGGCGGCGACAAGCGCCTGTTCGTGCTCGACGGCGAACCCTTCGGCGCGGTGAAACGCATGCCGCAAGAGGGCGAATTCCGCGCCAATCTGCACGCCGGCGGCAAGGCGCACGCCGCCGAGATCGACGAAAACGACCGCCACATCGCCGCCGCCGTCGCGCCGTTGCTCAAGCGCGAGGGCATCTTGTTCGCCGGCCTCGACGTGATCGCGGGCAAGCTTATCGAAATCAACGTGACCTCGCCGACGCTTGTTCAAGAACTCAAACGCTTCGGCGGCGCAGATCTGCCGAAGGCGTTCTGGGATCGCGTGGAGGGGATGCGATGAGCTTGCCGCTCAGCCGCCAGCGGCGGCGTTTGCTCGTGGGCCTTGCCGCGGCGGTGTTAGGCGCCGCCACTCCCGCGCTTGCGCAAACGCAACGGCTTCATTCCATCAGGGTTTGGCGCGATCCCGGATGCGGGTGTTGCACAGCGTGGTGCGCAGCTCTGCAACGCTCCGGACATTTCTCGCTGACAATGCAGGACGCGCGCGATATGGCCGCGATGAAACGCCGCCTCGGCGTACCTGAAGAACTCGCGTCGTGCCACACCGGAGAGGTCGGCGACTATGTGATTGAAGGTCACGCGCCGCTTGCCGACATTGTCCGTCTGCTCTCGGAGCGCCCCCGTCACGTGCGCGGTATTGCCGTGCCTGGCATGCCTACGGGCTCGCTCGGCATGGAAATTCCGAGCGGAAGGCGCGATGCGTTTGACGTCATAGCGTTTCACCACGACGGCGCGCGCAGTGTTTTCGCGAGGCATACGGCTACGAGTTAGCCCGCCGCGAACGCCATAATCGACACCGCCGCGGCCACATTCAGCCCGAACCCCACCGCAAGCATCCGCTTCAAACTCACCAGCCCCGAGGAATAAGCAATCGCGTTGGGCGCGGTCGCCACCGGCAGCATGAACGCGAAGCTCGCCGCGAGCGCGACGGGAAACGCGAGCGGCTGCAGCGGGGCGTCGGTGGCGGATGCGACGGCGGCGACCACGGGGAGCATGGAGGTCAGCGTCGCCACGTTGCTGGCGAGTTCGGAAACCAGGATAGTCGTAACCACCAGCACCGCGACCAACCCGAAGGCGGAAACCCCGTCCATGCCCGCGATGCCGTTGCCGATCCATTGCGCGAGCCCGGTCGCTTCCATCGCCGCGGCGAGCGACAATCCTCCGCCAAACAATATGGCGATACCCCACGGAATGCGTTCCGCGGTGGGCCAGTCCATCAGCTTTTCCCCGGCGCCGCGGCCTGACGGTACAAGAAACAATACGAGCGCGCCGATTATGGCGATGCCGGTGTCGGTGAGCCCGCCGAGCCATGGCAGTTCGACCAGCAGCGTGCGCGTCATCCATGCCAAGGCCACCAGTGCGAACACCAGACCTACGCGCAATTCCTGCCGCGCCATCGGGCCGAGTGCGGCCAGCGCTGATTTTACCACCGCGCCGATGGCGTCGAAGCGCGCGTGCGATTTGCGGCCGAACAGGGGCAAGCACAGGAGCAGCCAAGCGATGGGCAGCATCAGCAGCATGATCGGCATGGCCTTCGCCATCCAGTCTAAGAACGCGATGGGTTCGCCGGCTTCGACGAAGAAGGAGAGCGCGATGCCATTGGTGGGTGTGCCCACGGGTGTTCCGATGCCGCCAATGGTTGCCGCGTGCGCGACGCCCAGCATCAGCGCGCCGCCGAGCGCCATATCCGGCTTGCTGTCGGGCGACAGCGCGCGCGCAGAGCCCAGCGCAATCGGCGCGAGCATCAATGTGGTCGCGGTGTTGGAGATCCACATCGAGATCAGCGCCGAAGCCAACATGAAGCCCGCGACCAGGGCCGCCGGCCGTCCGCCCGCGACCGACACGATCGAGAGCGCGATGCGTTCGTGCAGTCGCCAGCGCTCCACGCACGCCGCCAGCATGAAACCGCCAATGAACAGAAACACGATCTCGTTTGCGTAGGGGCTGGCCGCGTCCTTGACAGAGGTCACGCCCATCAGCGGCAGCGCCGCCAGCGGCAACATCGCCGTCGCTGAGATCGGGATCGCCTCGGTGACCCAGAAGATCACCATCAGCAAAGCCAACGACACCACGCGCCAGGCTTCCGGTGACAGCCCCTCGGGCGGCGTCATGAACTGAAGCCCAATCGCCAGCGTCGGTCCAAGGATCAGCCCGACCCAACGGCCTGTGCGCCCAAACCCGGTCTGCTCGCCGACGGCCTCTTCAGCGCTCATGCAAATTCCCCCGCCGCAGAGCCGGCGCCCGCGTCATAGCGCAGTGTCCAGCGCTTGGGAGCCCCTGAAGGAGAACACTCTGGAACTACGCCAAACTGGCGGCGGCGTTCTCAAACGCCAGTAGCGCGCGCGCAAGCAGCCCAGCGCCGCCTTCGCCCGGTTGCAGCTCCACGGCGTTGCGTTCGAACACGAGCGGGCCCGCGCTGTCGTCGCCGGCTGCAAATGCTGTGCATTCCGCCACCGAGGCGATGCGCTCGGCGGAGGCGCGCGCGGCGGCGAGATCAGAGCAGGGCAGCGCGAGCACGATCACATCCGGCCCGAACGCTGCGCCGCTATCGACCTCACGCAGCAAGCGCACCGCAAGGCTCGCAATTTCCGAGAACCCGCGTCGCCATACATCGTCGGCTGGCGCGCTGGCGCCGAACGCGGGCGCAACACGCACCGCGACCAGGCTGAGCGGGCGACCGCTGGCCTGGTGGTCACTTGCCAGACGCGCCAGATGCGCGTCGAATGTAGCTTGGCGGAACAGCCCCGTGCGCGGCTCGCCCATGACATCGCGCAGCGCGCGCAGGCCGTGCTCGGCGCGCCGCCGCCGGCGCTCGCCGCGGATCGCCTCGAACAACCACCCAAGGCTCGGTGCAAACGGCTCGTTCGCCGCCGCCACCGCGCAAGCCCCGCGTTGGATCGCCGCTGCTGCACTTGCATCGTCGCCGGGCGCGGTAAGCAGCATGGTCGGCAAGTGCATAAGAGAAGTGTTGCTGCGCAGCGCGGCACAATGGGCCAGGGCTTTCTGCGGTTCCTCAACGCCGTTCAAGATCACAGCGTCGAACACTTCGTCGTGCAAATGATCGAAGCCCGTGAAGGAGGAAAACGCCGCCGCCACCGAACCGTCGTGCGCGGTGAGCACTTGCTCCAATTCGAGATAAAAAGCGCTTGGCGCACCGATATAAAGCGCCCGGAGCGGGCGTGCGTTGAGGGCCTTCGGCGCGTTAATGGCAAGCGCGGTGGCTGTAGCCACACGGCGGGCATGCTCCTCCTCGATCACCGCCAAGCGAAGCGCCGCCCCGATCTGCGCGGCCAGCAGCGCCGGCGCTGCGTCGAGGGCGATGGCGGAAGTGTTGTTCTCGCCAAGGCCAGCCTCGGGAGGCGAGTTCCGCAGCAGTGCTATCAGCACCGCCATCGGCGGGGCGTCGCTGGCGAGTGCAGCGCTAGCGATGCGCTCGGAGGCGTCCGCGACAATCGTGATGTCTTCGCCGTCTGGCGCGGGGCGATACGGCCCCGGCAGCGCCATCGCCGCGATGCCGGCCTTGCTCAACGCCGCCTGGGCAAGCCTCGCTTGGCGTGCGTCTTCGCTGCGGACGACAAGGCGCAAGGTTAACGCTCCGGCGCCCCGGCGGCGCCGGTTGCACCTAGCCTCCGAACGGGCGAGGAAGCAAACGGCAAGCTTAATGGAGAAACGCACATGGCCTCTGGCCCGCTCGATGGCGTCAAAGTTCTGGAGTTCGCCGGCATCGGCCCGGGCCCGTTCTGCTGCATGCTGCTCTCCGACATGGGCGCCGACGTGGTGCGCATCGACCGCGCCACCGGCAAGCGCGGTGGCACGCCCAAGGGACCGCCGGCGCTTGATGTGACTTCGCGCGGGCGCCGTTCTGTGGGGTTCGACCTCAAGGAACCGCGCGATGTGGAAACGGCTTTGGCATTGATCGCCAAGGCCGACGCTTTGGTCGAGGGTTTCCGTCCCGGGGTGATGGAGCGGCTTGGTCTGGGACCGGAACAGGCGCTCGCAAGCAATCCAAAGCTGGTGTACGGACGCATGACAGGTTGGGGTCAGCACGGGCCGCTCGCGCAAGCAGCCGGGCACGACATCAATTATATCGCGCTGACCGGCGCGCTGCATTCCATGGGCCGCAAAGGCGAAGCGCCGGCGCCGCCGCTCAACCTAGTGGGCGATTATGGCGGGGGCGCGCTTTATCTGGCGATGGGCGTGTGCGCGGCATTGTTCGAGGCGCAACGCTCCGGCAAAGGCCAGGTGATCGACGCGGCGATGACCGATGGCGCAGCTTCGCTGATGGCGACGTTCTACGGCATGCGGGCGGCAGGCATCTGGAATGACGAGCGCGACGCCAATTTTCTCGATGGCGGCGCGCATTTCTACGACTGCTACGAATGCAAGGACGGCGGGTTCGTGTCGATCGGCTCGATCGAGCCGCAATTCTACGCGGAATTGCTGGCGAAAACCGGCCTGGCCGACGATCCCGCCTTCACCGCGCACTACGATCGAACAGCGTGGCCGGCGCTCTCTGAGAAACTTGCCGCGAGGATCAAGACGAAGACTCGCGACGAATGGTGCGCGCTGCTAGAGGGCAGCGATGTCTGCTTCGCGCCGGTGCTCTCGATGGCGGACGCCCCCAGCCATCCCCATAACAAGGCGCGCGGAACCTTCGTCGAGCAGGGCGGCGTTGTCCAACCAGGGCCGGCGCCGCGCTTTTCGCGCACGCCAGGCGCCGTCCAGGGCCCAGCGCCAGCGCCGGGCGAGCACACCGAAGAAGTCCTTGCCGCCTGGGGGATAAGCCCCCCGACGAGCTGAAAACTCCATTCAGACGCGGTTCAACCGGCGTGCTGTTTTATCATCCCCGGTTCCGGACGAATTTTCGTCCCTCGCTCGATCCGGGGCCAAGTTCTCGTCCCAATCCCGGGGCGAAACAGAGCGCCGGCGGCCGGCTCAGCCGCCGGCGCAACTGTTTTGGG
>CADEDG010000085.1 GCA_902826035.1 uncultured Alphaproteobacteria bacterium
CCGATATCGGCGCGGAATATGATTTCGACCGCGCCCTTGGCGCCCATCACCGCGATCTCCGCGCTCGGCCAGGCGTAATTCACGTCGCCGCGCAAATGCTTGGAGCTCATGACGTCATAGGCGCCGCCATAGGCTTTGCGGGTGATCAACGTCACTTTCGGCACCGTCGCTTCGCCATACGCGAACAGCAATTTGGCGCCGTGCTTGATCAACCCACCCAACTCCTGCTTTGTGCCCGGCAAGAACCCCGGCACATCCACGAACGTCACGATCGGAATGGAGAACGCGTCACAAAAACGAACAAAGCGCGCAGCTTTGCGCGAAGCGTCGATGTCGAGCACGCCCGCGAGCACCATCGGCTGATTGGCGACGAACCCAACAGGCGCGCCGTCGAGCCGGCCGAAACCGGTGAGGATATTTTTCCCGAACTCCGCGCCGATCTCGAAGAAATCGCCCTCGTCCGCGACCTTTTCGATCAGCTCCTTCATGTCGTAGGGCTTGTTGGGATTGTCGGGGATGAGGCGGTCGAGGCTCTCTTCCTCGCGGCTTACATCGTCATAGTGGGGGCGCGTGGGCGGCTTTTGACGGTTGGAGCCCGGGAGAAAATCGATCAGCCGCCGCATCTGTGTCAGCGTCTCGAAATCGTTCTCGAACGCGCCATCAACCACGCCTGACTTGCTCGCATGCACGCGCGCGCCGCCTAATTCCTCGTGGGTGACGATCTCGTTGGTCACGGTTTTCACCACTTCGGGGCCGGTGACGTACATGTAGCTGGTATCGCGCACCATGAAGATGAAATCGGTCATCGCCGGGGAATACACATCGCCCCCCGCGCACGGCCCCATGATCACGCTGATCTGCGGGATCACGCCCGACGCGAGAATATTGCGTTGAAAAATGTCGGCGTAGCCGGCGAGGCTCTCCACGCCCTCCTGGATGCGCGCGCCGCCGGCGTCGAAGATGCCGACGATCGGCGCGCCGTTCTTCATCGCCGCGTCCTGCACCTTGCAGATCTTGGCCGCGTGTGTGGCCGAGAGAGAGCCGCCGAGCACGGTGAAATCCTTGGAGAACACGTACACGAGCCGCCCGTTCACCGTGCCCCAGCCGGTGACGACGCCATCACCGGGAATATTCTGATCGGCTTTGCTGAAATCATTGGCCCGAGGCTCGACGAACATGTCGTATTCTTCGAACGAGCCCTCATCCATCAGCAACTCAATCCGCTCGCGCGCGGTAAGCTTGCCCTTGGCGTGCTGCGCGGCATGGCGCTTTTCCCCGCCGCCAGCGCGGGCTGCGGCGCGCTTTGCTTCAAGGGTTGCGATGATGTCTTTCATGCCTGCGCTTTCTCGGTGGTCGTCATTCCGGACCCGCGCGGCGCGATCCGGAACCCAGGAGCTTCAAGCGGTGCTCTATGATCCCCTGGGTTCCGGGCTCTCGCTTCGCGAGCCCCGGAATGACGGAGTTTTATCGCGATGACAAGGATTTGCAGAAGCGTGCGACGCCGCTGATGTCTTGCCTCAATTTCTCCAACCTCTCCCGAGCCTCCTCGTCCTTGCCCCAATGCTCCAAGCTCCAGAGATCATCCAGCGCGGCTGCGGCGAAGGCTGTTTCCGCGTCCAGCCGTCCCTGCACCAACGCGAATGCGATCAGCGCCGAGCCGGTGAGGCCTGTGAGTTGCGCGAGCGCGGTGAGGCGGAAATCATCGAGCGCTTCGGCGTGCTCGCGCAACGCTGAAAGCGCCTCTCGCGGGACCTCCGCCGCGAGCACGCCTTTCACCACGGGCAGCGCCACACCAAGCGTCTCCGCGCCCGATGCCACCAAAGGGTTCCACAGAGCAGCCTGGCGCGCGATCAGTTCCGCGGGCGCTTCGGCGCGATGGCAGCAGAGATCGGTCTCTGCGTACTTGCACACATAGGCGATGCGTTCCGCGCGCGCGGCTTCACCGCCGTCGAGTGCGGCGAAGGAGAGCTGCGTGAGCGGCATCGAGGCGGGTTCGATCTCCGCACCTTGCGCCTGCCATTCCGCGGCGATTGCCGCCGCGAGCGTTTTGCTAGGCGCGCGGAACACGATGCCCGCAGGCGTCCTCAGCGTGCGTGCGTCAAGCTGCACGCCGAGGCCATCCTCGGACACCGTAGCGAGTGTGTAGAAACGCTTGACAGCTTTGCTCACGCGCATTCCCGCTCAGGCCGGAAGCACGTCGAACGCGGCACTGAGCCGCTCCGTGCCCATGAACGGCATGGTTCCGTGCCACATATAGGATGGGAACAGCACCAGCATGCCGGGTTTCGGCTCTATGAATTTCTCCGGCCCGCAGCCCGCGATCGGGCGGTTCGGTTCGCCGAGCTTGAGCCAGCCCGCGCGCTCTGGCGCCTTCTCGCCGGCTGACGCCGCGACGTAATAAGCCGAGCTGATCCAACCGCGATCATGCACGTGGTTCGGCTGCCAGCCTTCATGGGTGAGCCGCACCGACCAGAGCCCGGAATAGCGATAATTGTCGCGCTTGCGCTGGCCGACGGCGTCGTTGGCGCTAGCGCGCAGGCGCCCGACATAATCGCGCACCGCCGTTTCGGAAGCGGCGATAAAGGCGCGCAAATGGCGTTCGTTCAGGGCAAGCAGGCTGCGCCCGGTTTGCGAGCCATTATGGATGTGCTGGTCGAGCGGATGGGCGTTAATTCTATGCTGCGCGCGCAGCGTCTCGGCCAAAGCGGCGTTGAAATTCTCGATGGTGAAAAAGCCCTGCGGCGCGGGCAATTCATAGCATCGCACCAGGCGCTCATAGTCGCACCAGTAGCGATATTGGGGATCGCCCATCAGTCGCAGCGCGACCGTCTCGCAGGCGATCAGATATTGTTCGTGCGGCTCGTCAGTGCGCAAGGCGCGCGTGGTGGCGAGCGCCTCATCGGCAAGTCCGGCGCGCAGGAGAGTCGAGAGGAGGTTGCGCCGCCCCGCGCGTGCTTCAGGCGCAATCGCGCACACCCGCCTCAGCGCCTTCAACCCGTCGCGCGGACGGTCGAGCTCATCGAGCACGATGCCCAGCGCGGTCAGCAACGCAGGCGCGTCGGGCGCGAGTTGCAAGGCTTCGTCGAGCACCTTCAACGCCTGCGGCAAAAGCCCGGAACGGTGCAGCGCGTCGGCGCACGCCAGGCGCAGTTGCAAGTCGCGCGGACGGCGCGCGATTTCGGCTTCCGCGAGAGCGACGCATTTGTCGCCCTCGCCGCGCAGAAACCGCATCCGCGCTAATGTCGCGTGCAGGGAGACCGATCCAGGCCAAAGTTTAATCGCTTCCTCAGCGGCGGTTTCAGCGTCGGATTGTCGTCCCGCGGCATAGAGCGCTCGCACCAGATTGATCGCCAATTCTGGGGTATCTAGGTCCTGTCGGGCTAAGCGCTCGTAATATTCAAGCGCCTCCCCACCGCGCCCGACACGGTCAAGCGCCACGGCGAAATTGTAGCGCACGCCACGCAGTTTTGGCGCAAGCTTCAGCGCCGTTGCCGCAGATTCGAGCGCATCCTCGTGGCGTTCCTGCGCGCGCTGCACTTGGTGCAGCATGGTCCACGATTCCGCGCCAGGATCGGCGCTGACGTAAGCGCGCGCTTCCTGTTCGGCCTGCGCCAAGTCGCCGGCGGCCATATAACAGCGGGTCAGATTGACTCGCACCGGCGCAGCGTATGGCATCAGCGCAAGCGCTGCTCGGAAAACCTTGATCGCTTCCTCGAACGCTCCGCGCGCCTGAAGAACCAGGCCAAGGTCATTGTAGTATGTCCCCTCGCTCAGCGCGTACGAAATCGCCGTACGATAATGCCGCTCGGCCTCGTCGAGCTTGCCTTCGGCTTTGCGGATCGAGCCCATCAAATGCAAAATGTCAGGATCTGATTTAGCGCGTTCGAATACTGGCCCCAGCAGGCGGCCAGCGCCCACGGCGTCGCCGCCGGCAAGCAATTCGCGGCTGGCGTTGACCACCGGCGAAATTTCCGATGGCGGGCGTCTCATCGCGCGGTCTCGAACGGCTTGAACGGATCGCGCGCCTCGCGTTCCTCGAAGCCGAGCATCTCGAACGCGGCCATCATGTGCGCCGGGAGCGGCGCGACGATTTCGAGTTTGCCTCCGGAAGGGTGGGGAAGACGCAGCGCGCGGGCATGCAGGAGCAAGGCCGCGTCCAATCCATTCGGTGCAGACCGGTCGCAATGATATTTCGGGTCGCCCGCTATTGCGTGGCCCATCTCGGCCATGTGGAAACGCAATTGGTGCGTGCGCCCGGTGACCGGACGCAACGCAACCCACGACCCGCTCTGCGCGGCTTCTTCCAGCACCACGTACTGCGTGATCGCGTGCACTGCGCCTTCGTCAGCCTGGACGCACGACTGCATCATCTCGCGGTCGGCCTCGTGCATGCCAGGCGCCTTGCGCATCCAGCTGCGCAATTCACCGACCTTCGGACGCGGGGCGCCAAGCACGACGGCCCAATAGATTTTGTCTGTGTCGCGATCGCGGAACGCTTCGCCCAAGAACGCCGCCGCGCGCGGATGGCGCGCGAGCACCAGGCAGCCTGAAGTGTCGCGATCCAGGCGATGCACTAGTTTCGGCTTCTTCTCGGAATCGAACTTCAGCCCGTCGAGCATGCCATCGAGATGGCGCACGGTTTTCGAGCCGCCCTGCACCGCCAAGCCCGCCGGCTTGTTCAGCACGATCACGTCGGCATCCTTGTGGATCACAAGTGAGCGCACGAAGTCGGCGTCCTTGCCGCTCATACCCGGCGGCAGGCGCTCGGCGGCCTCAGGCAGCGGCGGCACCCGCACGATCTGCCCTGGCTCAACCCGATCGGAGGCCTTTACGCGCGCGCCATCAACCCGGACTTGACCGGTTCGGATGAGTTTTTCCACTTGGCCCTGGGTCAAATGCGGATAGCGGCGGCGGAACCAGCGGTCGACCCGGGTTACGCCGTCATCTTTGTCCACCTCGACGGACTGCACCGCCTTCATATACGCCCCAGAACCAAGCCCAGCCAGCACGCACCCAGCGATAACACGACCGAACCTAGAACATACCACAGAGCTTGGCTGGGCGCTTCTTCCATGAGCCGCAGCGTCTCAAGGGAAAACGCCGAAAAGGTGGTGAAACCACCCAGCACGCCCACGCCGAGCGCCAAACGCAGATGCTCCTGCTCAGAACCGATGCGCGCCGCCAGCGCTCCCATCGCCAGCCCACCGAAAACATTCACCAGCAATGTTCCCCAGGGAAAGCCGGCACCCCAGAACCTGGCGGCGAGCACGCTCACCCCATAGCGCGCGGCCGAGCCAAGCGCTCCTCCGAAGGCTACCAGCAATAGTTTCGTCATTGCGGCGGGAGCAGCCTTGCGCGCAAATTGGCGATGAGCGCATGTGCGTCGTAGGCGTTCAGGTCATCGGGCTTTGCGCCTTCGCCGAGCCGAATTTCCAGCGTCGCTGCGCGCGCCTGCACGCCGGCTGGTGTTCCAATGGGAATGTTTACGCCAACGCCTACGCCCACGCCCGAGCGCCTGCCCCAATTGCCCCCGCCAATGCCCACGCCAATGGAAGGGCCGCCGCCGCGCGCGGCCTGCTCGTCCACATTGCGGCGATCGACCCAGAACCAATCGCGCCCATGCTGCACGGTCAGCTCCGCCGCGCGCAGCAGAGCGAAATCCTGCAGCAATTGCGCGTCAGCGGCGCCATCGGCGCGATAGGTGACGAAATAGCGGTTGGATTCGATCGGCGTATCCGAATAACCGGCGGCCCCTTGGACGGCAGCTGGGCTATAGGTCGGCGCGCTGGCGCACGCGGCCAAAACGGCGATGGCGGCAGCGAGAAGAGCTTGGCGGAGCATGGCGGATCCTCGGTTCATTTTCCCTCGCGCTCACTATAGCAGACTTGTCCGGCCGGCGCCTCGCCAAGACCCAAGTTTTTGAGCGTTTCAAGGAAGTCACCAGGCAGGGGCGCAGAATATCGCCGCCTGCCACCTCCTGGATGGGGAATCTCCAGGACTGCGGCGTGCAGCATAAGTCGAGGGATCGCAGCACCGGCGAGGCTAAACAGACCACCATATTTGCCATCGCCAGCTATGGGGCGACCGATTGCTGCAAGATGGGCGCGCAATTGGTGCATGCGGCCCGTCTCCGGGCGCAATTCCAGCAGCGCCGCCTGGGATGTCGCGGAGAGCGTGCGATAGCGGGTGAGCGCGGCATGGCCGTCCGCAGAAATCTCCATAATGTCGAGCCCCCGGCGCGAGGTTTTTTTCAGAGCAAGCGCGATCTCGCCATCGGATGGCTGGGGTGCGCCGCCGCAGACAATCGCGAGATAGGTTTTGTCTGCGTCTCGCTTGGCGAATGCCTCCGACAAAAACGCCGCCGCCGGCTTAGTGCGCGCTGCGACAATGACCCCCGATGTATCGCGATCGAGTCTATGCACGAGGCGCGGACGCTTGCCGTTGGACTTAGCGAAGGCCTGGAGCAAACCTTCCAAGCTCTGCCCGACACCGGACCCGCCTTGCACAGCGAGACCTGCGGGCTTGTTGAAAGCAAGGATGTGTGCGTCTTCGTGGAGGAGAAGCGAGCGTGCGTCTGGCGCTGGCGGCCGGGTTTCACTCACGCTCCGCCCTCAACTTCGCCCAGTGCTCCAAGCGCTCCTTGATCGCGCCTTCGCGGCCTTTGCCGTCTGGCGCGTAGAACACGCGGCGTGGCATTTCGTCGGGAAAGTAACTTTGCCCTGAGAAGCCGCCTTCAGCATCGTGATCGTATTGATAACCCGAACCGTAGCCCAGTCCCTTCATCAATTTGGTTGGCGCGTTGCGGATGTGCATGGGCGGCCCGAGCGTTCCGGTTTCCTCCGCCGCGCGCTTTGCCTGCTTCCACGCAACGTAGGCGGCGTTGGATTTCGGCGCGGTGGCCAAGTGAAGCACGGCCTGCGCCAGATGCAATTCCGCTTCCGGCGGGCCGATGAAATGCACCGCCTCCTTGGCCGCATTGGCGATCAGCAGCGCTGTGGGATCGGCGAGGCCGATATCTTCGGCCGCCGCACGCACCAGCCGGCGCGCGATGAACAACAAGTCCTCGCCGCCAGCGACCATACGCGCGAGCCAGTAAAGCGCCGCATCGGGATCAGAGCCGCGTATGCTTTTGTGTAGCGCGGAAATGAGATTGTAGTGCTCCTCGCGATCCTTGTCATAGGCAGGCGCGCGTTTCTGCAGAAGTTCTCCGAGCGCCTTGGGATCAAGCGGCGCCTTTGGATGCAGCGCGAACAATTCCTCGCTCAGCGTCAGCAGGTAGCGCCCATCGCCGTCGGCGAGATTGCAGAGCGCATTGCGCGCCCCCTCGGTCAGCGGCAGTTTTCTCGTGAGCAGCGCCTCGGCGCGTTGCAACAGCAGTTCCAACGCCGCATCGTCCAAACGCTTCAACACGAATACTTGCGCGCGAGACAAAAGCGCGGCGTTGATCTCGAAGCTGGGGTTCTCGGTGGTGGCGCCCACGAGCGTCACCACGCCCTGCTCCACATAAGGCAGGAACCCATCCTGTTGCGCGCGATTGAAACGGTGGATTTCATCCACGAATAACAGCGTGCCTTTGCCCGAGGCGCGACGGCCCTTGGCGGTCTCGAACGCCTTCTTGAGATCAGCGACGCCGGAAAACACCGCGCTGATCTGTTGGAACTCAAGCCCGGTTTCTTCCGCCAGCAAGCGCGCAATTGTGGTCTTGCCGACGCCCGGCGGTCCCCACAGCACCATGGATGAGAGCCGCTTCTGCCCAACCATGCGGCCAATTGGGCCTTCTGGTTTCAGCAAATGGTCCTGACCGACGACCTCGCTCAGCTTTCGCGGCCGCAGACGCTCGGCCAGCGGCGCGGGTGCACTCTGGTCAAGGCCGGCGGCTTGGAACAGATCCGACATAGGCGCCAGCATAACAACATTGGCGGGCGGCGGCGTTAACCTAAAACTGAAGCGATGGCGTTTGACTTGGCCGGATTGATTCTCCGGAGGTCAGTATGCGCACATTGCTTATGGGAGCGGGCCAGGCGGGCCATCGCGGCAGAAAGCGCCTCCTCCCCAATGGCGACCCCAATTGGAGCGCCGACCTCGTGACGCTCGATTTCAACGATTCCTGCCGCCCGGACGTGGTCTGGGACCTGAATAATCTTCCCCTGCCGTTCGCAGACAACGAATTCGACGAAATCCACGCCTACCACACGCTTGAGCATTTCGGCACGCAGGGCGATTGGCGCGGGTTTCTGGCGTTCTTTTCCGAGGTCTGGCGCATCCTAAAGCCAGGCGGTCATTTCGCCGGCATCACGCCGAGCGCGGAAAGCGTGTGGGCGCTGGCCGACCCTGGCCACACCCGGGTGATCATGCTCGAATCACTCATCTTCCTGAAACAGACCGAATACGAGCGCCAATGCGGCCGTACGCCGATGACCGATTACCGCCCATTCTACCAGGCCGATTTCGATTTCCACACCATCCAACGCGGCCCGGACGAGAATTCCTTTATTATCACGGCGGTCAAGCCGTCACGGTACATAGAGCCGCGCGCGCTCGTGGCGTAACCGGGTGCTTGCGGCTCGTCCCTGACGCCGCCATCATAACGGGTGGAGGCGCGAGCCATGAGCTTAACAAACACCAAGGAAACTTATGGTTGGGCCACGATCGCCCTGCATTGGATCGCAGCCTTTGGCGTGATCGCAATGTTCGCGACCGGTTTGCAGGCCGGACTCGCCAAGGCCGCCCATGACACTGCGGCGCGCGGCGCGTTGATGGGATTGCACATCTCAATCGGCGCCACCTTGTTCGTGTTCTTCGCGGCGCGCATCGCGCTGCACTATTCCCAAATTCAGCCGGTTAAGCCCAAGCAAGCGCCCTGGCTGAACACGCTTTTGTCGGTGGTGCAAAACCTGCTCTTGCTTGGGCTGCTCATTCAGCTGATCAGCGGCCCGCTGGCGGTGTGGAGTGGTGGACGCGCGATCAGCGCCTTCGACCTGTTCTCGCTGCCAAGCCCCTTCGTCGAACGCAATAACGACATCCATGAGGCCGCCGAGACCGCGCATCTGGTCGGTCGCGTGCTCATTTTCTTCACCCTGGCGCTCCACGTGCTTGGTGCGTTGAAGCATCTCATGTTGGACCGCGACGGCGCGTTCCAGCGCATGTTGTGGCCTGGCAAGCTGAGCAAATAGCGCGGGTCTAGAAGCGTATCTCCGCGCGCTGGCCGTTGCGCTCGATCCCGATCACCCAGGAGCGCGACTGGGCGAGGGTCCGCTCAAGCTGCGCAGCATCGCGCACCGGCTGACCGTTGATTTCGTCGATGATGTCGCCAGGGCGGAAGCCGATGCGCGCAGCGACGCCGCCACGGTCGAGCGCCTGTATGAAGACGCCGTCCGCAAACGGATCGAGCCTCGCATCTTCCGCCGTTGCCGGGGTCAACGTCACCACGCGAGCGCCCGACAGAGGATGGTTGCCGCTGAGTTCGCGCGCCTCGGGTGCTCCGCCCGGCGGCGCCTCGGCGTTGGCGTTCAGCGTCAAGCGACGTCCATTGCGCAACACCAGGACCGGCACCCGAGAGCCGGGCCTTTGCGTTGCGAACTGATAGCGCACGCCGCCCTCGTCGCGAACCTCAGTCCCGCCAACCGACAAAATGATGTCGCCCTCGCGCAATCCCGCCCGTTCGCCGGCCGAGCGCGGATAGAGGTCAGTCACCAGCACACCTTCGGGCCGCGGCAGGTTGAGCGAATTGGCGAGTTCCTGCGTCACTACTTGCACGCGTGCGCCCAGCCAGGGCCGCACCACGCGCCGGCCGCCCGACACCGCAGATTCCACCACCCGACGCACCATCTCAGAGGGGATAGCGAAGCCAATACCGTTGGACCCGCCGCCCTCGGAGAAAATGGCGCTGTTAATGCCGACCAGCGCGCCCGACATATCGACCAACGCACCGCCGGAATTGCCGCGGTTCACTGCGGCGTCCGTCTGGATAAAGAACGCGTAATCGCTAACGCCGACCTCCGTGCGCGCAAGCGCCGAGATGATGCCGCTGGTGACCGTCCGCTCGAGGCCGTACGGATTGCCGATGGCGAGAACCATGTCGCCCACTTGGGTGTTGTGGTTGTCCGCGAACGGCAACGTCGGCAGGCCGCTCTCACGGATACGCAGCACGGCGAGGTCCACGCGCGGATCGGCGAGTACCAGTTCCGCATCGAATTCGCGCCGATCGGCGAGCACGACCTTCAGGGCCTGCGCGCCTTCGATCACGTGGTTGTTAGTGACGATGATGCCGTCGGCGCGCACCACCACTCCGGAGCCCAGGGCTTGCTCTACGCGCGGCGCGGAGAAGCGTCCGAAAAAAGGGTCGCGCGACATCGCCCGCACCACGCGCTGTGCATAGACGTTCACCACCGCCGGTCCTGCGCGCTCCACCACCGGCGCGAACGAAAGCTGCGCCTCCCCCCGGCTGGTGGGCGTGAGACGGGTGAGCGGAGCGGCTTGCACCAATTGCAGGGAAGGCTCGTCATGCCCAGAGCGCTGCACCGCCGGCGTGAGCCCGACCCGCTCTGCGATCGGACCTGCCAATGCGCCGCTGGCGAAGGCAGCGCTGAGGGCTGCTACAAAAGGCAGCGACTTCAAGAGGTTGGCGCGCGTGATCTGCATTCATTTCGCCCTGGTTTTGGAGGGCGAGATTTGGCGCCAGCTCGGGGCAGAAACATGGCATTCGCGCCGAGGCGTCATCCCTTGAACCTAGACGCAACATGCGAGAGCGATTCCAGCAACACACGCCAGTGCTCGCCGAGGCGCAACTGAAACTGCCCCAACGGAAAGCCGTGGCGCGCGACGTGATCTCGCGGAATTTCATTCCAGCCGCGGTGCTCCACGGTGATCCGGGTCTCCTCAGCCGTCGCCTCGAAACTGACGATCACCTGCGTGCTCAGCGCCTCCGAGAAAGTCGCAGGCTTCCAGGAAAACGCCAAGCGCTGGCCACGAGCCCAGGCGCTTACCCGCCCGATTTCGAACTCCCGCCCGCCCGGGAGCGCCGTAATCAGGCGTCCGCCTTCGCCGCCCTCGAAGCGCAGCACGCCGTCACCACGTGGGGTGAGCTGAAATAGCGGATTGGGCCGCCACCAAAGCGCGATCTCCTGGGTGAACACATCGAACGCGCGTACAGGGCTCGCCTTCACGCGCAACGACACGATTACCGCTGAACTCATTTCGTCGGCTTTTCGACATGCGCCTTGAACGCCGACAATTGCTCACTCCAGAGCTTCTCGGTGTTGGCCAACCATTGTTTCAGATCCAACATCGCGCCCTCCTTGAGCGCATAGATACGCACGCGCGCATCGAACTCGGGGTGCGCCTCTTCAACTAAGCCGCTCTGCTTCAGCACGCGCAGGTGCCGGCTCATTGCCGGCGCGGGCAGTTTCAGCGCTTCCGCAAGGTCTCCCGCGCGGCGCGCGCGCTCGCCCAGCAATTCCACCGCGCGACGGCGATGGGGATCGGCGAGTGCTGCGAGCTTGGCGTCGATGGAGCGCTTTGTGGTCAAAGGCGCGTCTTGGTAGTGCAGCCAATGGCTTTGTCCCAATCGGTCGGCGCCATTTCCTGCATCGTCACGCCGAAGGTCCAGATGTGGCCTTCCGGATCGCGCGCGCGATAGGTGCGGTCGCCGTAGAATTGGGTGTTGGGCTCCTGGAGGATTTCAGCGCCGGCCTTGCGGGCATGTTCGCAGTGCGCGTCGATATCGTCCCCGCGCGCGAGTTGCACGTGCACGGTTTGCGTGTTCTTGCCGCCAAGCGATTTCGGACTCTTGTGGTCGGCGCTCCATTCGTTGCCCACCATGACGACGCTTTCGCCGTAGGTCATTTCCGAATGCAGCAGGTTCTCGTTATCATCGAGGATGACCATCAGCGGCTCAAAGCCGAACGCCTGCTCCAGCCAACGGAACGCTGACTTTGGATCGAGGTAGCTGACGGCGCTGGAGAGCCCCTTGGGACGGTAATAACTGGCCACTCGATTGCCTCCCGCATTCGCTAATATTTCTGTTGTTCTGCAATCATAATGTCAAACGAAAACGGACCGCCCAAAGGGCGGCCCGTTGGGCAGAGCTTTGTCCGCTGCTCTCAATCGTCGGTGTAGACCGCTTCCGGGCGCGGGCCGCTGTCTTGGCCGCGTGCATCCTCGTCGCGGTCGACGAACTCGATCACCGCGAGCGGTGCGTTGTCGCCATAGCGGAAGCCGGCCTTCAGCACGCGGGTATAGCCCCCGGCGCGGCCCTTCATGCGCGGCGCAAGCGTGTCGAACAGCTTCTTGGTCTGAGTTTCGTCGCGCATGCGCGAGAGCACCA
>CADEDG010000086.1:0-1828 GCA_902826035.1 uncultured Alphaproteobacteria bacterium
GGCCCAGAGCGGACGTTGCGTGAGTTGGAACGCCAAAGGCTAAAGTAGCGCTGACGAGAACGCTGATGCGACCGACGATTACGATTGATTGCGGGAAGGTGACATCCGAAGACGAGTTCTGGCGGCTCTATCTAGACTCAGTCGACGCCCAAGGTGCCCACCTCTTTGGAAGAAACTTAGATGCTTTCTGGGACGCGCTGGAAGGCGGCGGGCCTGGTTGGCCGGGAGAGGTCAATCTCCATTTCATCAACGCGAAATCGTTGGCGCCCCTTCGCGGTAAGACATTTCTTACGACACTTAAGCGCCTTGCAAGCGAGCTTTCGTCTGCGCGGGTAACCTTCGACTGAATGTCCACTCCCGGCGACTTTCTTCCAGCCGCCGCCCTTCGCGCGGGCGGCGCTTTTGGGGGCCGTTCCGGTCAGTCCGCCTCCCCGTCGGCTGAGCTTGCCCTGGGCGCCGCTTTTCGCCTGCGTCGCAATGTGGTTTGGTGGCGTCTGGAGTCCTCCCATGCGCAACGAAGATTACGTTTTCAACTATGATCCGAACGAAGATGCGTGGTCGGCCGATCTGCGCACGCTCGATGTTTCCCGTCCCGAGCGCTTCCGTGACGATACCATCTGGCCGTTCTTCGAGCGCCTGCGCAAGCAAGCGCCGGTGCATTATTGCCCCGACAGCCTGAATGGCCCCTATTGGTCGGTGACCAAGTTCAACGACATCATGCATGTGGAGACCAATCACCAGATTTTTTCCTCTGAACCATCGATAACGCTGTTCGATCCGGAGGAAGATTTTCCGCTGCCAATGTTTATCGCCATGGATCCGCCAAAGCATGATGTGCAGCGCAAAACCGTCAGCCCCATCGTGGCGCCAAATAATCTCGCCAATCTCGAACCCATCATTCGCGAGCGCGCCGGGCGTTTGCTGGACGAAATTCCGCGCGGCGAGGTGTTCAATTGGGTCGATAAAATCTCCATCGAGCTGACGACGCAGATGTTGGCGACGTTGTTCGATTTTCCCTGGGAAGATCGCCGCAAGCTGACGCGCTGGTCGGACGTCGCCACCGCCGCGCCAGGATCTGGCATCGTCGATAGCGAAGACCAGCGCCGCGCGGAGCTGATGGAGTGCCTCGCCTATTTCACCGAGCTTCGCAATCGCCGCGCCAAGGAGCCGCCGAAGCCCGATCTCATCTCCATGCTGGTGCATGGCGAAAGCACCAAGGACATGCCGCCGCAGGAGTTTCTCGGCAATCTCGTGCTGCTGATCGTGGGAGGCAACGACACCACGCGCAATTCCATCACTGGCTCGCTGTATGCGCTCAGCAAATGGCCTGAACAATTCGCCAAGTTGCGCGCCAATCCCGCTTTGATTCCGTCGTTGGTTTCAGAGACAATCCGTTGGCAAACGCCGCTTGCGTTCATGCGCCGAACCGCGCTCCAGGATACGGAATTGGGCGGGCAGCGCATCAAGAAGGGCGATAAAGTGGTGATGTGGTACATTTCCGGCAATCGCGACGAGGATATCATTTCCGATGCGAATTCCTTCAACATCGAACGGGAAAACGCGCGCCGCCACCTCTCGTTCGGCTTCGGCATTCATCGTTGCGTAGGCAATCGCTTGGGTGAAATGCAGCTGCGCATCGTTTGGGAGGAAATCCTGAAGCGCTTCGACAAAATCGAGGTAGTGGGCGAGCCGCGGCGCGTGCTGTCCTCGTTTGTGCACGGCTACGAAACGCTGCCTGTGCGGATCGCCGCTTGATGGACGCCGAGAACGAACCCGACACGCTCAGCGAAGTGCTCGACGAAGTGCAGACGCAAATCGGCGAGGAGGG
>CADEDG010000086.1:1928-12183 GCA_902826035.1 uncultured Alphaproteobacteria bacterium
GTGAACCTGATCGCGCTGTTCTGCATCGCCGCGGCGCTGATCACGTTTCCGCTGGGATTGATCCCGTTCGCACCGCTCGCGCCGGGGCTGGCGGTGGTGTTTTTTGGGCTCGGCATGACCGCTCGTGACGGGCTCTGGCTGACGTTGGGCGCGGTGGCTTTGGGCGGCGCCATTTGGCTCGCGGCGCCGTTTGTTTCCGCGATGTTGGCGCGGCTCTGAAACCCATCAAAAACCGAGACTTTTCCGGGTTCAATCCCTATATTGGGACATGTTTTCCATCCCGATTCACACCCCATGACAGCAGCCCAACCCGCTCCCCAAGCGGCGCCGGAATACGGCGCTGAATCCATCAAGGTTCTCAAGGGCTTAGATGCCGTAAGAAAACGGCCGGGGATGTATATTGGCGATACGGACGATGGCTCCGGATTGCACCATATGGTCTATGAGGTGGTCGATAACGCCATCGACGAGGCGCTTGCCGGCCACGCCAAGACCGTCACCGTCACGCTCCACCCTGACGGCAGCGCGGAGGTGACCGACGACGGGCGCGGCATTCCCACCGACATCCACGAAGGCGAGGGCGTTTCCGCCGCCGAAGTGATCATGACCCAGCTGCACGCGGGCGGAAAGTTTGACCAGAACAGCTACAAGGTGTCAGGCGGCCTGCACGGCGTCGGCGTCTCGGTTGTGAACGCGCTTTCCGAATGGCTTGATTTGAACGTCTGGCGTGACGGCAAGCACCATTCCATGCGCTTCTCTCATGGCGACGCGTTGGCGCCGCTGAAAGAGATTGGCCCAGCGCCCGTCGAGAACGGCAAGCCCAAGCGCGGCACCGGCGTGCGTTTCCTGCCTTCGACGCAAACCTTCACCATGGTGGAGTTCGACCGCAAAACGCTTGAGCACCGCCTGCGCGAGCTCGCGTTTCTCAATTCCGGCGTCTCGATCCACTTCAAGGATCTGCGCGGCCCCGAGCCGTTCGAGGAGACGCTCTACTACGAAGGTGGCGTCAAGGCCTACGTCACCCATCTCGACCGCTCGCGCACCGCGATCATCGAGCCGATCTACATCAATGCCGAGAAGGACAACATCGCCGTCGAAGTGGCGATGCAATGGAATGACAGCTATCACGCCGCCGAGCTGTGCTTCACCAACAACATTCCCCAGCGCGACGGCGGCACCCACCAGGCCGGCTTCCGCGGCGCGCTGACGCGCGTGATTACCGGCTACATGCAATCGAGCGGCATGGCCAAGAAAGAAAAGGTCGATATCACCGGCGAGGACGCGCGCGAGGGCTTGACCTCGGTGCTTTCGGTGAAAGTGCCCGACCCGAAATTCTCGTCGCAAACCAAAGACAAATTGGTTTCTTCCGAAGTGCGCCCGGCGGTTGAGAGCCTGGTGGCGGAAGCATTGGCCTCCTGGTTCGAGGAAAACCCCGGTCCTGCGAAAGCGGTTATGGCCAAGATCGTGGAAGCCGCCGCCGCGCGCGAAGCCGCGCGCAAGGCCCGCGAAATGCGCCGCAAGTCGACACTCGATGTTGCGTCGTTGCCGGGCAAGTTGGCCGATTGCCAGGAGAAAGACCCGGCGAAGTCCGAGCTGTTCATTGTCGAAGGCGACAGCGCCGGCGGTTCAGCCAAGCAAGGGCGCAACCGCGAATACCAGGCCGTATTGCCGTTGCGCGGAAAAATCCTCAACGTCGAGCGCGCGCGCTTCGACAAGATGCTCGCCAGCGAACAGGTCGGCACCTTGATCACCGCGCTCGGCGCCGGCATCGGCCGCGAAGAGGGCGATATCGACCTCAACAAATTGCGCTATCACCGCATCATCATCATGACCGACGCCGACGTCGATGGCGCCCACATCCGCACATTGCTGCTCACGTTCTTCTATCGCCAGATGCCGAGCCTGATCGATGGCGGCTATCTCTACATCGCTCAGCCGCCGCTTTATAAAGCCACCAAGGGCAAGGCCGGGCGTTATTTGAAAGACGAAGCTGAGTTCGAATCTTACCTGATCGAAGAGGGCGCGGCTGGCGCGGTCTTTGAAGCAGGCGGTGGCGAACAGATTGCCGGTGAGGATCTCAAGCGCGTGGCGCGCGAAGCCATGGCGGTGGAAGTGCTGATCAATCGTTTGCACCAGCGCGCGCCCGATGCGGTGCTGGAGCAAGCCGCGCTCGCAGGCGCGTTTGCACCCGGCGCGGGCGACGCTGCTGCGCAGGAAACCGCGCGCCGGCTCAATTTGTTGGCCGAGGAAGGCGAGGCCACTTGGAGCGGCCGTTTCGATCCCGATCATGCGCTTGTGGTCGAGCGCGTGGTTCGCTCGGTCGCCGAGCGCGTGGTGCTGGATCGATTGCTGCTCGGCTCCACCGACGCACGTCGGCTGGCCGAACGCACCGCCAGCGTGCGTGAAGCTTACGAAAAACCCGGCCTGGTGCGCCGCGGCGGCGACGTAACGCCGGTGCATGGCCCGCTCTCGCTGTTGAAAGCGGTCGAAGAAGCCGGCCGCAAGGGTCTCACCATCGCCCGCTACAAGGGCTTGGGCGAAATGAACGCCGAGCAGCTCTGGGAAACCACCCTCGACCCCGACGCGCGAGCATTGCTGCAAGTGAAAGTGGAACACGGCGACGACGCTGATGATCTCTTCACCAAGCTGATGGGCGACGTAGTCGAACCAAGGCGCGACTTTATCCAGGCGAATGCACTGGATGCCGAGGTTGATGTCTAGGACGCACGCTCAAGGTATCCGCTTCAACGCCCCCACCAGCGTGCGCGTCCCTTTGGAGAACAGCGTCGGCGTGAAGTAGGCGCCAGCGGCGCGTTTGATAATTTCGGCGCGCGTAGGGTAGGGCAGCACCGGCGAGGTCAGTGCGCGCACGCCGAGCTTGCTGGCCATGGCCAGGGCCAGCGGCGCGATCAGTTCTCCGGCTTCCGCGCCGACGATGGTCGCGCCGAGCAAGCGCCCGCCTTTGCCGATCACGAGTTTGCAGAAGCCCTCGGTATCGCGCTGTGCCTGAGCGCGGTCGTTGTCGTGAAAATCCACCCGCGTTGTTGTAACGCCATCGCCGAATTGCTCGCGCGCCTGCGCTTCGGTAAGGCCGATTTGCGCGAGCTCTGGATCGCTGTACGTGACTGCAGGTATCGGCAGCGCATCGGCCCGTGTGCGCGCCTTGAACAAGACATTGCGCACGAACACGCTGGCGTGCCAGCCGGCGCTATGGGTGAAGCCGCCGCCGGCCGCGTCGCCCAACGCCCACACATTGGGATTGGTCGTGCTGCGCAGCGTCGGCGAGGTCGCGATCGCGCGCTTGTCGAAAGCGATGCCGGCCGCTTCGAGATTGAGGCCGTCGAAATTCGGCTTGCGGCCAGCGGCGACGAGCAGGTGTGAGCCTGTAAGTGACTTTCTTGGACCGCCGGCGTCCCCGCCGGCGACGGTGCTCGCAAACGACCCTGCCGCGCGTATTGTGTCCTCCGTCGCCGGCGGGGACGCCGGCGGTCCAAGAATTTCGAGCGCAATGCCATCGGCGTGCGGGCTCGCGCTTTGCGCGCGCCAGCCTTCAAGTACTTCAACGCCTTCCGCCCGAAGTCGCGCAAGCACGATTTCCGCGGCGTCACGGTCGGCGCCGGCGAGCGCGGTGGCGGCTTCAACGATGGTCACCTGTGAACCGAGGCGACGAAATGCTTGGCCCAATTCGACGCCAATCGCGCCGGCGCCCAGCACGATCAGATGCCGCGGCAACTCGGCGATGTCGAAAATGGATTCGTTGCTGAGCGCGCCAACCTCATTCAGGCCGGGGATCGGTGGCATCGCTGCGCGTGAGCCGGTGGCGATCACGATTCGCTTGGCGCGAACACGGGCGCTGTCGGATTCGACAATGGCGGCATCGACAAAGCGCGCTCGCTCGCGGATGACGACGACGCCTAAGCCTTCGAACCGCTGCTGGCTGTCGTTCGGCGCGATCGCGGCGATGACGCCCTTCACATGCGTCTTCACTTGCGACCAGTCCAAGACGGGTTCGCTGGCGGCGATACCGAAGCGCCTCGCATCGCGCATGGCCTGCGCCTGCGCCGCCGCCGCGATCAGTGCTTTCGACGGCACGCAGCCATAGTTCAAACAATCGCCGCCCATTTCGCCGGCCTCGAACAGCACGACGGAAAGACCCAATTGCGCCGCGCCCGCCGCGAGCGACAAACCCGCGGATCCGGCGCCGATGATGCAGAGGTCTGGTCTGAGATTTTGCACAGCCATCAGGCGCCCCCACGGCGCAGCGCTTTCAGGGCGACAGGAACCAGCGCCAGCGCGATCAGCGCC
The DNA here is from genome assembly GCA_902826035.1 of uncultured Alphaproteobacteria bacterium. Classification (GTDB taxonomy): domain Bacteria; phylum Pseudomonadota; class Alphaproteobacteria; order Caulobacterales; family Aquidulcibacteraceae; genus Vitreimonas. Next base: position 6,234 of record CADEDG010000086.1, read on the forward strand.
AGCACAGGGCCGAACACCGCTGGCGAAAACAGAATTGCACGCGCGGCCTCGCTCGGATCGACCACCGCGCCAGTTTGCAGCGCGGCGCGCAAGCCGGCGCCGACGGAGGCGTAGACGAAAGCGCCGGGTATCATGCCGATCAAGGTCGCCAACACATAGTCGCGAAGCTTCACGTTGAAGAAGGCGGGCGCGAGGTTCACCACGAAAAATGGCGCGATCGGTGTCAGACGAAGCGCAAGCAGATAATTGAACGCGTTCTCGCGGAAGCCGTTGCCCAGGCGTGTGAGCCAGCCGCCGGCGCGGGCGCGCAGCGCGTCGCCGAATGCGGTGCGCGCCGCCAGGAAGATGAGCGTGGCGCCGATCGTTGCTGCAATCCAGGCCGCGGCGCCGCCGATCCAAGTGCCGAACAGGAAGCCGCCGCTCAAGGTCAGGAAGCTGGCGCCGGGAATGGAACTCGCCACCGCCGCGCCATAGATCAGCATGAACATCGCGATCCCCGCGACATAATTGCGCGCCACAAATGCATCGAGCGCGGCGGTCTGGCGATAGAGTGACTCCAACGACAAATACTCGTGCACCCGGAACGTAAACGCCAGGACCAGGCCGGCCACGACCAGCAGGATCGGTGCGAAGCGCGCGAGCGACTTCTTGGCCGGGGTAGGGTTCTCGGTCATGGGCGAGGGTTCGTTTGCTGCTGGAATTGGGTTACGGGATGCAACCGGATTGGGGGTCCATGCGTATCATGGGTCTGCACAGGAGCGAAGCGATGCGTTGGATGGCGGCGTTGGGTCTGGGATTGGCGCTGATCGCGTGTTCGCCCTCGGAAGCGCAACCGCAACAGCAAACGCCGGCCGATGGCGCGCGCGCGGAGGCGATTTTCGCCGGCGGCTGCTTCTGGTGCGTCGAGAGCGATTTCGAGCATCTGGACGGGGTGATCGAGGCCGTGTCCGGATATAGCGGCGGCGCGTTGCAGAACCCGACCTATCGCAACCACGAGGGCCATACCGAAGCTGTACTTGTGACCTACGATCCCAGCCGCATCAGCTACGCTCAGCTCCTGCACCATTTCTGGCGCCATCACGATCCGCTCGACGCGGGCGGCCAATTCTGCGACCGCGGCCTCAGCTACGCGCCGGCGATCTTTGTCACGCCTGCGCAGCGTGCCGAGGCCGAGGCATCCCTGGCGGAAACGCAAAGCGCGCTTGGGCGCCCGATCGCAACGACAGTACGTGAAGCGTCGCGCTTCTGGACCGCGGAAGAATATCACCAGGATTATTACGAGAAGAACGACCTGCAATATCGCTATTATCGCTGGCGCTGCGGTCGCGACGAGCGGGTGGAGGAAGTCTGGCGCGGGCGCTGAGATGCGGACCCGACCGCAAACAGCATTTGCGCTTCCTACATTTACCAATATAGCATCCGCCGTCGGTTCCTCCTCGAGGACTAACAGGGAACGCGGTGCAAATCCGCGGCTGCGCCCGCAGCTGTAAGCGGCGAGTTCAAGGCCAAGCCACTGGAGCGCGCAAGCGTGCTTCGGGAAGGGGCCGAAGAGCAACGACCCGCAAAGCCAGAAGACCTGCCGACATGTGCTCTGGGCGCGGGATGGCGCCCGAAGGAGAAACGGGTGCGGTGGAATTGGTTGAGCGCGCTTGCGCGCTGGTTTGCGGTCGTTCCGGCCGTAGCGAATCAAGACCGAAAATTACACTCCGTCATTCCGGGATCGCGAAGCGATACCCGGAACCCAGGGGCCGCGAGCGCTGTGCTCTACGATCCCCTGGGTTCCGGGTTCGCACTCCGTGCGCCCCGGAATGACGGCTGTTGGTTGTTATGCACTGTAATCCTGTACTGCATGACCCCCCCCGCCGCAGCCGAGCCGAGACGGATCGTCAGCCTCGATTATTGCGCCGACCAATTCGTGCTTGCGTTAGCCGATCGCGAACAAATTGCGGCGCTCTCGCGCGGTTCGCAACGCGATGATTCGTACTTTCGCGCACGCGCTGTTGGCATTCGCCAAACGCGCGGGACGCTGGAGGAGGTGCTTGCGCTCGATCCCGATCTGGTCGTGCGCAATTGGGGCGGGTCGTGGGATTCGGAGGCGATGTATGCGCGCTTCGGCGTGCCGGTGTTGCAAGTTGGAGATTCCGCGACCTTCGACGCGGCACGCGAGGATGTGCTCGACGCCGCCCGCGTGATCGGACGCAGCGAGCGAGGGGCGGTGATCGCGCGCGATCTAGGCAACCGTCTTGCGCACTTGCGAGCTTCTTGGCCACGTGAGCGCGCGCCGGTTCTCTATCTTTCGGCTGGCGGAGCGGTTGGGGGCGCGGGCGTGCTGATGGACGACGTGATCGCGGCCGCCGGCGGCCGCAACCTTCGCGAGGAGGTCGGTTGGGCGTTGCTCCCGCTGGAGCGTATGATCGAAGCGCCGCCCGCTTTGGTGGCGCTCGGCTTCTTCGAGACGGGACGCACCACGACAAGCGCGTGGTCGCCATCGCGTCATCCCGCGCTGCGCCGCATGCTCGCCAATGCGCGCACGGTGAACCTGCCGGCGGCCTCGGTGTCGTGCGAAGCCTGGACCGCGATCGATGCAGCGGAAATCATCGCACGTGCGTTGCGTGCGTCGTGATGCGAGAGGTTACAACATCCACCCATCCCCAGATGCCGCGGAGCGGCATTCCGGGGCCCATAAACACGAGCCGCTCGCGATCTTGGGTCCCGGACTTGCGCTGCGCGCAATCCGGGAATGGGTGTTGAGTGAGGAGGCCAAACAATCTTGGCGCGGTGGTCTTCGCGCTCACGGCCCTCAGCCTTGCAGCACTACTCGCAGCGCTTTGGCTTGGCCCCGTGCCGATCGCCGACCCATTCGCAGACGATGCGCGCACGCGCGCGATTGTGTGGGAAGTGCGGTTGCCGCGTGCGCTGACGGCGTGGCTGGTCGGCGCCGCTTTGGGGTTGTCCGGCGCGGCTTTGCAGGGCTTGCTGCGCAATCCGCTGGCGGATGCCGGCGTGCTGGGCTTGTCGGGTTTTGCAGCGCTCGGCGCGGTGATTGCGTTCGCATTCGGGTTTTCAGCGTTTGCGCCGTTCGCGGCGTTGGCGTTTGCGCTTGCCGCGGCGATACTGGTGACCGCGCTCGGTTGGCGTGCGCGCGGGCCGGCGAGCCTCGCGCTGATCGGCATTGGGCTTTCGAGTTTGGCGGGGGGCCTTATCGCGCTGGCGCTTAATCTTGCGCCGAACCCCGGTGCACTTTCTGATCTGGTGAATTGGACATTGGGTTCTGTGGAAGGACGTTCGCTCGAGGACGCGGCGTTGGCAGGTTCATTTCTGCTCGTAGGCGGAGCGCTGATATTTGCGTCCGCGCGCGGGCTGCAGGCGCTCACGCTCGGCGAAGCCGCCGCCGCCGCGATTGGCGCCGATCTGTCGCGGACGCGCGCGCTTGTGGTTCTGGGCGCAGCCGCATGCGCGGGCGGGGCGACCGCCGTGGCGGGTGTGATCGGGTTTGTGGGGGTCGCCGCGCCGCACTTTGTGCGCGCGATGGTCGGGCACGATCCGGCGCGGCTGTTGCTTCCGAGCGCGCTGGCAGGCGGGGCGATGCTTGTGTGCGCCGACATCGCCGTGCGTCTGCTGCCGACCGACACCGAACTCAAACTGGGCGTCGCCGCGGCCTTGATCGGCGGGCCGGTGTTTGCGCTGATCGCGGCGCGGCTTGCCTCACGCGGAGGCGATGCATGAGCGCGCTGCTTTATTTCGAGCGCGCCGCTTTGGCATTGGGCGGGCGAAGCGTGTTCGCCGATTTTTCGCTTGCCGTCGGCGCGGATGAGGTTGTGGCGCTGCTCGGGCCCAACGGCGCCGGCAAAACCAGCGTGTTGCGCGCCGGGCTTGGCCTGGTTCCGCTCGCCGCAGGCGCGGTGCGATTGGGCGGGGACGATCCGCGCGGGCTCTCGGCGCAGGCCCGCGCTTTACGGGCGGCGTATCTGCCGCAGCATCCGCAAGCGATCTGGCCGCTCAGCGTGGAGGCGTTGGTTGCGCTCGGACGCTACGCCCATGGCGGCGCGCCAGAGCGACTGAGCCCGCGAGATCAGGCCGCCGTCGATGCGGCGATCGAAGCGTGTGGCCTTGGCGCACTCCGTTCGCGGCGCATGGACCGGATTTCCGGCGGCGAGGAACTGCGCGCGCATCTCGCACGCACGCTCGCGCAGGAAGCGCCGCTGCTGGTGCTGGACGAGCCCACGGCGGGGCTCGACCCCGCGCAGGCGATCGGCGTGGCGGAGATTTTTCGCAAACACGCCGAAGCGGGCGGCGGAGTTCTGTTCTCCACCCACGACATCGCGCTCGCCGCACGCGTCGCGCATCGCGTCACGCTTTTGCGCGAAGGGCGCATCGTCGCTGCCGGCGCGCCAGAGACGGCGTTGAGCGAAGCGGCGCTGAGCGAGGCATACGAGCGGAAGGGAAAGCTGGTGCGTGTTGAAGGAACGCTGACGGCGATGTTCGAGTAGGGTCTACACCTTAAACCGCCCGCCCTGAATCTCCGCATAAAGCTCCCGCGAGAGCGCCTCGTAGCGATGCGCGACGGGATGGTCGAAATAGAGGCGATGCTCGGTGTTGGCGGGGTCGAAGCCGTCACGTACAAGATCGGTTTTGCGATACTTGAAGGTGCCCGTGGTTTCGATGGCGGGCTGGATGCGGATAAACAGAGGTCGCGCGTAAGCCGGCAATTCGCGCACCAGGAAATCGCGTAGTCCCACGAGGTCGAAGCCTTCGCCCGGTGTGATCGCGGCCATGCCGGCGCGGCCGTCGAGATTTTTGATCTGCACGCCGTAGACGTTGACCTCATCGATTCCGGGAAAGCGCGCGATGGCCTCGGCGACCTCGGTCGTCGAGACGTTCTCGCCCTTCCATCTGAAAGTGTCGCCCAGCCGATCGACGAAATAGAAATAGCCTTCCTTGTCTTCACGCATGAGGTCGCCGGTGCGGAACCAGGCATCGCCCGGTTCGAAGGCGTCGCGCAGGATTTTTTTCTCGGACGCGGTCTTGTCGGCATAGCCCGAATAGCCAGCGCGGGCGTCGTCCTTGATGCGCCCGATGGCTTCGCCTGCCTCGCCCAGGGGTGCGGCGATGCAAAATCCGTCCGGCCCGCGCACGGGCGCTTCGGTGTCGATGTCGAACTGCACGAGTTTTACTTCGAAGCGCTTGCGCAAATAGTGCGGCACGCGCCCGACAGCGCCGACTTTGCCGTCGAAATTGAACAACGACACGTTGCCTTCTGTGGAGCCGTAAAACTCCAGCATGCGTGTGAGCCCAAAGCGGGTTTCGAGCTCACTCCACACTTCCGGGCGCAGCCCATTGCCGAACCCCAGGCGCAATTTGTGTGCGCGTTCCTTCGGGTGCGGCGGTTGGTTTACCAGATAGCGGCAGAGCTCGCCGATATACACAAACACAGTGCAGCCCTGATCGACGATGTCGTCCCAGAAATGCGAGGCGGAGAATTTACGCCGCAGCACCAAAGTTGCGCCGTTAAGCAGCGCCGCGCCGACGCCGCAAAGACCTCCAGTGGAATGATAGAGCGGCAGCGCGCAATAGAGTTTGTCGCGGGCCTTGGTGTTGGTCGCGCCGGCGAACGCGCGCATGTAGAGCTGCGCGCGCGTGTGCGCGATCTTGGCGGCCTTCGGCATGCCTGTGGTGCCTGAGGTGTAGATATAGAGCGCGGTGGCGCGCGCTGTGATCCCGGCGCGGAGGCTCGGCGGCGGCGCTTCGGGCGCAAGTTTTGGTTCTTTCAGATCGAGCGGACACTGGTTCTCGCCCAGCTCTCCGTGCGCATCGATGACCCAATAGGTCAGCGGCCGCGCCAGGCCTGCGCGGATCGTGCCGATGGCGGCCAAGCTCTCGGTATCGGTGATGACATGGCTGGCGCCGGAGATGGAGAGGCAGTGCGCCAGCGCCGCGCCGGTGAGGTTGT
>CADEDG010000087.1:0-10002 GCA_902826035.1 uncultured Alphaproteobacteria bacterium
GTGAGCAGCGGCGCGGTGATCATGAACACGATCAGCAGCACCAGCATCACGTCCACGAACGGCGTGACATTGATTTCGGCTAAGCGCCCGCGCCGCGCCGACCTGCGCCCGCGACGGCTGCCTCCGCGCGCGGCGGCGAGCCCGCCAGCCATCAGGCCTGCTCGCCGAGACGGCGCGACAGGCGTGCGGCGACCTCGTCGCTGAAGGTGTCGAGGCGGTCCCCGAACCGATCAAGGTCGCCGGTAAACTTATTGTAGAAAATCACTGCCGGGATAGCCGCCACTAGGCCCAGCGCGGTGGCGAACAGCGCCTCAGCGATGCCCGGCGCCACTACCGCGAGATTGGTCTGCTGCTCGCGATTGATCTGGATGAAGGCGTCCATGATCCCCCACACCGTGCCGAACAGGCCAATGAAGGGTGACGCGGCGGCCACCGAGGCCAGCACGCCGAGATTGCGCGACGCCCGCCCAAGTTCCCGGGCGACCTGCGCTTGCATCAAGCGGTCGACCCGTTCGGCAAGCATCTTAGCCCCCTCCCCGATGGGGCCGCTCCGGCGCGCCTCTCGCCATTCGCGCGCGGCGATTGCGTAAATGCGGCTCAACGGGTCGCGACCGCGGTCGCCGTCGTCGAGGTCTTCGATGGTGCGGCTGGCCCAGAACTGGCGCTCGAACTTGCGCGCCTGAGAGTCGAGTTCGCCGAAATGGAGCCATTTGTCCACGGCCACCGTCCACGACCAAAGCGAGGCGATGCCCAGCGACAGCATCACGCCTTTGACGACCGGGTCCGCCTCCAAAAAAAGCGTCCAGATGGTTAAGTCGCCGTTCGTCATGCCTGCTCCCGCTTCGCGGCCAAATACCGCCGCGCCCCACCCTGTTTAGAGCCGGAGGAGTTTGTCAAAAGGTGGACGCCTCGGGCGTCAAAAATGGTTTAAGCCGCTCCAAAAGCAGGGGCGGCGGCTTCCGGGGCCTGCCCGTGAGGCTGATGCAACAGACCTGAATCTCGGCGCGGACCAGCTCTTCCCCGCCCCGCCGCAGGGATTGGGAGATGAAAATCCGGGGCCCCTTCATGGCCTCGAAACGCGAGCAGACCATCAGCGCATCATCGATGCGAGCCGGCTTCAGGAAATCGATCTCGGCGCGGTTCACTGCAAACCCCAATGGCTCGGCGGCGGCGGCAAGCTCCGCGTGATGCACGCCCGCCATACGCAGGAAATCGCTGCGGCCGCGCTCGAAGAAGCGCAGATAATTGGCGTGGTAAACCACGCCCGTGAAATCCGTGTCCTCATAATAGACCCGCACCGGGAGAAGGTGCATACGGCCCTCGAAGCGGCCGGCGGAGGGGGCGTCTGGGGTCATGGGCGAGCGGCGACGCCGCTCGGCTCGACGCCAAATCGGCGGAGCAACGGACATGCCGCCTCAAACCCCATAAACCCGCCCCATCTCAGGCTCCTTCGCCGCCACCAGCTTCGCTAAATCCACAATCACCTTCGCCTGCTTCCAGGTCGCGTCATCTTGCATCTTGCCGTCGAGCATAGCCACGCCGGCGCCGTCGGGCATGGCCTCCAGGATGCGCAGCGCGAAGCGCACTTCTTCCGCGTCGGGAGAGAATACCCGCCTCGCAATCGCGATCTGCGAAGGATGCAGACTCCAGGCGCCGACACAGCCCATCAGGTACGCGTTGCGGAATTGTTGTTCGCAGGCTTCCGCGTCGGCGATGTCGCCGAACGGCCCGTAGAACGGCTTGATGCCGTGCATGGCGCAGGCATCGACCATCTTGGCGAACGTGTAGTGCCACAAATCCTGTTGTACAGAAACGCGCACGCCAGCGCCGCTGAGATTCACTTCGCCAGGGTCGGCGATAACGCGATAGCCGGGATGCCCCCCGCCAACGCGCGTGGTTTTCATCTTGCGTGAGGCTGCAAGATCAGCCGGCCCCAACGATATTCCTTGCATGCGCGGGCTGGCGCCACAGATCGCTTCGACATTCGCCACGCCCTGCGCGGCTTCTAGAAGCGCATGCAGCAGGATCGGTTTCTTCAATCCGTGCTTGGCTTCGAGCAGCGCCAAGAGCTGATCCATATAATGGATGTCCCAAGGGCCCTCCACTTTCGGCACCATGATCACATCGAGCTTGTCGCCGAGCCCCGCGACCAGAGCCGTCACGTCATCGAGATGCCAGGGCGAGTTGAGCGCGTTGATGCGGCTCCAGAGCCCGGCGCTCCCCAAATCCATGTGCCCCATCGCAATCGCGCCGGCGCGCGCGGCTTCCTTCGCGTCGGCGGGGATGGCGTCCTCGAGATTGGCGAGGATCACGTCCGCCTCGCGCGCCAGTTCGGGAACCTTGGCGCGCACCTTCTCCAGATGCGGGGGCACGAAATGGATCATGCGCTCGAGGGTGACCGGCAGTTCGCGCAAGGGCTGCGGCGCGCCGGCAGCGAGCGGAGAGAAAAAGTGGCGAGGCGGTTTCATCGGCGATGATCCTGTTTCGTTCGCACCCGCAGCATGACGGGAACCGGGAAAGAGCGCAATCGGCGCCCCAATCGGGCGCCTTGCCTTGAAGCGTGACGCCTAGCCGCTAAAAGTCGGCTCGTCCGGGCGCCGCCCCGGGACCATCCTTGGGGCCGGGGACCATCTTCATTGCGAACCTATCTCGATTTCGAAAAATCGGTCGCTGAGATCGAAGCCAAGATCGAAGAACTCGCGGCCCTGGCGGAAGCCTCCGGCGCTGACGCCATCACCCAGGGCGTCGAGCTGTCGCGGCTGAAAACCAAGGCCGAGAACCAATTGGCCGCGATCTACGCCAAATTGGAGCCCTGGCAGAAGGCGCAAGTCGCGCGCCACCCGGAACGGCCGCACTTTCGCGATTACGTCGCAGCCCTCGTCACCGATTTCGTCGAGCTCTCGGGCGATCGTCAATATGGCGAGGATGCCGCCATTCTTGGCGGAACCGGCAAATTTCTAGGTCGACCGTGTGTTGTGCTCGGCCACGAAAAAGGACGCACCACTCAGGAGCGGCTCAAGCACAATTTCGGCATGGCCCGCCCGGAGGGGTACCGCAAAGCCGTGCGGCTCATGGATCTCGCCGACCGGTTTTCGTTGCCGGTCGTGAGTTTCGTCGATTCCGCCGGCGCCTATCCTGGCATTGGCGCCGAAGAGCGCGGCCAGGGCGAAGCCATCGCCCGCTCCACTGAGCGCTGCCTCACTTTGGGCGTGCCCATGGTGGCGGTGATCTCAGGCGAAGGCGGCTCCGGCGGCGCCATCGCCATCGCCGCCGCCAGCACCGTGCTCATGCTTGAGCACTCGTATTATTCGGTGATCAGCCCCGAGGGCGCTGCCTCGATCCTCTATCGCAAAAAGGAGGGCGACGCCCCGCGCGCGGAGCGCGTCAAGGAAGTTGCGAATTCGTTGAAGATAACCGCGCAGGATTTACTAGAACTCGGCGTGATCGACGCCATCATCGCCGAGCCGACCGGGGGCGCACATCGCGAACCGGCAGCGGCGGTGGCTTCAGTGGGCGCTGCGGTGGCTGAAGCGCTCAACGCGCTTGCGACGCTTTCACCGAACGAAATAAAGCAGCACCGCCGCGAGCGCTTTCTAGCAATTGGCCGGTTTGAGGCGACGCCAGCCGGCGCCTAATCGCCACATTGCATGGGATAATGGCTGGAAATTTGGAGTATTGACCATGGCTGAAGAAATTTCTCGTCGCACCTTGGCGCTAGGACTGGGGACACTCGGCGCGGGCGTCCTCTTGCCGGGAGTGGCACGGGCGCAAGACCCACAGACCTATTCCGAGGATGAAGTGCTGGCGGCAGCTCAACGCGTTTTCGGCACTGGCGCTGAAGGTCTCGCCACCGTGGTGCGCCACGTGTTCGAGGACCTCGGCCGCCCGAACGCCTACATCGAGGGCGACGAAGGCTCAGGCGCCTTTGGCGTCGGCCTGCGCTATGGCTCTGGCAATCTTCGCATGAAGGGCGGCGTCACGGTCACGCATTTGTATTGGCAGGGTCCCTCTGTCGGCTTCGACACCGGCGGCAACGCGTCGCGCGTGTTTACGTTGGTGTACAATTTGCGCCACACCGACGACATCTTCCATCGCTTCGGCGGCGTCGACGGCTCAGCTTATTTCATCGGCGGCGTGGGCGTGAACTACCAGCGCCGCAACAACGTGACGCTGGCGCCGATGCGCGCGGGCGTCGGCTTCCGCCTCGGCGCCAATATCGGCTACCTGCACTACACGCGCCGGCGTAGGCTCAATCCGTTCTAATCTTTCCGAGTCTTTGCAGCGCTAGGCCCGAATTTCTTCATCTGTTTGGCTTCGTGGCGTTCGCGAAATTCTTCCGCGAACGCGGACGCCAGGATACCCGTGGGCATCGCGACGATGCCAATCCCAGCGAGCGCTACGATGCCCGCGGCGATCCGGCCCAGTACGGTCTCGGGATAGACATCGCCGTACCCCACGGTGGTCAAAGTCACGATCGCCCACCACATGGCGCGTGTGATCGACCCGAATTGCTCAGGCTTGGATGCTCCTTCAATGAAGTACAGCATCATGGCAGCGATGTAGAGCTGGGCAGCGGCTACACAGAGCGCTGCCACAAGCGGCGCTGAAGCACGCTTCACCGCCGCACCCACAATTGCGAACGCCGGCACGTAGCGCGCTAGCTTGAATAGACGAAACAGGCGCAACGCTCGTAACGCCGCAAGCCAATTGGCGTCGGCTTGCGGGAAGAACAGCAACACCATGAACTCCGGCAGGAACGCAAACACGTCGGCGATGGCGATCGGCTGCTTGAGAAAACGCAGCCGGCCCGCCACCCCTTTGTGCAACAGATTTTCGCCCTCGGACCAGAACCGCAGCCCGAACTCCAGCGCAAACACCCACACCACAATTATGTTGACCCAGCTGACCGCACTCTGAATCCAAACCGGCATTGGCGTATCCGCGCGTGCAGCCTCGGTCTCCAGCGCGAGCGCCGCCAAGCTCGCCAGCACCAGCGCGATGATCAGACCGGAGAACACATTGATCGCGCCCTCGTCTGGCTCCAACCAGTCGTGGACGTAAGCTTTGATCGTGGCGTGCTTGCGTTTGATCAGCGGCATCGAGTCGGTTCTACGCGCGCGCGGAGACGCCAGCCAAGCGCGCTCAGCTTGGCGTTGAAAGCTTCAGCCCGACAATGCCCCCAACGATAAGCGCGATGCACGCGAGGCGCGTCATGTTCGCGCTTTCGGAGAAAAGCATGATGCCCAGCAGAGCCGCACCAACTGCGCCGATCCCGGTCCATACGGCATAGGCGGTCCCAATCGGCAAAGCGCGCGCGGCCTGCGCCAAGAGCCACATGCTCGCAGCCATGGCCGCTATCGTGATCGTGGTTGGCGTCGGCTTGGTGAAGCCCTCTGAGTATTTCAGACCTATCGCCCAGACAATCTCCAACAAGCCGGCGAGCGCGAGCATGAGCCAAGGATTCATCGCATGTCCTAATAGTGTGCGAGCAGGCCGCCATCGACGGCGAGAACTTGGCCAGTGATGTAGGACGCTGCGGGCGAGCACAAGAACAACACAGCCGGCGCAAGCTCGGCCGGATCGCCCCAGCGGCCAAGCGATGTGCGCGTCTTGAGCCATTCGGCGATTCGGGGATCGGCGATCGAATCGGCGTTCGCCTCCGTCTTGAATAAGCCAGGCGCGACGCCATTGACGTTGATGTTGTACGGTCCCAATTCGGCGGCGAGCGCGCGAGTGAGGCCGTCGAGGCCAGCCTTGCTCACGCCATAAACCGGATCACCGGGATTGGCGATCTGGCCCGCCACCGACGAAACATTGACGATGCGTCCCCCGCGCGCGCCGGCCATCATCAGCTTCGCCGCCCGGCGCGCGAGTTCGAGCGGGGCGATGAGGTTCGCCTCAACCAGCCGACGCGCGGCGGCGGCATCCATGTCGAACAGCCCGCGCCGATCGCGCAGCCCGACATTGTTGACCAGGATATCGAGCCGGCCCGCTTCGGCTTCGATGCGCGAGAACGCCTGCGCCGCAGCGGCTTCATCGGTTACATCGCACGAAAGCGCTGTTGCCACGCCGCCGACTGCTGCGATCTCCGCGATTGCCGCCTCGACTTTCGCCGCATCGCGTGCGTTGATCCACACATGCGCGCCAGCCTTGGCGAGCGCTTTCGCCGCCGCAAGACCAAGCCCGGCGCTTGAGCCGGTGATAAAGGCGTGTTGGCCGGAGATGTCGAATTGAGCCATCTTATACTGGTGACCTAGAAGACCGCCCCATCCCAGCGCCGTCATTCCGAACACCTTGAGGCGGAATCCGGAATGACGGATCCAAATTCCCGAGAGTCGTGAGTTGGCGTTCCACTCTTGGCATCACGTTCTAGCGTCCAGCGCCTGAACTGGCGCGTGCGCGACGCTCCACGCAATCAATCGCTTATCGGAGGTGACGAGCTGGGCGCCCAGGCGCAACGAAGTCGCGGCGATGAAGCGATCTGCGGGATCGTCCGGCAGGTCTGGCAAACTCACGGACAACGCGGCCATTGCGCCGTCGAGTGCTATTTCCTCGATGCCTGCATTCATGACATCGCCGCGCCAGAGTTCAATCGGTTGACCGGTTGCGTAACGCCCTTTCCTCACAAGCAACGCCACCTCCCAGACCGAGACCGCGGAATACTTTGCCTCGTCCCTGTTGATCGCGGCATCGATGGCGGTGCGCGCCTTGCGCCCCAAACGAGCGCTGCCGCCAGAGAGCCAGAGCAGCGCGTTGGTGTCGAGCAGCAGCAATTCCTACTCGCCCGAGTTTTCTTCGTCCGCCGTCCACACCGAGGGATCGACCACCGGTTCATCGAGATCGACGTCCCCAATCGGGTAGACCATTCCCTTGTGCATGCCGAAGGCAGGCCTTCGGGGCTTGGGCTCGCTTGCCGGCGCCAACTGCGCCACCGGCTTGCCGTTCTTGGTGATCAGCACAGCCTCCCCGGTGCGCGCGACTTCATCCATCAGCGCCAAGCATTTCGCCTTGAACTCCGAGGCGGGCATTGTTTTAGTGACCATGGTCATGACTATGGTCATTTTGGTGTGACTGGTCAAGGTATGCTCTGAATCGCCGCGCGTTTCGTATTCGCCAACACTGACGAATCGGGTGCATCATTCAGCTTTCCATCGAAACATCCTGTATTTCGCCGTCATCTCCAAATCGAACGGACAGAAGGTAGTTTGACACGGTTTCCGGCAGGCTGAGGTCGAAGGTGTTGACACTCTGGCCACCACCAGAAGCCCAGAAATCCACCAACACCAAAGCGTCCAAAAGCTGTTCTGGTGTCGGCCTGCTAACCCCGATTGTTCTTAGCCAATACGCAGGTTCAATTTCCTTCAGGTGGTGAGAGACAAAAAGCGTTGGGCCATATTCCCCCTTAGGCTCGCCATAGAAAGATTTAATTGCCTGGCGCGCGGCCGCTTGGCGCTGATCAAGAATGTCCGCGTCCATTTGTCTATCTCCTCACGACCAATCATCGCCGCTCCCGCCGCAGATGGCCATGTCCGGATCGGACCAAGTCCCGCCCCTACCCCCGCAACACCCCGCCCGTCGCCTTCATCACCGCGCTCACGATCTTGGCGCTCACCGCTTCGATCTCCGCATCGGTCAGCGTTTTCTCGCGCGGCTGCAGCGTGACTTCGATGGCGAGGCTCTTCTTTCCCGCCGCCATGCGCTCGCCGCGGTAGACGTCGAACAGCGACACATCGGCGATCAACGCTTTGTCAGCGCCGAGAGCAGCGCGGGCTAGGTCGGCAGCGGCGACGTTGTCATCTACCACAAACGCGAAATCACGCGTCAGCGGCATGAGTTCGAGCTTTTCCAAGGGCGGCTTGGCGCGCCCCTTACCGCTCTTCGCGGCGCGCGGCGGCGGCAACGCGTCGATGAACACCTCGAACGCCAAACCCGGTGCTTCCACGTCGAGCGCCTTCAGTGCCCGCGGATGGATTTCGCCGAAGATCGCCATGGTTTTGTTCCCAAGCCGCAGTGCGCCGGCCTTACCCGGGCGCCAATGCGCGGGAACATTGCTCGAGGTTTGCAGCGACGCTACCGGCGCGCCGATGGCTTCCAGCACGGTGAGCACATCGCGCTTCACGTCGAAAATGTCGGGAATATGCGCGGCGCGCCAATGCCGGGGCGGACGCGCTCGCCATACAGCGCAGATCGTGCGCTGCTGACCGGCATCGGTATCGTCGAGATAGATCGGGCCGACCTCGAACAAGCGCGCATCGTCGAAGCCGCGATCGGCGTTCCTTTGCGCCGCGACCAGCAGATTCGGCAACGCCGAAGGCCGCATGCAATCGAGATCGGACGAAATCGGGTTAGCCAGCATCAGGCGTTCGCCCCCGCCGCCGAACGCAGCCGCCTTTGCGCGCGCGCAGAAACTCCAGGTTACCGCTTCGTCGTAGCCAAGCGAAGCGCAGGCGCGCCGCCCCAACCGCACTCGGCTTTCGCCCGCGCTTGCGGGCGGCGCGCGGAAACCGGAAGCACGCGGCGGCGTAGTCTCCGGCATTTTGTCGAAGCCTTCGATACGCGCGATTTCCTCGACCAGATCGGCTTGCCCCTCGACGTCGCGACGCCATGACGGCGGCTGCACGTTGAGCTTTTTGCCTTCGGCTTTGACCTCGAACCCGAGCGCTGCAAGGATTTCCTTGCTCCGCGCGGCGCTGACTTCGATGCCCGCCAGCGCGCGCGTGCGACCCGGGTCGAAACTCAGCGCGCGCGGCGGCGGCGGCGCTTGGCCAGCGATCATTATTTCGGACGGCTCGCCGCCACAGAATTCGAGCACGAACTTCGTCGCCAATTCGATCCCTTCCGCGCAGCTTTCCGGATCGATGCCGCGCGCGTTGCGGTAAAGCGCATCGGAGGCGATGCCGGTGGCGCGGCCCGTGGCGTGCGTCAGCGTTGGATCGAAATAGGCGCTCTCGATCAGCACATCGGTGGTGGCTTCCGAGCAGCCAGAATACTCCCCACCCATGATGCCGCCGTAACCCAGTACGCGAGCATCGTCGGCGATCACGCATTGCGCGGGCGTGACTTCATACTCATTGCCATCGAGCGCCTTGAAGCTCTCGCCAGCTCGGCCCATGCGCGCGCGCGCGACGCCATTGAGCTTTGCTGCGTCATAGACGTGCAGCGGGCGGGCGCGGTCGAGCGAGATGAGGTTGGTGATGTCCACGAGCGCGTTGCGCGGGCGCAAACCCACCGCGCGCAGGCGCTGCTGCAGCCACGCCGGCGAAGGCCCGTTCTTGACGCCGCGAATAAGCCGGCCGGCGAACACAAGGCAAGCTTCCGGCGCCTCGGTTTCCACCTTTTGCTCGGAAACGAAGCCGCCTTTGATCGGCTCGATCGGCTTGGCGACAAATTTGCCAAGCCCTGCTGCGGCGAGATCACGCGCGATGCCAACGACGCCCAGCCAATCGGGGCGATTGGGCGTGACTTCGATATCGATCACCGGATCGTTGAGACCCAGCGCTTCAGCGAGCGGGGTTCCGACTTTCAGGCTGGAATCCAATTCCAAAATGCCGTCGGCGTCCGTGTCCAGCTCAAGCTCGGCGCCCGAACACAGCATGCCGTTGGAAACCACGCCGCGCACGGGTTTGGCTTCCAGCGTGATGCCGGTTCCCGGGATGAATGTTCCAATCGGCGCGAACGCCGTCACCAGACCGCTGCGTGCATTTGGCGCGCCGCAAACGATTTCGAGTTGTCCAAGCTTGGTCTCGACCTGGCACACGCGCAATTTGTCTGCGTTCGGGTGTTTCTCGGCGCTGATGACGCGCGCGACCGTGAAGGCCGCGAGCTTCGCGCCGGAATCCTCGACGCTCTCGACCTCGAGGCCGATCATGGTCATGCGCTCGACGATATCGTCGATGCTGGAATCGGTTTGCAGATGCTGCTTGAGCCAGGAGAGTGTGAATTTCATAGTTGAACGTCTTCTTGAGTGATCGGCACACCACCCATCCCCGGGCGAGCGCAGCG
>CADEDG010000087.1:10102-11889 GCA_902826035.1 uncultured Alphaproteobacteria bacterium
GTTGAACGTCTTCTTGAGTGATCGGCACACCACCCATCCCCGGGCGAGCGCAGCGAGTTCCGGGGCCCATAAACACAAACGTCACCGCGATCTCGCCTTTGGTCTGTGTTCTTGGGTCCCGGACTTGGCGCTGCGCGCCAATCCGGGAATGGGTATTCGATGCAAATTGCTTGTTGGTGGGAATCATCGCCGCGACCCCGTGCCCTTCTCGCGCTTCAAGTGTTGAAACAGCCAATCGATATCGGTCAAAGTCGCGCCCCATTCGGCATCTGCGAGCGCTTCGCGGCGCTCGCACAGAAGCTCGCCCCACCAGCGCGCATATTGCGCGAAGAAGCGGCGCAGCAGGCGCTCGTTAACGGCGCCGATGTGCAGCAGCTGCGCGACCTTCTCCCAGAAATGCACGACCGAGGAAATCGCCTCGCGCGCCTCTGCTTCCGAAGCTGCGTAGGCGGCCGGCATGGACTTGCCCTGCATCGCGGCGTGCGCGGCGATGCGGACGTGATTGAATTGCGGTGAGTGGAACTCAGCGTAAAGATCGAGCGTCGTGCGCAAACGCTGATTGCGCCCGGCCGCGGTCCAATACACCGCCCCACCCGCAAACGCGCCCATCAGAGCGCCGGCGAGCGCGAGCAGGAGTTGGGAGAGGAGCTCAGGGGCGATCATCACCCCACCCCCATCGCCAAGCCCGGCAACAGATACGGGCTGAACCCGTAATGCTTCAGCCAGCGCACATCCGCGTCGAAAAAAGCGCGCAAATCCGGCATGCCGTATTTCAGCATCGCCAAGCGATCGATGCCCATGCCGAAGGCGTAGCCTTGGTACTTCTCCGGATCGATGCCGCAATTCTTCAGTACGTTCGGGTGCACCATGCCCGAACCCAAAATCTCCAGCCAATCCTCGCCGGCGCCGATTTTGATCTGCCCGCCCGAGCGGTCGCAGCCGACATCGACTTCCGCGCTCGGTTCGGTGAACGGAAAATGGTGCGGGCGAAAACGCAGGCGCACGTCGTCGACTTCGAAGAACGCCTTTATCGCCGCGATCAGCACGCTCTTCAAATCGGCCATGCTCGAAGTTTCGTCGATAACCAGCCCCTCGATCTGATGGAACATCGGCGTGTGGGTGGCGTCGCTGTCGCAGCGATAGGTGCGGCCCATGCAGATCATGCGGATCGGCGGCTTCTGCTTCAGCATGGTGCGCACCTGCACCGGCGAAGTGTGCGTGCGCAGCACCTTGCGCGCGCCTTGCTCGTCAGTGGCGTTCATGAAGAAGGTATCGTGCATCTCGCGCGCGGGGTGCTTGCGCGGGAAGTTGAGCGCGGTGAAATTGTTGAAATCTGTCTCGATGTCGGGACCTTCCTCGACTGCGAAGCCCATCTCGCCGAAAATACGCGCGAGTTCCTCCATGACTTGCGACACCGGATGGATCGTGCCGACGCGCGGACGCACTGGCGGCAGTGTCACGTCAACGGCCTCCGCCTTCAGCTGCGCTTCCAACGCTGCTTCGGCGAATGCGGCCTTCTTCGCGACGATGGCTTCGGTGATGGATTCTTTCAGCGCATTGAGCTTCGGCCCGAATTCCTTGCGCTCATCGGCGCTCATGGACCCAAGCGTCTTCATCAGCACCGAAATCGAGCCCTGCTTGCCGAGAGCTTGGACACGGATGGCTTCCAGCGTCGCGTCATCGCCTGCTGCGGCGATGCGGGCGCAGAGATCGCGTTCCAGCGCTTGGAGGTCGGCAGCGTTTGCGGTCATCACTAGCTCCCTACCCTCTCCCCTTTAGGGGGGAGG
>CADEDG010000088.1 GCA_902826035.1 uncultured Alphaproteobacteria bacterium
GCCGCAGCGCTCGGCGAGCTGCAGCGCGGCGCGGCGGCCTTGGCCGGAGAAGAAGGGCAACCCAGCTCCACATCTGGGGAGCGCGCGGCCGAGGGGGAATCCGGGCCGAGCGAGGAGACCGACCCGTTGGGCCGGGGCGCAAATGGCGGTGAAGACTGGCAAAACGGGCAAGGCAACGCCGACCCCTCCCGCACCCGCGCGCTGTTCGACGACATCGTCCGCCGTGCACAGGATCCAAACCGGCCGGAAGCAGAACGCGAATATTTGCGCCGCTTGCTGGATCGATTTGGTGGGGAGTGATGGGGCGTTGGCGTTGCCGTGGTCTCACCGGCATGCACAGATCGCGATTATTGGGAGCGCGCGGCCTCCGGCCGCGCAAGCGTCGCCGGAGGCGACGCGCTCCAACCAGGCGCGCGCCTGGGCGCCCGCTATCCCACCGCCGCAATAAACGGCAGCCCGCGATAACGCCCTGCGTCGTCCATGCCGTAGCCGATTAGAAAATCGTCAGGCGCGTCCCAGCCGATGGCGTCGATTGCCTCGCCCGCCGCTTGCGGCTTGCGCACAAATGCGCAGGCCAGCGTGCGCACCGCGCCCTTAGCCGTCAAATGCCGGCGCGCAAACGCGATGGTGCGCCCGGAATCGAACACGTCATCGAGGATCAGCACGCCGCGCCCTTCAACCGAACGCGAGATATCGGCGCGGACGACCACCTTGCCGGAACTTTCACGCGCGTCGCGATAGCTCTCGAGCCAAAGCGAATCGTAGATCGGATGGCGCCCACGGCTCTCCAGCGCGCGCATGAGATCCGCCGCAAACGGGATAGCGCCTTGCAGGAGCGCGACAATGGCCCAGCTATCGTCGATCTGTGCTGCGAACTCATCCGCCAGCGCACCTACGCGGGTCGCGATTTCAGTCTCGCTCAGCAGGACGCGCCAGCGCGTCTCAGCCATTCGTGAAGCGCGGCGCCAAGCCTTCAACCGGGCCCATGCTGTTCATGGCGGCTGGCGTCTCTTCGATCACATGCACGCCGTTGTCGTCGATGGGCTCATCAAGCAGCAATTCGCCCTGCACCGCCGGCGAGACATGCGCGGCGCCGCCTGCAACCGAAATCTCAGAGAAGCTCGCGAACGTGGCTTCAAGATCAACCGCGTCCACTGGAGGATTTTCCACGCGGATCTGGAACGGCAGCGATGCCCCCGCTTCGATCGGCGCATCGGTGACCGCGTTCACGACCTGGAAAATTTCCTGCGAGCGATTGTCGCGCAAGGACAAGCGCACCGGGGGAACCAATTTGTCGTCGCGGCCGATATTGCGGACCTCGCCCGAGACCAACAGCACCGGCGTCGGCCCATCGAAAGCGCGCTCGACATTGATGTCGAAGAACTCAAGCCCATAGACGTTTACGTCGAGCCCTAGCGCCGCAAAAGCGCTGGCCGAGCGCGGCCACAATTCGGCGACGTCCTGACGGAAGGCGACCATGCCGGTGGCGGAAGCGGCGACCGCAGCGCCCGTAGCGCCCCATACCGCGATGGCGGCGCGTGTGCGCTCCTTGCGCATGCGTTCGGCCTGTTGGGCTCGGAATTTGGCCGCCGCTGACGGCGCAGGCCCCGGCTGCTCCGCCGCGCGGCGCAACCGCTCCACCCGCTCACGGGTCAGCGGCTCGGCCCCCGCGCCCGGGAGCGCTGCGGCCTCAGTTTTGCTGCTGAGCTCCAGCTGGGGTTCGGCGAACCAGGAAAATCCGCAGGCGGCGCACCGCACAGTCCTGCCCGACGCGCCGATCGCGCTATCGTCAGTGTAATAGCGGGTTGAACAAGACGAACAAGTAAGGATCATGGTAAGTATTGTTTCATCAGCCCCAATAATCGTTCTTGGTGCATTGATTCTATTCGGCTTGTCCAGTCATGGTACGACCTAACCCCGCTGACCTTGAACTGTTTCGCCGCGGAATCCTGGCCCGCTTGACCATGGTCGATGCGGGTTACGGACCAGCCACCATTCTGGTGGGGGTAGAATTCGAAGCCCGGTTAGGCGAGGTGTCCTTGGTGACGGGCCCCGCCGCGGCCGGCAAAACAACGTTCATGCACCTGTTACGCCTCGCTCTGCCAATCCATGCGGGACGCGCTGTTATCTTGGGTGAAGACGTGGCGCGCGCAAGCCCCAAAATTCGCGCGCTTGTCAAACGTCGCATTGGGTACGTCGCAGAAAATCCAGTCTTTATCGAGCATTGGACCGCTTTCGAAAACATCGCGATGCCACTGCAATTAGCTGGCAAGCGCAGCACGGATTACGGCGAAGATGTGCGCGAGCTGGTCGAATTCGTCGGTCTTGGCGAAGCTGCCGATCTGGCGATCGGAAAACTTTCCGGCGCCGAGCGCAGGCGCGCCGCGATCGCGCGGGCGCTGGCGGGGAAGCCCGACCTTATCCTCGCCGACGACCCTACGGCGGGCATGTCCCCCACGGACGGGCGGCGCATTGTACGCCTCCTTGCTGAGATGCGCCGAGTTAATGCCGGAGTGGTCATCGCCAGCCAAGACGAAACCCTTGCCGATTGCGCTCCGCTCAATCATTGGCGCATGGATCGTGGTCACCTTAGCTTAGTTTCAGAAGAAGCCGAGCACGCCGACTTGGAGGCGTATGAATGAAGCGAGCGGGGGCTGGGGTAGAGCGGGCGCTGTTCTGGGCGCTGGCGCTGGCGGCGTTCGCGGCGGCGGCGGCGGGTTTGCTTTGGCGCGCGGTTGATCGAGAAGCCACCAAGTACGATGTCGGTCGCAGCGCCTACGCAATCGTTCGGGTAATCGCGCCGGAAGGCCCTGAAGGGGTGTCGCAGGCGGCGGCAGTGCTGAGGTCAGCGCCGCACGTCGACAGCGCCGCCCCGATGACCGCCGGGCGAGCCGCTGCGCTGCTGGGCTTGGGAGATACCGCTGACGTACCGGCATTGCGCCTAATCGAGATCGAACTCGCGTTCGCGCCACCAGGCGCCGATGTGGCCGGCGACATCATCGCCGCTCTTGCGCAAGGCGGCGTTACTGCCGAAGTGGTGGGGGCGCCGAGCGATTCCGGCAGCGCGTCTATTGCCGGTCGCATTCGCCGGCTCGCCTTCTGGGGCGCGGTCGGATTTGGCCTGATCATGGCGTTGGTTATTTCCTTCTCTGCGCGCGGACTGGCGGGGCGGCGGCGTGAAATGGTGACGGTCATGACAGACCTGGGCGCCACCAGCGCGCAAGCTGCGGGCCGCGTGGCCGACGAAGCCGCCATGCTTGGACTTTTCGCAGGGGCCGCTGGGTGTGCGCTCGCCGGCGCGCTTGGTATGGTGGCGATCCTGTTGGCGACGCCAGAAGCGAGCCTGGAGGCCCTGCCCCGCCTGATCCGTCCGCTTGACGTGTCGCCGCTTGCAGCCGTGCCGCTGGGCGCGGCGATCGCCGCCGGCATCGGTGCGCGTACCGCAGCGTTGAGCTTTCACGAGCGAGCGGCGAAACTCGGGTAATGGCGAAAAAAGCTGCGATTCTCCTGGGCGCGCTCGCGGTCGTGTTTTGGCTCGTCGGTTTTTGGCGTTTTGCGGAAGCGGTGCGTGCGCCGGCGGCGCAACCACCGCAAGCTGATGCGATCGTAGCGCTGACGGGGGGATCGCTGCAGCGGCTATCGACTGGGGTGGCGCTCTTGGGCGCGCACAAGGGCGAGCGTTTGCTGATCTCTGGCGTCAATCGCGCTGTAACCGATGACGAATTGCTGCGCGACGCATTGAGCGTCGATCCGGAGCTTGCGAGCTGTTGCATCGACCTCGGCCGCGCTGCCGACGACACGCTGGGCAATGCGGCGGAAACCGCGACATGGGCGCGCGCGCACCATTACCGACGGATCATCCTGGTGACCGACGATTACCACATGCCGCGCTCACGCCTGGAATTGTCGTTGGCGATGCCGGAGGTAGAGATCCATCCCTTTCCCGTCCGCACCCGTTGGACCGATCCCGCGCTCTGGCGCAGCGACATCGGCGCGGCCAGCCGCATTGGCGGCGAATACGCGAAATACCTCATCATCCGCGGACGCGAGGCGCTGATCGGGCTCTTCCGTCGCGCAGCGCCAGCGAGCCCACCATGATTTTCCTCCGCTCGCTCCTCTTCGCGATCTGGTTCTATCTCGCCATGGCGGCATGGGGGCTCGCTTACATGCCCGCGATACTGATGGGACATGACCGCTTCATCTGGCACGCCATGCGCGGCTGGGGGAAAAGCACGATCTGGGCGCTGCGCTGGATGTG
Organism: uncultured Alphaproteobacteria bacterium; assembly: GCA_902826035.1. Classification (GTDB taxonomy): domain Bacteria; phylum Pseudomonadota; class Alphaproteobacteria; order Caulobacterales; family Aquidulcibacteraceae; genus Vitreimonas. The sequence continues at coordinate 4,259 of CADEDG010000088.1, forward strand.
CGGCGTGCGCGTCAGCTTCGAGGGGTTGGAACATCTGCCGGCGCCTGGCGCAGCGCTGCTCGCGTCCAAACATCAAGCCACGCTCGACACCGTACTCCCGGCGCAATTCGTGGCCGAGCCGGTGTTCGTGGTGAAGCGCGAGCTGATCAACATGCCAGTGTTCGGCTTCTACATGAAGCGCGGCATGATTCCGGTGGATCGCAGCGCCCATTCTAAAGCGCTCAAAGACATGATGCGTGCGGCGCGCCTTGCCGTGGCGAAAGGTCGCCAGATCGTGATCTACCCCGAAGGCACGCGCCAGGAATTGGATGCGCCCGCAGACTACAAGCCAGGCATTGCAGCGCTCTATCGGGACCTCAACCTGCCGGTGACGCCGATTGCACTCAATACCGGCCTTTGCTGGAAACCCTCCGGCATCATCCGCAAACCGGGGCACGTTACGATCAGGATTCTGCCTGCGATCCCGGCAGGCCTGCCGCGCGAAGAATTCATGGCGCGGCTCGAGAGCGCGATTGAAAGCGAGAGCCAGGCAATGTTGCCCCCGCACCTGAGACGGAAACAAATTCCATGAAGTCGCGCGCACTCTGGTTGCTGATACCCTGGGGCCTGTTCGTGGCGGCGGCATTGGGCTGGGTGATTTACTGGCACGTGGTGGCGGGGACCGCGGAGGCACGTATCGCGGCCTTTCTGCGCGACCAAAACGCTAAGGGCGCGCAGGCTTCCGTCACACGCATCGTCCGCCACGGCTTTCCGGCGTTGTTGCGGCTCGAATTGCAGGGGGTCGCTTTTGCCCCGGCGCGCGGCGGCTGGCGCCTGACGAGCGACCGCGCCGACCTCAACATCGCACTGCTCCGCCCTGAGCACGTCGTGCTTGAAGCAAAAGCGCCGATCATTGTGGCGCGAGCCGACGGCACGGTGAGTAACATTGAAGCGCGCGCCTTGATCGCTTCGCTGCGCACCAGCGGCGGCGCGCTCGCTCGCGCGGGGATCGAAGCCGACGATCTCAGCCTCGACGACCCAAGCAAGGAGGGCGTCTTGCGCGTGCGCAAGTTCGTCGCCAACCTACAACCCGATGCGCGCGCCGCGGGCGATTACCAGCTTGCCTTGGAGGCGTTGGACCTTGCGTTACCGCGCCCGGTTCGCAGCTTCGAAGCGTTCGGCGTCGCTGTCGCCACCATGCGCGCCGCGATCGTGGTTGAGCACGGCGCGGCCCTGCTCGATGGCGGTGAGGGCGACCCCACGGCCCCGTGGCGAAACGCCGGCGGGCAAATGCGCTTCGAGGCGGTTGAGCTCAGTTGGGGACCGATCGAGGCGCGCGGTTCAGGCGCGGGCGGGCTTGATTCCGAGCGCCGCCTCGCCGGCGCGCTAACCCTGCCGATCGATCGGCCGGGGCCGATCTTTGCCGCCCTCGCAAACGGCGCCAACGTCAACGAAAACACGCGCCGCGCGCTCGGCATGCTGGCTGCGAGCTTCAACGCCTCCGGAAAATCCATCACCCTCGATGTGGAGGCGGCCAACGGCGTGCTGCGACTGGAAGGGATTGGCGTTCGACTGCTGCCACCGGTTTACTGAGTCAACACAAGAAAACGGCCCGGCGTCGCGCCGGGCCGTACGCTCTTACGGCGTTTCCTTCCCTAACTTATTCCGAGGGTCGCGCCAGCCGCGCTTCTTCGGCACGATCGAGCGCCAATTGTGCATCGCGCTCAACCGCAAGCTTTTGGTAGCGACGCAATTGGCCACCCGTGCCGGCGGGGATGAGACGCCCGACGATAACGTTCTCTTTGAGGCCCTCCAGCGTGTCGGACTTGCCGTAGGATGCGGCTTCAGTGAGCACGCGCGTGGTTTCCTGGAACGAGGCCGCGGAAATGAACGAGCGCGTCTGCAACGAAGCCTTGGTGATGCCGAGCAGCATCGGCTGCGCCGTCGCCGGCTTCAGGCCCAATTCCTTGACGCGCTTGTTCTCGTCTTCGAGATCGAGCGCCTCCACCGCTTCCCCTTTGAGAAATTCGGTGTCGCCGGCATCCATCACTTCAACTTTCTGCAACATCTGACGCACGATCACCTCGATGTGCTTATCGTTGATCGGCACGCCTTGCAGACGATAGACCTTCTGGATTTCCTCTACGAGATAGTTCGCGAGCGCTTCCACGCCCATGATGGACAGGATGTCTTGGGGTGCGGGGTTGCCGTCGAGCAGATAGTCGCCCTTCTTGACGAAATCGCCCTCTTGTACAGGGATGTGCTTGCCCTTCGGGATCATGTACTCGAACGGCTCCAGCTCCTCGTTTTCGGAAACGACGCGCAGTCGACGCTTGTTCTTGTAGTCCTTGCCGAATTCGACGCGACCGTCGCTCTCCGAAATGATCGCGTGATCCTTCGGCCGGCGCGCTTCGAACAATTCCGCGACCCGCGGCAGACCACCGGTGATGTCGCGGGTTTTGGCGCCGCCCGTAGGCATGCGTGCGAGATCCTGGCCAGGGGTTACTTCATCGCCGTCCGTCACTGAGAGAATTGCGCCAACCGGGAGCGCATAGCGCGACTCACTGCCATTCGAGAGCTTCAACGGCGTCCCTTTTGCGTTGAGCACGACGATGGCAGGGCGCAATTCCGAGCCCTTGGCGGTAGAGCGCCAATCGATCACGACCTTGGATGAAATGCCGGTGGCTTCGTCGAACTCGTCGCGGGCGGAGACGCCTTCGATCATGTCCTCGAACTTCACCTTTCCAGCGACCTCGGTGAGGATCGGCGTTGCGTAGGGATCCCACTCGGCGATCCGGTCGCCGCGCGCAACCTTGGCCTTCTCGTCGACCTTGAGCCTGGCGCCGAACGGAAGCTTGAAGCTCTGCCGCTCCTTGCCTTCGTCATCGACGACAATCACCTGCATGTTGCGGCTCATCACGATGAGATCGCCATGCGCGTTCTTGATAGTGTTGCGATTGACCAAGCGCACCTTGCCGTCGTGCGCGGACTCCATCACCGATTGCTCGGCGATCTGCGCCGCTCCGCCGATGTGGAAGGTGCGCATGGTGAGCTGCGTGCCCGGTTCGCCGATCGATTGCGCGGCGATGACGCCCACCGCTTCGCCGATATTGACCGGCGTGCCACGCGCGAGATCGCGCCCATAGCAGGCGCCGCAAACCCCGGTGCGGGTTTCGCAGGTCAGCACCGACCGCACCTTGACGCCCTGAACGCCCGCCTTCTCTATAGCGACGACAATGTCCTCTTCGAGGAACGTGCCGGCGGGCACGACCACCTTGCCGTTGCCAGGGTCAAGAATATCGACCGCGGCAGTGCGCCCGAGTATGCGCGTGCCAAGCGACACGATGATGTCGGCGCCGTCGATGACAGCCGCCATTTGGATGCCGTCCTGTGTGCCGCAATCGTCCTCGGTAATGATGCAATCCTGCGCGACATCGACCAATCGCCGCGTCAGATAACCAGAATTCGCGGTCTTCAACGCGGTGTCGGCCAGACCCTTGCGGGCGCCGTGTGTGGAATTGAAATACTCGAGGACCGAGAGCCCCTCCTTGAAATTGGAGATGATCGGCGTCTCGATGATCTCGCCGCTCGGCTTGGCCATCAGACCGCGCATACCGGCGAGTTGCTTCATCTGGTTCTTCGAGCCGCGCGCTCCGGAATGGGCCATCATGAACACGGAATTTAGTTCGCCCTGCCGGCCGTCTTTCATTTTCGTGGGCTTCGACACCTCATCCATCATCGCGTCGGCGACCTTATCGGTGCACTTCGACCAAGCATCGACAACCTTGTTGTACTTCTCGCCCTTGGTGATCAGACCGTCGGCGTATTGTTTTTCATACTCGTTGACGCGCTTGCGGGTGTCTTCGACCAAAGTTTCCTTGGCCTTCGGCACCACCATATCGGCCATACCGAAGCTGATGCCGGCTTTGCATGCTTCACGAAAACCGAGCTGCATGATGCGGTCAGCAAAAATGACCACGGCCTTCTGGCCGCAATGTCGGTAAACCGCCTCGATCAGATTGCCGATTTCCTTCTTGGTCAACGTGGTTTCGAGCAGAGAATAGCTGATCTTCGGGTGCTTCGGCAGCAGCTCCGCCAGTTTCATGCGTCCAGGTGTGGTGTCGATTGTTCTGCGAACCGCCTTGCCGTTTTCGTCGACGGTTTCGTAGCGCGCCTTGATCTTGGCGTGCAGCGAAACCAGCCCCTGGTCGAGCGCACTTTCGATCTCGCCCATCGTCGCGAACAACTTGCCTTCGCCCAGCTCCTTGTCCTTCATCAACGACAAATAATAGAGCCCAAGCACGATATCCTGCGACGGCACGATGATCGGCTTGCCGTTCGCCGGGCTGAGAATGTTGTTGGTGGACATCATCAGCACGCGCGCTTCCAATTGCGCTTCAAGCGCGAGCGGAACGTGCACGGCCATTTGGTCGCCGTCGAAGTCGGCGTTGAAGGCAGCGCAGACGAGCGGGTGCAGCTGGATCGCCTTGCCTTCGATAAGCTTCGGCTCGAACGCTTGGATGCCGAGGCGGTGAAGGGTGGGTGCGCGGTTCAGCAGCACTGGGTGCTCGCGGATCACTTCCTCGAGCACGTCCCAGACTTCCGGACGCTCCTTTTCCACCATGCGGCGCGATTGCTTGACCGTGCCCGATAGCCCCTTCACGTCGAGGCGCGCATAGATGAACGGCTTGAACAATTCGAGCGCCATCTTCTTCGGCAACCCGCACTGATGCAGCTTCAAGTCCGGGCCAACGACGATGACCGAGCGGCCCGAATAATCGACGCGCTTGCCCAGCAGGTTCTGGCGGAACCGGCCCTGCTTGCCTTTCAGCATGTCGGCGAGCGACTTCAGCGGCCGCTTGTTGGCGCCGGTGATGACGCGCCCGCGGCGACCGTTGTCGAACAACGCATCCACCGCTTCCTGCAACATGCGCTTTTCGTTGCGGATGATGATGTCCGGCGCGCGCAGCTCCATCAGCCGCTTGAGGCGATTATTGCGGTTAATGACGCGGCGGTAGAGGTCGTTGAGATCGGACGTGGCGAAACGACCGCCATCGAGAGGCACCAGCGGACGCAATTCCGGCGGGATCACCGGCACGACCTGCAGGATCATCCATTCCGGCTTGTTGCCGGAGCGGATGAAGGCTTCCACCAGCTTCAGGCGCTTGGCCAGTTTCTTTGGTTTGAGTTCGGTAGTCGCCTCTGCGATTTCCTTGCGCAGCTGTTCGGCTTCTTTTTCGAGATTAAGGCCCATCAGCAATTCGCGCACGGCCTCAGCGCCGATGGCGGCGGTGAAGCTGTCCTCGCCGTACTCATCCTGCGCTCGGGTGAACTCTTCTTCCGTGAGCAATTGCTTGCCTTCGAGCGGGGTCAAACCCGGCTCGAGCACGATGTATTGCTCGAAATAGAGCACGCGCTCGATGTCTTTCAGCGGCATGTCGAGCATCAAGGCGATTCGCGAGGGCAACGATTTCAGGAACCAGATGTGGGCCACCGGCGCCGCCAGCTCGATGTGCCCCATGCGCTCGCGCCGCACCCGCTGCAGCGTCACCTGCACGCCGCACTTTTCGCAGATGATGTCCTTATACTTCATCCGCTTGTACTTGCCGCACAGGCACTCGTAATCCTTGATCGGCCCGAAGATGCGCGCGCAGAACAGGCCGTCGCGCTCCGGCTTGAACGTGCGGTAGTTGATCGTCTCGGGCTTCTTGATTTCACCGAACGACCAGGAGCGGATCTGCTCCGGGCTCGCGATCGAAATCCTGATCTGATCGAACACCGGCGCCGGAGGTTGGTTGGCGTTGAAGGTGGCGTTGATCAAGTCTTGGTTCATGGCGTTCATCTTGTTTTGCCTTCCGCTTCCGTCATCCCGGACACGCGGCACGCGCAATCCGAGACTCAGGGGCAACAAACTCAACTGCACAAGATCCCGGATAGTCGCCTGGGCGACTTCCGGGACTACCTATTCGGCCGCCTTCAAGCGCCCGCCGTCGGTCAGCTCCACGTTGAGGCTGAGCGAGCGCATTTCCTTGACCAGCACGTTGAAACTCTCGGGAATGCCGGCCTCGAACGTGTCGTGGCCACGTGTGATCGCTTCGTACACCTTGGTGCGGCCGGCGACGTCGTCGGACTTCACCGTCAGCATTTCCTGCAAGGTGTAAGCAGCGCCATAGGCTTCGAGGGCCCACACTTCCATTTCCCCGAAGCGTTGTCCGCCGAATTGCGCCTTGCCTCCCAACGGTTGCTGGGTGACGAGGGAGTACGGGCCGATCGAGCGTGCGTGGATTTTGTCGTCCACGAGGTGGTGCAGCTTCAGCATGTAAATGTAGCCGACCGTGACCGGCCGTTTGAACTGTTCGCCGGTCAAGCCGTCGTGCAGGATCACCTGACCGGTCTCGGAGAAGCCCGCCGTGCGAAGGAGTTCGCGAATGTCGGAATCCTTGGCGCCGTCGAACACCGGCGTCGCCACCGGGATGCCCTTCTCGATGTTGCGGGCAAGTTCGCCCATGTCCTCGGCATCCTTGGGCAGCTCCGCATTGGCGCCGTAGATTTCCCTCAGCTTCTTTTCGAGCGGCTTCTTATCGCCCTCGCGTTCCAGCGCATCGAGCGCAGTGCGCACCTGACGGCCGATGCCGGCGCAGGCCCAGCCCAGATGCGTCTCCAGAATCTGGCCGACGTTCATGCGCGAGGGCACGCCCAACGGGTTAAGCACGATGTCGACATGAGTGCCGTCATCGAGGAACGGCATATCCTCGACCGGCACGATCTTGGAAATGACGCCCTTGTTGCCGTGACGGCCGGCCATTTTATCGCCCGGCTGCAGCTTGCGCTTCACCGCCACGAACACCTTGACCACTTTCATAACGCCAGGCGGCAATTCATCGCCGCGCTGCAGCTTCTCGACCTTGTCCTGGAAGCGCGCGTCGAGACGCTTCTTGGCGTCGTCATATTGCTTCTTCAGACCCTCGATTTCGGTCATCGCGGCTTCGTCATCAAGGCCGATCTGCCACCATTGGCCGCGCGAGAGGTCGGAGAGCGCCTCCTGCGTGATCTCGCCCTTCTTGAGCCCTTTCGGCCCAGAAGCTGCGACCTTGCCGATCAAAATTTCAGTAAGCCGACCGAAAATGTTGCGCTCAAGGATTGCGAGTTCGTCGTCGCGGTCCTTGGCCAGGCTCTCAATCTCTTCCTTCTCGATCTGCATCGCGCGCTGGTCTTTGTCGACGCCGTGGCGGTTGAACACGCGCACTTCGACGACGGTGCCGTTGACGCCCGGAGGGAGACGCAGGCTCGTGTCGCGAACGTCGGAGGCCTTCTCGCCGAAGATGGCGCGGAGTAATTTCTCTTCCGGCGTCATCGGGCTTTCGCCCTTCGGCGTCACCTTACCAACCAGAATGTCGCCTGGCTCCAGTTCGGCGCCGATGGCCACGATGCCGGCTTCGTCAAGATTACGCAGCGCTTCTTCGCCCACGTTCGGGATGTCGCGGGTGATTTCCTCCGGACCGAGCTTGGTGTCGCGCGCGGCCACTTCGAATTCCTCGATGTGGATTGAGGTGAACACATCGTCCTTGACGATGCGTTCGCTGATCAGGATCGAGTCTTCGA
>CADEDG010000089.1 GCA_902826035.1 uncultured Alphaproteobacteria bacterium
GCATCCATCACCGCGGGATGATCGTACAAGGCGTTCTCGACCTCGACGCAATAGATGTTTTCGCCGCCGCGGATCAGCATGTCCTTGGCGCGATCGACGATGTAGAGGAAGCCTTCCTCGTCCATCTTCGCCAGATCGCCGGTTTTTACCCAGCCATCGATGAAAGTTTCCGCGCTGGCCTCGGGCTTGTTCCAATAGCCGCGCACCACGACCGGACCCTTGTACCAAAGCTCGCCGACCTCGCCGCGCGCGACTTCATTGCCGTCATTGCCGACGATCTTGGCTTCGCCTGTCGCTGCCGGGACGCCACAAGAATCGGGTTTGCGTTCGTAATCCTCGGCGGCATTGGAAACCGCGGTGGCGGAAGTTTCGGTCATGCCCCAGCCCTGGCTCGGCACGGATTTCGGAAATTGCGCGCGCAGACGGCGCACCAGCTCCGGCGCGGCGGGCGCGCCGCCATAGGAGACGCTTTCCAGCGACGAGAGATCGAATTCGTTGAGGCGAGGGTGCTCCAGCACTTGCCAAGCGATAGTGGGCACGCCGCCAATGTGGGTGATGCGCTCCTTGCCGATCAGCGGCAGCGCCTGATCGACGTCCCAGCGGCGCTGCATGACGATTTTGTTGCCGCTCAACAGGAACGGGATCATCAACGCGAAGCAGCCCGTCGCGTGAAAGAACGGAATGGCAAGCAGCGTCGCTTTCTGCGGGCCATTTGGGTCCGGCTGCGGGGGCGCTTCGCCGCGGCGCAGAAATGCGCGCGCCTGCGCGGAAGCCGAGTTCCACATGTTGGACAAGATGTTGCGATGCGAAACCACCGCACCCTTGGGCTTGCCGGTGGTGCCGGAGGTGTAGAATATCGCCACATCGTCATCGGGCGCGCGCAGTGGGTAAGGATGTTCGCCAAGCGGGGGCAGGTTTTTCCAGTCACCGGTTGCGCCGACCACGCTCTCTAGGCGCGCCACCATCGGATCGGCGATCTCCTCCCTCGCGCGTGATACGTAGAGCTTCCCGATCGCTGGACAATTCGGCAGATGCTCCCGCAGTCGTTCGTATCTCTCGGCATCGACGATCGCGACCGAACTGCCGGAATCGGTGAGCCCGTATTCAAGCTCTGGTCCAGTCCACCAGGCGTTCAGCGGAGTGACGATGGCGCCCGCGAGCACGCCAGCCCAGAACGCCACCGGCCATTCCGGCAGATTGCGCATGATAATGGCGAGGCGGTCGCCCGGCTTGACGCCGTCGGCGACCAGGCGGCGCGCCAGAACGTTGGCGGCGGCGCGGAACTCAGCGATTGTGGCGCGTTCGTTCTCGAACACCAGGTGCTCACGCGGCCCGAACGCCGCGGAAAGCTCGAACACCTGCGCCAGGGTCTGCGGCGCGTTCTTCCAGACCTTGAGCTGTACGCCGCGCACCTCCGCTTCGCCAAGCTCGAACATGGACCCCGGCTGGGTCAGCAATGCATGCGCCTGTGCGATCGACATGGCGGGGAAGGCGGGGGCCTCGGTCATAATTCCTCCGGCGCGCGGGCAGGCGAAGGCGCCGCCCGCGTCATTTTTATGGCTTCCGATCAAGCATGCCGCGCGGCCGCCTTCAACCGCAACTGCGCGACTTGTTTGCTTGGAGTTAATGCTGTCTTGCGGGGGCCCGCGCGGTCGGGCAAGCATGAGCACGGCTTGCGGGTAGGGAGCTTGAGATGGCGTTCGATTGGAAATCGCTGGCGGCGCGCCTCGACCCCCGCAAGCTGAAACTGCCGGCCTACGCGGTGGTTCGCGACACTTTGGTGACCAACCGGACGCTGGTGCTTTCCACGTCAATAGCGTTGCTCGCCGGCCTCTGGGGAGGCGCGGTGCTCGGGCGCAGCGGCGGCGGCGGGCCGGTCGAGTTTGCGCAGGGCGCGGCCGAGGGTGGCCGTCCGCGCGCCGCCGACGCGCGCCGGGCTGGCGTGGTGCTGGCCGAAGGCATGGCCTTCGTCCGCCTGCGCCAGGAAATGGACGAGGCCGAGCCGCGCGCGTGCCTCGAATTTTCGCGCGACCTTTCCACCGATCCATCGGTCCACTACGGCGATTATCTCGGTCTCGATCCCGCCGCGCCCTTCCAAACCGACGTCTCCGGCAATCTTCTGTGTCTCGCCGGCCTGCCGCTCGAGCCGGAACGCCAGCTGACCGTGCGTAAGGGTTTGCCCGCGCAGAGCGGGGAGCGCACCGAGTTCGACGAGACCTTCACGCTGACCTTCGGGGATCGCCCCGCTTATGTGGGCTTTGCCGGCAATGGCATCATCTTGCCGCGCGCGGAAGCCGACGGCCTAGCGATCGAAACCGTCAACGTCTCCAAGCTCGGGGTCGAAGTGTTGCGCGTGCCTGACCGCATTCTGTCGCAACACCAGATCGATGTTGGCGCGGTCAACGAAGAGGGCGGCTGGAATTATTGGGGTTTCGACAGCGCCGCCGAAGGCGTCGGCGTCTCGGTTTACAAAGGCGAAATCGCAATCGACCTCGCGCGCCAACGCAATGTGGCGGTTACCAGTGTATTCGCGCTTGGCGCGGCGCTGCAGGAATTGCGGGCCGGGGCCTACGTGGTCAAGGTTCGCGACGCTTCCCCAAGCGCGGGGCAACGCGCCAATTCCGAGAATGAGTCCGCGGCTTCTGCCTACCGCTGGATCATTTATACCGACATGGCGTTGCAGAGCTTCTCCGGCGCCGACGGGTTAGACGTTGTCGCCCGCTCGTTGCGCACGGCGCGTCCGCTCGCCAACGCCACGCTGACGCTCATCGCGCAGAACAATGAAGAACTTGCCCGCGTTCGCACCGATAGCGGCGGTCGCGCGCATTTCGGCAAAGCGTTGGTCGAAGGCGAGGGGCCAGCGCGTGCGCGCTATGTGATGGCCTATGGCGACGGCGATTTCACCGCGCTCGATCTGCAGCGCGCGCCGCTCGATCTCTCCGATCGCGGAGTCGATGGCCGTTATGCGCCGGGAGATATCGACGCTTATCTTTACACCGAGCGCGGCATCTATCGCCCGGGCGAGCGCGTTCGCTTGATTGGACTCATCCGCAACCAGATCGGCCGCGCGATCGCCGATCGGCAATCGACGCTTGTCGTCTATCGTCCCAACGGCACTGAAGCGCGGCGCATTCGTCTCGAAGACGCGCAAGCCGGCGGCGGCGCTATCGCCAAGAATATCGATCTCGACCGCGGCGCGCCGCGGGGTGTGTGGCGCGCCGAATTGGTCGTCGATGGCCAGGATGCCTCTGCCGGCGATGTCAGCTGGTCGGTTGAAGATTTCGTACCGCAGCGTCTGCGCGTGGGGTTTAGCCCAAACGAAGGCCAGTTGCGCGAGCGAGGAATCGTGTTGCGGAGAGGATCAAACCAAGCGATCGGCGTTCAGGCTGACTTCCTCTACGGCGCGCCGGGATCGGGCTTGGCTGTGGAAGGCGAAGCGCGTTTGGTGGTCGATCCCAATCCGTTCCCCGAACAAGCGGGATACGTCTTCGGCAAGGCCGATGAGAGTTTCTCTGACGTGCTGTTTCAGCTTCCCTCGACCGTCACCGATGGCCAGGGCGCCGCGCAGCTGATGTTGCGTTTAGAGCAAGAGCCGGAAACCACGCTGCCGCTGCGCGCGCGCGTGCTTGTGTCCGTCGCCGATCCGGGCGGGCGTATGGTGCGCGAAAATTTTACGCTGCCCGTGCGTCTGCGCGATCTCTATATCGGCCTCAAGCCGCAGTTCGAGAATCGCCGCGCCGGCGCCGGCGAGCGCGTCGCCTACGATGTGATCGCCTTGAACGGGGCGGGCGCACGCGTCGGCGTGCGCGGGTTGCAATGGCAATTGGTGCGCGAGGATTGGAACTACGATTGGTATCTCGATAACGGCAGCTGGCGCTGGCGGCGCACGGGTCGTGACATCGCAGTCGATGGCGCCACCGTCGACGTGGCCGCCAATCAGCCGCTGCGCATCGCCCGCGACGGTCTGCGCGACGGCTCGTACCGACTGATCGTTCGCGACACACGCTCGGGAACCGAGAGTTCGCAGCGTTTCGGCGTTGGCTGGGGCGGGCCCGCTGACGATGATGCGACGCCCGACATGGTCAGTGTGGTCGCGCCCGATAATCCGACGCGCCCTGGCGCGCGCGCGCGCGTACAAATTCGCCCGCCTTATGCCGGTGAAGCGCAGATCGTCGTCGCCACCGACCGCGTCATTGAGACCCGCACCGTGCGCGTCAGCCCGGAGGGAACCAATGTCGATCTGCCGGTGAGCGCGGCCTGGGGTTCGGGCGCTTATGTGCTGGTGACAGTGATGACGCCGCGCGATCCGGTGAATCTGCCGGTGCCGCGCCGCGCCGTGGGCGTGGCGTACGTGCCGGTCGATATGGGCGGCCGCACTTTGGAAGTGATCGCTGGCGCCGGGCTGGAGAATGTCCGTCCGCGCACGCGCCAGAACGTTGAAGTGCAAGTGCGCAACGCACCAAACGGGGAACGCGTTCGCGTCGCTATCGCCATGGTCGATGAGGGCATCCTCAACATCACCAAGTATCAAAGCCCCAACCCGATTGACCATTTCTTCGGCCGGCGTGCCCTCGGCGTGCAGCTGCGCGACGACTACGGGCGCCTGCTCAATCCCAATCTCGGCGCGCCCTCGCGTCAGGGCGGCGATTCATTGGGCGGGGAAGGGCTCACCACGGTGCCGACGCGCACGGTGTCGATCGTGTCCGACGTCGTCGAGGTGCGCGGCGGGAGCGCCACCATTCCGATGGACATCCCTGATTTCAACGGCACGCTGCGGTTGATGGCGGTGGCGTGGAGCCAGAACGCGCTCGGCCAGGACGCCGAACAGATCGTGGTGCGCGATCCGGTGGTGGCGGAATTGATCCTGCCGCGCTTCCTCGCGCCCGGCGATGAAGCCCAAGGCGCGCTCAATCTTGATAATGTCGAGGGTCCAAACGGCGCCTACACCGTGACGATCGCCGGATCGAGCAATGCGCGCATTCAGCAGGCGCCGCGCCGTTTCACGCTCAATCGCGGGCAAAGGCAAACCGCGTTAATACCGATCAGCGGCGGCCCGCTCGGCGTGGGGCGGATTTCGCTGCGGCTCGAAGGTCCGCAGGGATTTGCGGCGGTGGAGCGTACGTACGACATCCAGTCGCGTGCGCCGTTCTTGCCGATCACGGTAACGCGTGTTGAGCCGCAAGCGTCTGGCGCGTCATGGCGAGCGCCGAACGATGCATTGGCGTCGTTCCAGCCCAGCGGCCAAGCGATGGTCTCGTTCTCGAACCTGGCGGGCATCGATCCGGCGCCGCTCCTGGATCAACTCTATCGCTATCCCTACGGCTGTTCGGAGCAGCTCACTTCGGTGGCGATGCCGCTCTTGTACTATAACACGCTGGCTGCGGAAGCGAACCGCGCCGTCGATCCGCGCATCACCCGAAGAGTGCAGGAGGCGGCGACGCAATTGTTGGATCGCCAAGGTTCGGACGGCGCCTTCGGGCTTTGGGGATCTGGGGACCGCCACGCCTCGCCTTGGCTGGGCGCCTATGTCACCGACTTCCTCTTGCGCGCGCAGCGGGCGGGATTTGCGGTGCCGCGACAGCCAATGCAGCAAGCTTATGCAGCGTTGCGGCGTGTGGCTCGTCTCAACGATTTCGGTTCGGTCGGTTATGAGTTCGATGTCTATCATTGGCCCGGTTCGAACGACACGACCGAGCTGATGCGTTCACGCGCGGCCGCCTATGCGCTTTATGTGCTGGCCAAGGCGGGGCAAGCTGATGTCGGGCAGGTGCGTTACTTCCACGACGCGCGCCTTGAAGCGGAGCCCTCGCCGTTGGCGCGGGCGCATATCGGCGCCGCACTCGCGGAATTGGGAGATCGCGTTCGCTCGCGCAACGCCTTCCGCATGGCCGAGCGCGCGCTTGGCTATCGCAATCTGGGCGATTGGTATCAGACGCCGCTGCGCGATCTGGCTGGCGTAATCGCGCTAGCCGCGGAGGCGGGCGAAACCGAGATGGTCGATCGTCTGCGCCAGCGGCTCGAACGCGATGCGCCTGACGCCGGCCAATTGATGACGCAGGAGCAGGTGCACTTGCTGCTCGCCGCCAACGCGCTCCTGGAGCGCGCCGGGCCGGTGAACGTGACGCTGAACGGCCAAGCCATGGCCGAGCGGCGCGTATTGGCGAACACGCAGCGCCTGGCTTCGGGCTTGGTGTTCCGAAACGCCGCGCGTGGACCAGTGTGGCGCACGCTGCAAACCTCAGGCGCGCCGCGCGAAGCGCCTCCGGCGATGCAGGCGGGCTATGCGATCGACAAGCGCGTGTTCACGCTGAATGGCGCCGCAGCAGGCGAGGCGATCCGCCAAGGCGATCGCGTTGTTGTCGTTATTTCCGGTCAGCCCGAAGGTGCGCGCACCTATCCAACCGTGCTGGTGGATCTGTTGCCGGCCGGCTTGGAGATCGAGAGCGTGCTTGGGCCTCAGGATGGCGCGCAAACCGGTTGGGATGGAGAAACGCGCAACGGCCCGTTTGCGTGGATTGGCGCGATCACGCCAACCCAGGTAGCCGAGGCGCGCGATGACCGCTTCGTCACTTCCGCCAATCTTCACGGTAGTTTCCGCACCGCTTACATCGCGCGTGCGGTGACGCCAGGACGCTACACCATGCCCGCCGCGCAGGTGGAGGACATGTACCGACCGGGCGTCATGGCGCGCACCGCGACTGGTGCGATCAGTATTACGCCGCGGGGCGGATGAGCGGGCCCATCCGCCGCGGCCCGCGCGTCGCGCTTCCGCTCACCCAACGCGGCAAGCGCATCGCCGGTGCGCTGCTGGCGGTGTTGCTGGCTTTGTTTGCGCTGGATCAGACCTTCCCGCCGCCGCTTTCGCGTGCGCGCGACGTTTCCCCGGTTGTGCTCGATCATCGCGGCGAATGGCTGATGGCGTTCACCACGAGCGCGGGCGCGTGGCGGCTCGAGGCGCGCCTCGACGAGGTCGACCCAGAATTCCTACGCCGCCTGGTCGCGATCGAGGATCGCCGTTTCTGGCTTCACCCCGGAATCGATCCCATCGCGCTGGCGCGCGCGTCGTGGGGGTATCTTCGCAGCGGCCGCGTCACCCAGGGCGGGTCCACCATCACTATGCAACTCGCGCGCCTGCTCGAACCGCGCCCTCGCAATATCGGTTCGAAATTGGTCGAGATCATCCGTGCGCTGCAGATCGAGCGGCGGCTTTCCAAGCGTCAAATCCTTGCCGCCTATCTGACGATGGCGCCGTATGGCGGCAATCTCGAAGGCGTGCGCGCCGCCAGCCGCGCCTATTTCCAGCGCGATCCGCAATGGCTTGACGATGCGGAGATGGCGCTGTTGATCGCGCTGCCGCAGGCGCCGGAAGCGCGCCGGCCGGATCGCCGCCCACAGGCCGCACGCGCCGCGCGGGATCGCGTGCTTTCGATGTTTGTGGCGTCGCGGCTGATCAATGCGCGTCTAGCCGCCGAAGCGCGCGAGGCGTCCATCCCCGCCCGCGCACCGTTTCCGTATTCGGCGCCGCACGCGGCGGCGGAACTGGCGGCGGCGCGGCCCAACGAAGGTGTGATCCTCTCCTCGCTTGATGCTGGCTTGCAGGGGGCGTTGGAAGCCCTCGCGCGTCGGCATGCGGCGGGCTTGGAGTCAGACGCGCAGGTCGCCTTGCTCGCGGTGGAGCTTGAGGGCCGGCAGGTGCGCGCGCGCGTCGGCGGGGCGGGCTTCGCGCGCGCGGGCGGCTATATCGACATGACCCGCGCTGTTCGCTCACCGGGTTCGGCGTTGAAGCCGTTTCTCTACGCCATCGCCTTCGACGAAGGGGTCGCTGCGCCGGAGACCTTGGTGCGCGACGCGCCGCGCACATTTGGCGGTTATCTTCCGGAGAATTTTGATCGTCGTTTCCACGGCGACGTTTCGCTTGAGGACGCGCTGCGCCATTCGCTGAACTTGCCGGCGGTCGCCACGCTCGAACGCATCGGCGCGCGGCGATTTCAGGCAGCGCTAACGCGCGCGGGCGCGCAGGTGCAGATGCCGCGCCGGGCCGGTGCCGAGCCGGGTTTGGCGCTTGCGCTCGGCGGCGTCGGCATGCGGCTCGAAGATCTTGTGCAATTGTACGCGGCGCTCGGCGACCACGGGCAAGCGCGGCCGTTGCGCACGACGACGCAAGCGAGCTTCGCCTTCAGCCGCCGCTTCGTGCGTGCCGAGACCGCCGAGCGGGTCCTGGAAATTCTCGCAAGCTCGCCCCATCCCGCAGGACGCATCCCCGCAGAGATCGCGCAGAACGCGCCGCGTGTGGCGTTCAAGACCGGCACTTCGTATGGGTTTCGCGACGCTTGGGCGGTGGGCGTCGCTGGCGGCTACGCGATCGGTGTTTGGGTTGGCCGCCCTGACGGCGCGCCGCGCCCGGGCGCCACCGGGCGAAGCGAAGCGCTGCCGATCCTGTTCGAAGCGTTTGACCGATTGGAGCTGGCGCCGGCGCCGATGCAACGCGAGGAGCGCGAGCACGACGCGCCACCCGCGCTTGCGCGCATGGATGAGGCGGACGGTCTCGCCATTTTGTTTCCGCCAGCGAACGCGGAGGTGCTGGTGCTCGATTACGGGCGCGACGCGCGCGGGCTTTCGCTTTCAGCCCGCGGCGGAAACGGGACGCTTGTTTGGTACGCCGAAGGCGAGCGCGTGCAAACCGAGCCCACGAGCGGGCGCGCAATCTGGCGCCCGCCCGCGCCGGGCTTCTACGAAGTCAGCGTGGTCGACGCCAACGGCCAAAGCGCAAGCGTGCGGGTGCGGATCAGGGGCGGGTAAGGGGTGGGTCTTCACCGCAATTCGATGGCCGTCTCGCCCAAGTCAAGCAGGCCATCGACCGCGGGCCATCGCGCCTCGAACCAAGTACGAAATGGTCCAAGCTTTAGGTTCCCACAACGCAGCAGCGCCACCCTGGCGCCGCCGACCCGGGGGGCAAGATCGAGATAGTCGCTATCCTTGGTGATCACGACGGCGCCGGTCGCCATAGCTTCGCTCCAGATCGCGCGGTCGTCAGCCTGCGGGCTGAGGACGACCGCTGCGTGCCGGGCCTCTTGGCCGTGCGCGATCAGCCATGTGGTAAGTGCTGGCGGGAGATTTGTGTCCACCAGAAAGCGCACGGTCCGCTCAGGCCGTGACAATGGGATGGTCGAAATTCTTCGCGGCGTAGGCGAGTGCCGCCGCGATGTCCTCGGCCTCCAGGTAGGGGAAGGCCTCCAGGATATCGGCTTCCTTCATGCCCGAGCCGAGCATCTCCAACACCTCGGCCACGGTGATGCGCATGCCGCGGATCGTCGGTCGCCCGCCACGAACGTTGGGGAGGGTGGTGATGCGGTCCATAGGGGGAAGTGTAGCACACTCGGCGGGGTTCGTCATTCCGCGATGTCGGTGGCTGGGCGCGGCCTCCTTCGACTCTATGCATCTATCCGATGCTTGCGCTCGATGCGCGCGTCCGGAATGACGTCAGGGCTGGGTGGGCCATGAGAGGGGGGCGTTATGCCAATGCCGATAACCCGCATGGTGGCTGACCACCGCCACACTCTTAAATGCAGTGGTATGCTGGCATGTCTGTTCGGAAGCGACCCGAACGAAATGCGACGCGCCATGCAGAGAAAAATCGGTGCAAAATATCAGCAAATTGCAATTCGTGTTGGCGGCGATTGCTTTCCTGCATAACGCTCTGCTGATCGCCTCGGACCAACGGCGCTCAATCTCTCCAACCCAAACTGCACCCCCACGGCTGATGCGCTCGACCTTTCCCTTCGTCCGCCGATACCTGTCGCCTCCCCTTGCCATGCCATGCTCAAGCAAGAATTCGGTTTCGAGGCGGTGGTGATATCCATCGCCACAATCTCCCGAGAGACCAAAATCTTCGTATGCCAAGGTGATCTGGAGCGGCATCCAAGCGCCTTCAACGCAAAGCCTCGCGTCGTCAGCGGAGCCATCCGGCTCAAGTAAAAACAGCGTTTTGTCTGCCAGCCCGAGATGGAAGCAGAGGCGCTCGATGGGCAGCAACTCCTTTTCCCAGGTATCAACCCATCTAAAGGATGGCGCCTTCCGCTGATGGTATTCTTGGGTGAACGCGCGATCCTCGCACGATGCATACACCCAACTCCGAGCGGCTCGAAGGGCGCCCAAGTTGTGCGTCTTTTCTCGATCACACAGAGCTGCAATTGCCGAGATGTCCAGCGCTGGCCCCGAGAAATACCTAATTATCCAAAAAGCTCCGCAGTTTCCGGCTCCGGCTCGGGTGCTTCAGCTTCCTTAGCGCCTTCGCCTCGATCTGCCTGATCCGCTCGCGCGTCACGCTAAATTGCTGGCCCACTTCTTCCAGCGTGTGATCGGTGTTCATGCCGATCCCGAAGCGCATGCGCAGCACGCGTTCTTCGCGCGGGGTGAGGGACGCGAGCACGCGCGTGGTGGTTTCGCGCAGATTGCTTTGGATCGCGGCATCGACGGGCAGGATCGCGCTCTTATCTTCGATGAAATCGCCGAGGTGGGAATCTTCCTCATCGCCGATGGGGGTTTCCAGCGAGATCGGCTCCTTGGCGATTTTCATCACCTTGCGGACCTTCTCCAGCGGCAGGCCGAGCTTCTCCGCCAATTCCTCCGGCGTCGGCTCGCGGCCGATTTCGTGCAGCATTTGGCGGCTGGTGCGCACCAGCTTGTTGATGGTCTCGATCATATGGACCGGGATTCGGATGGTGCGCGCCTGGTCGGCGATGGAGCGGGTGATCGCCTGGCGAATCCACCACGTCGCGTAAGTCGAGAACTTGTAGCCGCGGCGATACTCGAACTTGTCGACCGCTTTCATCAAACCAATGTTGCCTTCCTGGATCAGATCCAGGAATTGCAAGCCGCGATTGGTGTATTTCTTGGCGATGGAGATGACGAGGCGCAAATTCGCTTCGACCATTTCCTTCTTCGCTTGGCGCGCTTCGCGCTCGCCTTTCTGCACGGCGTGGACGATGCGGCGGTATTCGTCGATCGGCACGCCGGTCTCTTGCGCCAGCATGCCGATTTCCGAACGCAGATCGGTGATGTCTTCGCCTTCGGAGGCGACGAACTTGCCCCAGGCCTTGGATTTCACTGCGACTTTCTCGGTCCATTTCGGATCGAGTTCGCTGCCGTGATAGGCGTCGAGGAATTGTCCACGCGGCACGCCGTTCGATTCCGCCAACCGCATCAGCTTGCCTTCGAGCTGAATGAGCTTGCGGTTGATGGCGTAGAGCTGCTCGACGAGGCTTTCGATCCGCGCGTTGTTGAGCTTCAGCTTCTTCAGCTGCTCGATGATGGTGAGCTGCGCGGCTTCGTAATTCTCGGTCTGCGCGCCGGGGAGCGATTTGCCCTTGAGGCGCAGGTCGATGCGCTTTTCCTGCAATTTGCGGAACTGGCCGAACGCTTCGGCGATGGCGTCGAGCGTGGCCATCACGCCTTCCTTGAGTTCGGCCTCCATCGCCGACATCGAGATCGCGGCTTCGTCGTCGAACTCAGAATCGGAATCCGCGTCGGCCTCGGCGGCGATCTCGGCCGGATCGCGCTCTTCGCCTTCCGCCATAGGTTTCGGCGCAGGGGCCGCTGCTTTGGCGGCCACGGCTGCCGCTGCTGCTGCTGCGATCTGAATTTTCGCGGCTTCCGGATCGACCAGACCATCGGCGTTCACGCCCGGCGCGGACTGGGGAACGATGCCCATTTCCGCGCCATAGGTGGCTTCGAGATCGATGATGTCGCGCAGCAGAATCTTCTGTTCGCGCAATTCGTCGCGCCACACCATGATGGCTTCGAAGGTGAGCGGGCTTTCGCACAGGC
>CADEDG010000090.1 GCA_902826035.1 uncultured Alphaproteobacteria bacterium
GGCCCGCCGGCGCAACGCGTCGTGTGACGCGGGCCCCTTCTGCACCTTCGCTAGCCGTGGTTGTGCGATGATCGCGCTTGCGCTAATCCCGCTCCATGACCTTCGCTACTTACGAAAAATCCGGCCGCGTCGCGACCGTGACCTTGAACCGCCCCGAGAGCCACAACGCGATCGCCACGCCGCAGGACTGCCATGAATTGGCGGCGGCGTGCATGCGCGCCAACGACGACCCGGAGGTCAGCGCGCTCATTCTCACCGGCGCCGGCAAGAGCTTCTGCGCCGGCGGCGACCTGAAGGCGATCCGCGAACGCACCGGCATCGGCCCGCAATCTCCGCCAGACGCGACGCGGCTCAATTATCGTCGCGGCGTGCATTCGATCATTCGCACGCTGGCGGATGTCGAGGTCGCAACCATCGCCGCGATCAACGGCCATGCGATCGGGCTGGGCCTCGATATCGGCATCATTTGCGACATGCGCATCGCCGGGACCTCGGCGAAGATGGCGTCGAGCTTCGTCAAGGTCGGCATCATCCCCGGCGACGGCGGTGCGTGGATCTTGACCCAAGCTGTCGGCCCGATGAAAGCCGCGGAATTGGCGCTGACCGGCGACACCATCGACGCCGAAGAAGCTCAACGCATCGGCCTTGTCAGCCGCGTCGTCCCCGACGACCAGCTTATGGCCGAGGCGCGGAAGCTGGCAGAGCGCGTGGCCGTCAACCCGCCGCGCACGGTGCGGCTGGCGAAGCGCCTGCTCAGCGAAGCCAAGCATGCGCGTCTGCATGACGTGTTGGAACTCTCCGCCGCTTTTCAGGCGCTCGCGCACGAGACCGCCGATCACAAGGAAGCGGTGGATGCTTTCACCGAAAAACGCGCGCCAAAATTCACTGGCGGCTGATGCAGCTTCCGCTCGCCGTGGATCTCGATGGGACCCTGATCCGCTGCGATCTGTTCTCGCGCGCGATGCTCACCTTTTGCAGCGCCCGGCCATTGAATGTGTTGGTTTTGATGTCCTGGCTTTTGCACGGGCGCGCCCACGCCAAGGCCAAACTCGCGGCGCTCTATCCAGTGGACGCCGCAACGCTGCCCTATAATGAAGCGCTGCTCGCCTGGCTGCGCGAGCAGAAGGCCGAGGGCCGCACGCTGGCGCTGGCGACCGCATTCGACCGAGTTGGCGCGGAAGCAGTGGCGGATCACCTCGGCTTGTTCGAATATGTGCTTGCCTCCGATGGGCGCGTGAACCTGAAGTCGCACGCCAAGGCTGCTCGACTCCACGCGACATTTCCGGAGGGGTTTGTCTATGCTGGCAATGAGCGCGCCGACTTGCCCGTGTGGC
This sequence comes from uncultured Alphaproteobacteria bacterium, assembly GCA_902826035.1. Classification (GTDB taxonomy): domain Bacteria; phylum Pseudomonadota; class Alphaproteobacteria; order Caulobacterales; family Aquidulcibacteraceae; genus Vitreimonas. Next base: position 1,335 of record CADEDG010000090.1, read on the forward strand.
GCGCGGCCAAGGCCGCCGTCATCGTGAACGCGTCCGCTTGGCTTCGAGCCCACGCCGCGCGAGAGTTTGTGGTGGAGCGCGCGTTTCCGCGCCGAGGAGGCAAGCCATGATCCGTGTCGGCATAGGCGGCTGGAGCTATGAGCCCTGGGAGGAAACCTTCTATCCAGCGGACCTGCCCGCCGCCAAGCAGCTCGAATACGCGAGCCGCCAGGTTACCGCGATCGAGATCAACGCCACCTTCTACCGCACCCAGAGCGCTGCTTCGTTCAAGAAATGGGCGGCGGCCACGCCGGACGATTTCGTGTTCTCGGTAAAGGCGCCGCGCGCGGCGGTACAGCGCAAGGACCTGCGGGAGGCGGCGCAATCGATCGAGTGGTTCTTCAATAGCGGCGTCGGCGAATTGGGCGAAAAGCTCGGGCCGATCTTCTGGCAGATGGCGCCGTACAAGAAATACGACGAACCCGAGATGAACGCTTATTTCGATCTGCTGCCGGAGAAGCTCGGCAAGCTCAAACTACGCCACGCTATCGAGGTGCGCCATGAGAGTTTCACCGACAACGCATTTCTGAAGTTGGCGCGCGCGCGCAACATCGCTGTGGTGACCGTGGAATCGGAGAAGCATCCCCTGATCGTCGATCCCACCGCCGATTTCTCCTACGCGCGTCTAGAACTCACGCAAGCCGACGAGCCCGCAGGCTACCCTAAGCAGGCGCTGAGGAAATGGCTGAAGACCGCGCGCGGCTGGGAGAAATCGGGCGACGTGTTTTTGTACTTCATATCCGGGGCCAAGGAACGCAATCCGGCGGCGGCGAAAGCGATGCTGGACTTGGTGCGAGGGTAATAGCGCTTCGGCCGCGCGCTCGAAGGCGACCTACTCCCCTAGCCTCGGCGCCGCAGCGATGTACGCATCGATCTGCCGCTCCAGCACCGGCAGCGTCACGCCGCCGCTGCCGAGCACGGCATCGTGGAATGCGCGGATGTCGAAGCGTTCCCCTAGAGCGGTCTCAGCACGACGGCGCAAAGCCACGATGCGCATTTCGCCGGTCTTGTACGCTAGTGCCTGGCCCGGCCAGGCGATATAGCGGTCGATCTCGGTGCGGATTTCGTGCGTGGAGAGCGCGGTGTTGTCCGCCATGAAGTCGAGCGATCGCTGACGCGACCAGCCCATGGAATGCATGCCGGTGTCCACCACCAGCCGACAGGCGCGCCACATCTCATAGGTCAGCCGGCCGAAGCGTTGATAGGGCGTGTGATAGAGGCCCATCTCTTCGCCCAATTTCTCCGCGTACAGCCCCCAGCCCTCACCAAATGCGTGAGGATAAAAGGTTTGCCGGAAACCCGGCAGTCCGGTCAGCTCCCGCGCCAACGCGATCTGCGTGTGGTGACCTGGTGCTGCCTCGTGCAACGTCAAGGAAGGCAACACATACAGGGGTCGGACGTTCAGCGCATGGGTGTTGACCCAATATTCCCCGGCCGCGCCGAGCGGGCCGCCATTGTAGCGCCCGGTCGTGTAGTTTGGCGCGAGTGCGGCCGGCACAGGACGAACGGTGTAGGGCGCGCGCGGAATGGTTCCGAAAAACTCCGGCATGCGCGCGTCGATCTCACGCGTGATCCAGGCGGCCTCGCGGAGCAATTGCTCGGGCGTCGTGGCGTAAAATTGCGGATCGGTGCGCAGGAAGGTGAGGAACTCAGCGAAGCTACCGTCAAAGCCCACTTCGCGAACAATGGCCTCCATCTCGTCGCGGATGCGCGCGACTTCGGCCAACCCTACCTGATGAATCTGCGCGGGCGTCGCTTCCGGCAGCGTGGTGTAATAGCGCACGAGGTCCGCGTAATAGGCGCGTCCGTTGGGCAGCGCGTGCGCTGCGATGGTGCGACGCGCGCGGGGAACGTACTCGTCCACGAAGAAGACGCGGAACTCGCTGTATGCTGGGATTACAGCATCGGCGATCGCAGCGCGGCCTGCCGCGGCCAGGCGCGCGCGGTCTGCCTCCGGCACGCTTGCCGGGAAACTCTCAAAGGGGCCCCAAAATGGCGCATCTTCTGGCCGCGCGAAACGGAGACCAGACACCACCTCCCGCACGCCGCCAATGATTTCCGCCGGCAGGGTAAAGCCTTCGCGCATGCCGACGCGCATGTTGGCGATATTCTCGCGAAAATAGCGCGGCACGTCGTTGAGGCGCGCGATGTAATTCTCATAATCACGCACGGTGCGCGGCGCTTGCAGATCGGCCAATTGCAGAATGTCAGCATAGAAGCCGCTGTCATTGTTAATTGGCAGGCGCCACTCACGATAGGCGGCAAAGCGAACGCGCTCGCCCACCATGAAAGCGAACAGATCGTAGCTCACCTGCTCTTGATGGCTGAGCGCGGCGCGATCGATCGAGCTGAGGCGAGTAAGCAGCGCCCTGTCCTCGGCTGCCTGGCGCAGGTTAGCTTCCGGCGTGACCGATGGGAGCCGGTCGTCATAATCGTGCACGCCGTCATTGGTGGCGCTGAGCGGATTCTCGCGCCAGACCATGGCGCGCTCGTCGCCAAACAGGCGCGACAAGTCTTGGCTGGGCGTCTGCGCTAAAGCAGGGGCCGCGAGCAACAAGCCGGCGAGCGCTAAAAGCATCGTTCTCATCGCAACCCTCTTAGTTCGCCGCCGGCGCGGCCTTCTCGCCTACAACCGCCGAGCGCAGCAGCAGCGCCGCTGCGTACAGCACCACCACCACCACAAGCCAGCGCAAGGTGACCAAATCCAAAGATTTGACGACGAACGCCGCCAGTAGCACCGCCGGGATGCCGCCCAACGCAATGCCAAGCACGACACGTAGGTCGATGCGCTCCGAGCGCACGAAGCGCAGGCTGGCGATCGGCATCAGAAACGCACACGCCCCCATCATGATCGGAAACGCGGCTTGCGGGTTCAAGCCAAGCAGCGACAGCACGATGAGCGAAGGCGCATAAAGCCCGATGCCGAACATCATCAAGATGCCCATGACCAAGTGCGCGCCTACGGCGACTGCAAATAGCACCGGCGGAAGCGTGAGTAGACCGGCGTCTTGGTCTGGAATCCAACCGAGATTCTTCATCGCGTACAACGCCGCTGCGACCAGCATCGCGGCGCCAACCACGCCTTGCACCAGACGCACGGGCGAGCGCTGCACGATCGGTGCGCCGACAATCGAACCCGCCACCGCACTAATAATGCAGGCAAGCAAGAGCCATGGGTCTACGCGCACCAGACTAATAAACACCAACGCCTGCACCACCGTCGGCAGGGCATGGCCGGCATTCAAAATCGCGGGGAAGTAGCTATCGGGCGCCATCTTGCGCAATTTCATGTACGCGGTGGTCGGCGCGAACGAGCCGATGCCCAGCGTATCGAAGAAATTGGTCACCGCGCCGAGGCCAACCGCCTCCGGCTTGGGCGCAAGTTCGCCGCGTTTATGCGCCGTGCGCAGAAGCGTGACGGTGAACCACACAGCGATCAGCGACAGGAGCGTCAACAGCCCGCCGACGATCGAAGTGAGCCACTTGAGCGCGGCGCCGAGATCCAGACGCATCTTCCCCCCCCTTTTTTCTTGCACTTGAGCATGGGCGGCGGACGGATACAATATCCGCAGCATGGCCAATCAGAACTCGCCCCGTCCCATCGGCCTCGCCGAGCGCAAACGCAGGCTGGAGGGGCTGCGCGCGCTTATGGATGAAGCAGGCCTCGGCGCTGTCCTGCTGGGGTCCACAACGAGTCTGCGCTACTTTACCGGCGTCGTTTGGCATCCTTCGGAGCGGTTTTGCGGCGCCATCGTACATCCGGATCGCCTGGAATATGTTGCGCCCCGATTCGAGCTTGAGAAGGTCGCGCAACTGATTGGCCCGCGCGGCGATATCCTGACATGGCAAGAGGAGCAGGACCCTTACAAGCTGATCGCTGGCCGCCTGCCTGCCAATTCTAAATTAGGACTGGACGATCAGTTGCCGCTGTTCATGTACCGCCGCTTGCGCCGCTGTTTGAGCGAACGCCGCCTGGCCGACGCGGGACCGCTAACCAACGCACTGCGGCGGCGCAAGTCCTCCTCCGAGATCGCGCTGATGCAGCGCGCGAAGTCGATCACCCTGGAGGTGCATCGTCGCGCCTGGAAGAGCCTGAGCGCGGGGGCGCGCGCTTCCGAGGTCGCGCGCTATATTGACGACGAACACCGTCAACTCGGTGGAGCGGGTAGCACGTTTTGTATTGTCTCCTTCGGCGAAGATACAAGCCTCCCCCATGGCGGCGAAGGCGACCGTATGCTCGCCAAAGGAGACATCGTGCTGATCGACACCGGCACGCAGATTGACGGCTACAATTCTGACATCACGCGCACCTATGTTTTTGGCGAACCGAGCAAGGATGTCCGCCGAATCTGGAGCATCGAGAAGCAGGCGCAGGCGGCGGCGTTCGCGGCCGCGAAGCTTGACGCGCCATGCGAGGCGCCGGACTTCGCGGCCCGTGAAGTGCTGCGCGAGCACGGGCTCGGCCCCGACTACCTTTTGCCGGGCCTGCCTCATCGCACCGGGCATGGCATCGGGCTCGACGTTCACGAGGCGCCCAATCTCTGTCGAGGGGATATCACGCCGCTCGAGGCGGGCATGTGTTTTTCCAATGAGCCGATGATTGTGGCGCCCGGCCGCTTCGGGGTTCGCCATGAAGATCATTTTTACATGACCGCAAAGGGTCCGCGCTGGTTCACCCAGCCCGCCGCGAGCATAGACGAGCCATTTGCCAACGCACCCGTCTTTGCTTGATCAAAGCACCTGGAACCCGTGGGCAAACTCGTCCTCGCCATCGATCCAAATCTCATTGCGGCCGGTGGCGATGGCTGAGCCCTCGATTGAGGGAACGATTGCGGGCATGCCCGCAAGCTCGGTCTCCGCTTCGATGCGGCCGATGAAGCGACTACCGATATAGCTTTCGTGCACGAACGCATCGCCACATTTGAGTTTACCCTGAGCGTGGAGGTGCGCCATGCGCGCGGAAGTTCCTGTGCCGCAAGGACTGCGGTCGATAGCTTTGTCGCCATAAAACACGGCGTTGCGCCCGTGCGCGCCTTCCGCTTTTGGTAGGTCGGTCCACATCACGTGCGAAACGCCAGCGATGGTCGGGTCGCGCGGGTGCGACGGCGTGACCTGTTCTCGAACCAACCGGCGCACGATCGGCGATAGCGCCAGGATGGACGCGGCGCCGAGTTCATCGAGGCTGCGATAGGCGCCTTGCGGCTCGATGATGGCATAGAAATTTCCGCCATAAGCAACATCGATGCTGAGTGGACCGAAACTTGGAACGTCAATCCGAATACCCCGCGCGGCGACATAGCTCGCCACGTTGGTGAGGCGCACACTGCGAACGCGCGCCCCCTCCTGGACATAAGAGAGCGCAATGGCGCCGGCCGGAACGTCGGCGACGAAACGCCCGATTTGGCGCGGCTTAATCAGACCCTGCTCCAGGGCGAAGGTGACGATGCCAATCGTTCCGTGCCCGCACATGGGCAGGCAGCCGCTAGTCTCCATGAACAGAATGCCGACATCGGCTTCCGCACTTGTGGGAGGATAGAGAAAGCCCCCGCTCATCATGTCGTGGCCGCGCGGCTCAAAACAGAGCCCGGTGCGAACCCAATCGTAGCGCGCCAGGAAATCCTGGCGGCGCTCGCTCATGGTCGCGCCGCGGAGTTCGGGTGCGCCTTCGACCACGAGGCGAACCGGATTGCCCGCGGTGTGGCCGTCGATGCAGCGAAAGGTGTGGCGACTCATGCGCCAAGCTTCGGCCGCGACGCAACGGCGGCCTCCACCAGCGCAATCACTTCAGCGCGGCGCGGCCCGAGGAGCGGGAAGCGCGGCGGGCGCACGCGCTCGCTGCCGCGGCCCATGATTTGCTCGGCCAGCTTAATCGATTGCACCAGATCGTGCTCAGCGTCCAAATGCAGCAAGGGCATGAACCAGCGATAGATCGCCCGCGCCGTTGCAAGATCGCCGCGCTGCGCGGCTTGGTACAGCGCTAAGGATTCCTTTGGGAAGGCATTGGTGAGACCCGACACCCAGCCGCGTGCGCCAAGCAGCAATCCCTCAAGCGCAACGTCGTCCAGGCCGGCAAACAGGAGATAGCGTTCGCCCAAAGCATTGTGCAGATCGGTGAAACGGCGCGTGTCGGGCGCGCTCTCCTTGAGGCACACAATGTTTTGGCAATCGCTCAACTGTGTCAGCGCCTCGACACCGATCGAAACACGGTACGCCGGCGGATTGTTGTAAAGCATGATCGGCAGCGCTGTCGCTTGCGCCACGGTGCGGAAATGCGACACCAATTCCGCTTCAGTCGGCACATAGACCATGGCCGGCAACACCATCAGCCCGTCAGCCCCGATTTTCTCCGCATCGCGCGCGAAGGCGGCGGCGCGCTTGGTATCCAGCTCCGAAACGCCCGCGATGATTGGAACACGGCCAGCGACCGTTTCCACCGCGGCCTTCAGCACAGCGCGCTTTTCGTCGGCCTCCAGCGAGTTGTTCTCGCCCACCGTGCCCATGATGATGAGGCCGTGGACGCCGTCGCGGACGAGCGCATCCTGGACATGCTGGGTCGAGCCCACATCGACCGCGAGGTCCTGCGCAAATTGCGTGGTCGCCGCCGGGAAGACACCGGCCCAATCTACTTTCATGCGGTCTCTCTCATCTGGCACTCTCATCTGGCGCTCTCGTTTGGCGGGACTCGCTTGCAAACCCGGCCAAGTTATACGATCCATCGCGCGAAGCAAAATGGGCGACTATGAAATCCATTCTGGTCATTGGCGGGGGATTAGTCGGCGCTGCATGCGCTTTCCGGCTGCAGCAGGCGGGCATCCGCACGACGCTGATCGACCCCGGCAACAAGCGGCGCGCCGCTTCTTACGGCAATGCCGGCCATATCGGCGCCGAGCAGGTGTCGCCATGGTCAACATGGGGCAATGTTCTCCGCGCGCCGGCGGCCAGCTTTGCGGTCGGCGGCCCTCTCGATTTCCGCTGGAGCGATGCGGCGCTCGTGCTGCCCTGGGTCTCGCGTTTCCTGGGCGCGTGCGATGCGAAGACGGTGGCTCGCGGGCGCGCAGCTTTGAGCAGCCTCCTGCACGACACCATGAGCGCTTGGCAATTGCTGGCTCGCGACGTGAGCGCCCCCGATCTAGTTTTGCCGCATGGCCATGTCACCGCCTGGACTTCCGCACGCGCCGCCGAGCGCGGACGCCAGTCAGCCGAGCGCACCAATTGGGGCGCGACGACTTGGCGTGATCTCAACGCCGAAGAGCTCGCCCGCTACGCAGCGATCATGAAGCGGCCCCCGCGCGAGGGCATCTTGTTCTCCGGCACAGGCCAAGTTCGCGATCCGCAGGGCGCGCGCGATGCGATACTGGGAGCGTTTGCTGCGATCGGCGGCGAGACGGTTTCTGGAAAAGTCACGCGTATCGACGCGAACGGCGCCCTGACACTGGAGAGCGGCACCGTACCGCGCGCGGACGCCGTGCTGATCGCCGCGGGCGCATGGTCGGGGGCGCTGATGCGTCAACTCGGGCAAGTTGCGCCGCTGATAAGCGAACGCGGCTATCATGTGCAAAGCCCCCAGCACGATTGGCCAGAGGATTTGCCGACGACGGTGTTCGAACAACATTTCGTGGTGTTCTCGCGCTTCAGCAGTGGTCTGCGCGCGACTTCGTGCATCGAGTTCGGTTCGCCCGACGCGCCCGGGGACGCTCGCAAATGGCGTTTGCTTGAGCGACGCATCGCCGATCTCGGTGTAAGATTCTCGTCCACGCCGGACCGCTGGGTGGGATCACGGCCAACCTTGCCGGATTATGTGCCGGCGATCGGCAGGCTCAAGCGCGCGCCGAACGTGCTGTATGCGTTCGGCCACGCGCATCTGGGGCTCACCATGTGCGCGGCGACAGCGGAGATTGTTGCAGCGCTGGCGACGGAACGTGGCTCGACGATCGACATCGCTGCGTTTGCGATTGAGCGGTTTGGCTAACGACGCGAACTAGAGGGCTCTGTCCAAATTGAAACACCACCCAACCCCGGATGAATGCGCAGCATTCAGTCCGGGGCCCAACATCACGAACCGATCATGTTTATGGGTCCCGGAATTGCGCTACGCGCAATCCGGGAATGGTGTTAAAATGTTCAATAGAACAAACTCTAGCGGAGGCCAGCGTTGATCTTCTCCAGCGCCGCCAGCGACGGCACTAGGTCCGCATCGGTTAACCTATTTAGCGGCGTATCCACCGTGCCCAAACCATCATGCAGATCGCTCGCGTCCGGATCGACGTACAAGAGCCCAGTGACGATCTCGCCCTCTTGCGCCTTGCGCCCGAGGTAAGCGAGGGCGGCGTTGCGGCGGGAAGGGTCGTAATCATCCTCCAGCTTGCGGAAACGCAGGATCGAGCCGTCGTGCTGGCGCACCTCTTTCAATTCGCCAGGTTCGTACTGCGCGGTGATCGGCGCGCGCGGGGTGATCACGTCCATGCGGTTGACGGCTTCATTGTGGGCACGCACGTAATCGAAACTCTTGGTTGAGCCGACATGATTGTTGAACGCCACGCACGGGCTGATCACGTCGAGGATCGCCGCGCCCTTGTGGGAAAGTGCGCCCTTGATCAGAGGCACCAATTGCGCCTTGTCGCCGGAGAAGGAGCGCCCGACATAGGTCGCGCCCAATTGCAAAGCCAGCATGACGAGGTCGATGGCGCTATCCTTGTTCTCGGCGCCTTTTTTGGCTTTCGAGCCTTTGTCGGAGGTGGCGGAGAATTGACCCTTGGTGAGTCCGTAGACGCCGTTGTTTTCCACAATGTAGGTCATGTTCACGCCACGCCGTACCGCGTGGGCGAATTGGCCGAGGCCGATGGAGGCGGTGTCGCCGTCCCCGGAGACGCCGAGATAGATGAGGTCCTTGGCGGCGATATTGGCGCCGGTGAGCACGGACGGCATGCGCCCATGCACCGCGTTAAAACCGTGCGCTGGCGAGACGAAATAGTCCGGCGTCTTCGACGAACAACCGATGCCGGAGAATTTCGCCAGCCGATGCGGCGCGAGGTCGATCTCGTAGCAAGCCTGGATAATCGCGGCGCTGATGCTGTCGTGCCCGCAGCCCGCGCAAAGCGTGGAGATGCGGCCTTCGTAGTCACGCCGCGTGAAGCCGAGCGCGTTCTTCTCGAGCGAGGGATGGTGCAACGGCGGCTTGGCGATGTAGGTCATTTCACCTTCTCCGGCGCCGCAGCGGCCTGGCCTGCTTTGATCTTGTCCGAGATTGTCTTGACGATGAAGCGCGCGGTGATCGGCGTGCCGTCATAGTGAAGAATGGAAACGAGACGCGCCGGGTGCACGCCGCCCTCGTTGACCAAGAGCGACTTCAGTTGGGCGTCGCGGTTCTGCTCCACCACGAACACCTGCTCGTGGTCGCGAATGAACTGGAACACATCGTCGCTGAACGGAAACGCACGCACGCGCAGCGCATCGAGTCCTACGCCGCGTTGCTCCAGCGCCGCCAGCGCCTCGTCCATCGCCGGCTCGGTGGAGCCGAAATAGATGATTCCATCAGGCGTGCGCTTCTTGGCGTTTTTGCGGACCGGCGCCGGGACGTGGGATTTCATGGTCTCCCATTTGCGCAGCAGACGCTCCATGCCTTCCGTGTAATCCTCGCCGCGTTCGCTATAGCGGGCGTCCTTGTCGTGGCTAGAGCCGCGCGTGAAGTACGAGCCCTTGCTCGGATGCGTACCAGGGTAGGTGCGATAGGGCACCGCGTCGCCATCCACATCGCGATAGCGTCCGAACGCGACGCCAGCCTCCAATTGCTCGGCTGTCAGCACCCTGCCGCGATTGAGCGCGCGCTTTTCGTCCCATTTGAAAGGCGCGGTCAGCCATTCCTGCATGCCGATGTCGAGTTCAAGCATCACGAAAATGGTGGTCTGAAAAAAGTCCGCCAAATCGAAAGAAAGCGCCGCGAACTCGAACGCCTCGGTCGGGTTGGCGGGAAACAGCATCGGATGCTTGGTGTCGCCGTGGCTGGCGTAGGCTGCGAGCAGCAGATCCGACTGTTGGGTTCGGGTCGGCATGCCCGTTGAAGGGCCGCCGCGCTGCACGTCGAAAATCACCGCCGGTACTTCCGCGTAGTACGAGAAACCGACAAACTCGTTCATCAACGAAATACCCGGCCCCGAGGTGCAGGTGAACGCCCGCGCACCAGCCCAGCCTGCGCCCATCACCATGCCAATCGAGGCGATTTCGTCTTCAGCTTGCACGATAGCGTATTTGGCTTTGCCGTCGTCGTCGTGGCGCAGTTTGGTGCAATATTTCTGAAACCCTTCCGCCAGCGAGGTCGAGGGCGTGATCGGGTACCAGGCGCAGAACGTCGCCCCGCCATAGACCGCGCCGAGCCCCGCCGCTTCGTTGCCCTCGA
>CADEDG010000091.1 GCA_902826035.1 uncultured Alphaproteobacteria bacterium
GTAAGCCGTCAGACCGGATCATATCCGGCAGCGCGTGATAGGCGCGGAAAATGTAGCCCGAACCATCGATCAGGAAGAGGCGGGGGGAGGGAGATTTGGTCACTTCGGCGCGGCGCCCGGCCAAGGATCGGCGGGGCGTTTCACTTCCGCGTAGAAGCCTTGAATGATACCAACGGCCCTTAACACCAACCCCTCCCCGTACTCCGTCATTCCGGACGCGCGGAGCGCGATCCGGAACCCAGGGGCAACCAACGCGGCTGTCGCTCTTGGGTTCCGGGTTCGGCTTCGCCGCCCCGGAATGACGGGCTAAATTTTTCATGCGTCATGAGTCAGCTCTTCGTATCTTCCACTGCAATGCGCCAAATGCGTCGCGCGCGCGTTGAGAATCGAAGAGCCGGACCCGCACCACCCGTTCGATGTGGTGAATCGCATTGAGGATCGCAAAAAGGCGATGCCGCGTGGGCTTCGGCCTGGGCATCAGAAAACGGAGACGGCTTCCGCTTCGATATCGCCCCGCAACATAGGGTGAAGGCTCTCCCGGAGAATTAGATCAACCGGTGAACGCATGTGATCTTCCAGGAAATGGCGAATTCCGATTACATCGAGCACGCTCAGACGCCGCCCCGGCTGGCGCTCGAAGAACAGATCAAAATCGCTTGTGCTCGCTGCGTCGCCCCTGGCGTGCGACCCGAATAGGTAAAGCGAGGCGACGCCGAACTGGCGCAATTGCGGCTCGAGGTTCCTGAGTTGAGCTAGAGTGGCGTAGGAATCCATATTTTTTGCTTAGCATACGCGCGCCGCCCCGTCACGCCCCCGCCCGTCAATCCTTGATCATCGCGTTGTAGTTCACCGCTGCGCCGACGCGGTCGGAGAGGGCGTCGCTGTCGCCATCGATCAGGAACGCTTCTGCCGCCGCCTTCGTTGCGGCGAGCGCCGCACCAGCTATTTTGGTTCCCGCGCTGAGCCGGCGTACGCCTAGGCCTTTCAGTTCCGCGGCTTTCGGCAAGCCGGCCATCGCGATCACATTGAGCGGCAGGTTCACGGCGGTTGCAATTGCGCGAATATCGTCACCCTTCAACGCGAACGGCGCGAACAGGCCGGAAGCGCCGGCTTCCTTGAAAGCGAGTCCACGCCGGATCGTTTCGGCAACCGCTTGTTCGGCTGGAACCAATGGCTTCAAATACACGTCGGTGCGGGCGTTGATGTAGAGATCGACCCCTGCGCGCGTTGCCGCCTCGCGCGCTGCTTCGATCTTGCGCAGATGGGCTTCATGCGGTTCGCGCCCATCCTCGAGATTGATCCCCACGGCGCCCGCGCCGATCAGCGCAGAGATATTCTCCCCCACTTGCCGCGGATCGCCGCTGTAGCCGCCCTCCGCATCGCACGATATTGGAACTGCGACGACGCGCGCAATCTCCTCGATCACGGTCACTAGCTTCGCGATCGGCAGATCGTGGCCATCGGCAAATCCGTGCGCCCACGCCACAGCCGCGCTGGAAGTCGCGATCGCCTTCGCCCCGGCGCGTTCGATCAGCTTGGCTGTGACCGCGTCCCAGGCATTGGGCAGGATCAGAAAGTCCTCGTGCAGGGCGTGGAAGGCGGCTGCATCATTTGGGCCTGCAGGCATGGGTTTTCTCCTTATGTGATCTTGGCTAAATAGGAAATGTGGCTCCGGTCCGCTCGTAAAATTCGGACTCGGCGGTCGCTTTTGCGACAAGCTGTACTTGTATCGTTCAGACCTGCGCCCAACTCTGCTACAACGAGGAAACCATGTTTGACCACCTATCCATCGGCGTACGTGATTTGGCTGCGGCGGGCCGCTTCTATGATGCGCTGCTCGAGCCGCTGGGCCACGCGAAGACCTGGATGCAAGAGCGCGAGCTTGCGTACGGCTCGGGCGGCGCCCGCCGCTTCTGGCTTTATCCAGTCGAAGGATCGCAAATAACCGGCCTCGGCTCGCATATAGCGTTTCGCGCTGACACAAAGGGGGCCGTTCACGCGGCCTATGACGCCGCAATTGAACTTGGCGCGCACACGCTGCGTGCGGCGGGTCTGCATCCTGATATTGGCCCGGACTATTACGGGGCCATTATTCTCGATGCCGACGGCAACAAGATCGAAATTGTTTTCAGCGCCATGCACTGACTGCTAGTGCCGATCCGCGCCTTCCAAAACGAACCGCCGGTCGCAGTATCCGCACTCGACGAAATCCTTCTCGCCGATCTCGTAGAACACGACCGGGTGGCCGAGCGCGCCGCCACCGCCGTCGCACTTTACGCGGCGCGAGGAAACGGCGACGATTTCTGGGTCCGGCGGCGCGCCGGGACCGCCGGAGGCGGCTCGATCAGGTTTGCTGTGCTGGTTGGCCATGGACTCGACTGACTTGCACTGGATGAAGAGCGTCCGTACCTAGAGCGCCTCGCACATTCGCGCAATGTGCGCTTCCAAGGCTCTCCATGATCGCACCCGCACCCTCCCCCGCTTACGCCATCGAAGCGCGGGGTCTCGACAAAACTTACCGCGCTCAAGGCAAGGGCGCGGCGGTGCACGCGCTCAAGGCCGTAGACCTCGCCATCCCGCGCGGATCCTTCTTCGGCCTGCTCGGCCCCAATGGCGCGGGCAAGTCGACCTTCATCAACATCCTGGGCGGCCTGGTGGTGAAGTCGGGCGGGACGGCGAGCATCTGGGGCCACGACATCGACGCCGACCCCATGAATGCCCGCGGCGCCATCGGCATCGTGCCGCAAGAATTGAACATGGATCCGTTCTTCTCTCCACAGGAAGCGCTCGACATCCAGGCCGGCTATTACGGCGTCCCCAAGGCCGAGCGCCGCACCGAGGAAGTCCTCCGCGCAGTAGGCCTCTGGGACAAGCGCGACGCCTATGCACGAACGCTCTCGGGCGGCATGAAGCGGCGCCTGCTGGTGGCGAAAGCGATGGTGCACGCGCCGCCGGTTTTGGTGCTCGACGAGCCGACCGCCGGCGTCGATGTAGAATTGCGCAAGCAGCTTTGGGAATATGTGCGCACTTTGCACGCAAGCGGCGTCACGATCGTGCTGACCACGCACTATCTCGAGGAAGCGCAAGAGCTCTGCGACACCATCGCAATTATCAATCACGGTCAAGTCATTGCTTGCGAGCCGACGGCTCAGCTCGTTGGCCGCTTGGACCGGAAGACTCTGGTGGTGACGCCGCGGGCGCCACTCACGCCGCCGGTTGCGGGCTTTGAGGATGTGGCCTTCGCACTGAAGGCGACCGGCGCGTTCACGCTCACCTACAAAACCAGCGAGCACAGCGTCGAGGAATTGCTCGATCGGGTTCGTGCGGCCGGCGTCAAGATCAAGGACCTCTCTATCGAAGAGCCTGACCTGGAAGATGTGTTCGTGGAACTCACGAGGTGAGAAATTCTAGCGCTTGCCCAAAAAGCGCGTGCTGCAAAATAAGTTTAACGAGCGGCGGTCCTCGACACCTGGCCGAGTAATTGCCGGGAGAACGCCCGTTCGCCTCCGCGCCGGTCAAGCCAGATGCCGAAGAACGGCCGCCGCAGACCCGCCGCCGCCAAGTCACAACGACGGACTCCGTTGTGATAGAAGGTCGCGTTGTTTTCGCCGGTGCTAATGCCGACGATCCGATCTCCTGGGCCAACATCGGCAAAGCATTGCTCCAGGCGCGCCCGCAGCGGCGCGTACGCGTTGCCCATTTCGTAGATGGCGCGATTGGCAAGAGTTCGTGCGCTGAAGTCGCGCCGATAGCGGATCTCGATCGCGAACGGCTGGTCCCACGAAAACTGCCCACCGCCTGCCCAAAGCGTCGCGTCGAACATTGAAAAGCCCAGCACACTGTAGTGCGCCGCGCCAACCTGCTGCGCCTGGGGCAGCGTTCGCGCCACCTCGGCCGGCCGCGCAGAGGCGAGGCCGGGTGCGAGAAAAAACAGCATCGCGATCAGCACGCTACGCATGGACCAGCTCCACTTGCACCACGTCCGTGCGCCCCACATTGAACAAGCCCGCGCAGGACGCAAGATAGAACCGCCAACTACGCTTGAATTGCTCCGAGTAACCGAGAGCGCCTATAGCGCCATGCGCTGCTTCGAAGGCGTGAAGCCAGCGACGCAAGGTGCGTGCATAATCCTGCCCGAACGCCAATTCGCTCTGCACTCTGAGTCCGGCGCGCGCCGCTTCCGCGCGAATGCGACCGGGCGACAACAACATGCCGCCAGGGAAAACGTGGCGGCGGATATAGTCGGACTGGTTGCGATAGGTCAGAAAGTCCGCATCGCTCACCACTATCGACTGGATTGCTGCGCGACCACCCTGGGCAAGGCGCTGCTTGAGAGTCCGGAAATAGGTCGACCAAAAACGTTCGCCCACCGCCTCGATCATTTCGATGCTGACGATGGAATCGAACTTCCCCTCGACATCGCGATAGTCCTGCAATCGCACCTCCGCCTTGTTGCCAAGGCGCGCACGCGCATAGGCGCATTGCGCTTCAGAGACCGTGATTGCAGTCACCGCCCGCCCGCTTTCCGCCGCGCGCTCTGCGAAGCCGCCCCAACCGCAGCCGATTTCGAGTGTTCGTCCCTCTCCCGCGTCACTGACGCCAAGCATGCGGTCATATTTGCGCTTCTGGGCGCTCTCGAGTGACTCAGCGCCGGTCTCAAAGAGAGCGCTGGAATAGGTCATCGTGTCGTCAAGCCATAGACGATAGAATTCGTTTCCAACATCATAGTGCGCCTTGATGTTGCGGCGACTGCCCGAACGACTGTTCGCGCGAAGGAATATGTCGCTCCACTTGAATAGATGTTGCGAGACCAATGCGCCGCGAAGCAATCGCTCCAGTTGCGTGCGGTTCAGCATGGCGAACGAAACCAAAGCTTCGATATCCGCGCTCTCCCAGAGGCCCTCGATATAGGCTTCACCGAAACCCACATCGCCACGCGACACCAAAGCAGCGAACGCGGCCCAGTCTCTTACGACCAGGTCCGCCACGGGTTCGCCGGTGCCGAATCGAAGCACCTCGCCCGTGGGCGCGGTCAAGGTCAGCGATCCATGCTCGACCTGCTCAAGCGCACGGAAAACCCCGCGCACAGATTTATCCCCAGCCATCAGATCGCCCCTTTCGTTCCGACCTTTGGCGGCGGCCTAAAGCGCTCGCCCTTCAAACGAAGTCTCAACGCTTGCCAACCAATCAGGACGGCGCCGTGCAACGATCCCAAGGGCCAACGCACAAGCGCAGCCAGCAGGCGCGCCGCACTCATCCGGCGGCGCGCACCAGCAAGTGTCGCGACCATACCGCCGCCCTTGGCGTCCTCGAGCTCAATCGAGATCGAAACCCAGTTGGCACGCCAGTCGAAGCGAAACGAATACCGTCCCTGCATGCGCTGGAACGGCGACACCGCCATGATCTTCTCAGCGCCGAGCGTGTCAGCGGCTTCGATCACGCCGCCGTCGGCGCGTCGGCACAAATAGGTGCAGCGATCCCCGAAAGTATTGTTCACCTCCGCCAGGACAGCGCGCAGACCTCCGGAGGGATCGGTGATGAACCAGAAGCTCACGGGGTTGAAGACAAAACCGAAGAGGCGCGGCTGAGTGAGCAGCCAGATTTCGCCGCCCGCCGGAGTGTCCATGCCCAACCGAAGCGCTTCCTCCATGGCCCAAGCCCGCGCATCCGGCCCCCCCCTGCCATGGTCGCGGTCGAGCAAAGCAAATAGCGAAAACCCGTTGCGGGCAAACAGCGGCGCCAAGGTCGCACCAGGAAGCGACATCGGCGCCAACACAAACCCGGCATTGTAGGCAAAGGCGTTAACTGATCCGTGTTTACGCGCGTGCGTTATGCGACCACGCACAAGCTCGAAAGAAGCTGGTCCGCTCATGATGCGATCGTCGCCTGCAAGACTGCGTCAGCAGCCTCCTGGCCGCTCTTCAAGCCGTCTTCATGAAAGCCATATCCCGCATAAGCCCCGCAGAAATAGGTTGCACTCTGGCCTTGTAGTGATGGCAATTGTTGCTGCGCCGCCATCGCTGCGCGGTCAAAGATTGGATGAGCAAACTCCACCTCATCGAAGCACGCCGCATCGGCAATCGGCTCGATCGGATTGAGAGTCGCGAACAAGGGCGTGTGCGCTGGCAGCCCCTGCAATCTGTTCATCCAATAGGTGACGGAAGCGCTCTCGCCGATCCGGCGCGCGTTCCAGCTTGACCAGCAGATACGACGTTTCGGCATGTGGCTGGCGTCGTCGTGCAAGACGATACGCGCTTTCGAATAGCGCATCGCGCCGAGCACGCGCCGTTCCTCGTCGCTGGCGTCGGAAAGCAAGGCCAACGCTTGATCGGCATGACACGCGAGCACCACGGCGTCGAAAGTTTCCCACTCACCACCGCGCGACTTTAGAGTCACACGCGGCCCGCGCGCGACACTTTCGACTGGCGCGCCAGTGCGCATCGCGGCGCCGCGCCGTCGCAACGCTGCCGCAACCCGAGACACGTACTCAACGCTGCCGCCATCGACCGTTAGCCAGGGTTCGGGATCGCGCAGCGAAACCAATTTGTGATTGCGGAAAAAGCGCAACAACGCTCCCGCGGGAAATTCCAACATCTGCGCCGGAGAGGCGCTCCAGATCGCTCCCGCCAAAGTTTTCAAATAATCGTCGGCGAACCTGCTCCCGAGCCGATGCCGATCCAACCAGTCCCGCAACGGAATGTCCGCATCGTTGGCGGGATCACTGGCAAGTGCATTAAATCGCAGGAGATCGCGCACCATAGCCAGAAAACGCGGCGATGCGATGTTGCGCTTCTGCGCGAAAAGGCTGGCAAGCGAGTCCGAGCCGTATTCCACCCGCCCGCGGTCGATGCTGGCGCTGAAGCTCATGTCGCTCCGCTTGACCGGGACACGGAGCTCGGCAAACAAGGCGCAGATCCTCGGATAGGTCGCGCGATTGAACACAATGAAGCCGGTGTCGACGGGGACCGGCTCGCGTCTTCCCGCAACTACGGTTCGCGCATGACCGCCTATGCGCTTCTCAGCTTCAAACACCGTCACATGATTGGTGTCTGCAAGGCGCAGAGCCGCGCCAAGCCCGGCAATCCCTGCGCCAATGACGGCGATATTCCGTGGACCGGGCGCGGCGCATGCGCTGACGGGACCGGCATTCACGGTGACGGGATCGAAGGGCAAGCAGCGTTCTCCTGCCCGGAGATACGGCCTGCGTGCGGGGTTAGATCACCGGGTTCGAGGGAGTCCCAGCCCGCCTGTGGACTGCGCTTAACCTCCCGACGCGAGCAGGTAAGCCGCGAACAGCGCCACCATTACGCTATCAAGCGCCACCGCAACGCCCGCTTGGCGGGACAGGTATTTCCGCCCGTGCGCTAGCACCAGCGCGATGAACATAAGTTTGCCGGCGCCGGTGAAGATCAGCACCAACGGTCGCCATTCGGGATTAAAGGCAGCATAGATCAACATAGCGCCACCGCCCGCGATCAAGCCGCCCCAGTTTCGCACGACGAGCTCCGCGGCAGGGCCAACGACCTCCTCCCCGAAAATTGCCTGCATCGCCCCGCGCGGCGAGAACGCCGCCTGCAGCATGGTTAAGGTAAGCAGACCAGCGACGAGCATGATCCACTGCATGTTGTTGACAATAACGCTCATACCGGTCGCTCCGCCACGACGCTCGCCGCCATCAGGCGCGCACCATCTTTCACACAGCGTTCGTCAATGATGCGCCAACCGAGCTGCTTCAACAGGATTGTCGCTTGGCCCATGCGCTCGACGCCGCCCGCTGCGCCCGCAAAATTGGCGGGGCGATCGGGATTGGAGGCGCGTTGCGTAATCACAAGGCGCCCACCGGGCGCCAACACCCGCTCGATCTCGCGCAAAGCGCGTGCTGGATCCGGCCAGAATTGAAAACTGTTCACCGCGAACGCCTTGTCGAACAGCGCGGCGCGGAACGGCAAGTCCGCCGCTTCGGCGCGCATCGCCACCGCTTGACCGCGGAAAAAAGCGCGATGCACCGCGTGTGCCGTGAAGTGCGCCGCCGATGGCGAACGATCGACGCCCGCGACGAAACCACCGCGCCCGACCCGCCGCAGCGCGCGACGCAATCCCATCCCTGGCCCGCAGCCGATCTCGAGAACGCTTTCGCCAGGCCTCAAGTCCAGCGCATCGATAGCGGCCTTGTTCTGGCCGCCATTCTTAAGCGCCATCGCGATGAGGGCGAGCGCGCCCGTCAGCCCCTTCGGGTCACCGAACGGGCAGTCCGGCTCCCGACAGGGATCAGCTGTTGACGTGTGCATATGACGCTCCCATAATGACAAGTGATCTGTCATATATGACAAACGAGTTGTCAAATGAAAAAACAGCGATGCGTCACGCCGGAGGCGCTGCTGGACCTTTCGGTAGCGGTGATCGAGCTTTATTTCCGGCTTGAAGCCGCCACCCAGGCGATCGCCGGCTTTGCTCACGCTGGCGGCGAATGGGGGATCATGCGCACGCTGATCCTTGAGGGCGACCAGACCGTACCTGAAATAGCGCGCGCCCGCCCGGTCTCGCGCCAGCACTGCCAGGGCATCGTCAATCGCCTCTTCGAACAAGGTCTGGTTGAGTTCGTCGAAAACCCGAAACACCGGAAGAGTCATCTGGTGAGCATCACCAAGAAAGGCCGCGCGCGTTTTCAGGCGATGACCGACCAATTCCTCGCCGCCGAGGCCGCGTTCACGCCGCACTTCACGGCCGAGGAAGTCGCGCAGACCATTGACGTATTGCAACGCGCACGCGCGATGCTGGCGGTGTAGAAACCAAGCAGAGAAAGATCGCCCATGCCAGCCCGCCCCCTCTCAGATGCGCCTGCCATCACGTTCGACGCCGAAGGCGCCGACCCGCACGAATACCTGAAATCGTTTCGCGAGCAGGCGCCGCTGGCGCGGACGCCGCTGGGCATCGTGCTCGCTCTGCGCCATCGCCATCTCGACCTGGTCACCAGCGACGCCACCCGGCAGATGGAGACCGAGACCAAAGTGATGCAGGGCATCACCGAAGGCCCGATCTGGGACCTCACCACCACCGGCATGCTGTTCGCCAATGGCGAGGTGCATCGCCGCCGCCGTGCGCCGGTTTCCCGCACGTTCGCGTTCAAGCTGATGGACGCCATGCGTCCGAAAGCGGCAGCACTTGCCGAAGAATTAGTGAGCGAACGGCTGGGCAAAGGCCCGATCGATTTCGTCAGCGAGATCGCCGCGCAAATCCCCGCGCGTATCATCGCCGACATTTTGGGCATTCCGCGCAGCGACCTGCCGGTATTCATGCAATGGATTGCCGATACTGCGGAATCGCTCGGCTTCCTCGATACCGGGAGGCGACCACAGATCGAAAAAAGCCTGGTCGAGTTCAACGCGTATGTAGAGAGTTTGTTCGAAGAACGCCGCGCCAGGCCGCGCGAAGATTTCATTACCGACTATCTCCGCACCACCACCGAGGACGGCGAACTGAGCGAAGCAGAGATCCGCACCCAAGTGCTGGGCCTAATCCTCGCCGGCTCCGACACCACGCGCGGCTCGCTGTGCATGATTTTGGCGCATCTATTGCGCCATCGCGAGCAATGGCGCGCCTTCTGCGCCGATCCGGATAGATTGAAGAAGGGCGTGGTGGACGAAGGCCTTCGCTTCGATCCGATCGTTTCCGGCGTGCCACGCGTTGCCGTTCGCGATCTTGAGATCGACGGCTATCTCGTGCCGGCGGGCACGCCTATCGCAGTGTCGCTACTCTCGGCGCTTCGCGATCCGGAGGTGTATTCCGATCCCGACCGCTTCGATATCCGGCGTACCGATCATCCGCGCTGGCATCCCGTGTTCGGCGGCGGCGCGCACCGTTGCGTCGGCGAAGCGCTGGCGCGCGCGGAAATGGAAGAAACGCTGGCTACGATCGCGCGCCTCGCGCCGAACACGGAACTCGTCGGCGATTTTCCGAAGCTTGCGCCGGGCGCGATCCGGCAGGTGGGGGCGATGCGGGTTGAGTTTGGTTAGGCGCGCCTTCGCCTCATATCGACGACATCACTTCCAGGGAAGTTTGGCGCCCAGGAACCATCCGCCGCCTGGCGCATGAGGCTTGTAACAGCGGTGTCGACGCCGGTGGACCGGAAGGTCTGCCGGAACCGTTCGGTCCGACCGTTTGCGCTCACCAGCATGATCTCACGTATGACGAGGCCACCGGGATCGACATGCAGCGTTCCGTGCTCTTGGCCGAATGAGCCGGGCTCTACAACCACCAGAAAATCCAGATTGTTGTTAGCGGCGTTGTAGACGGCGATGCCCTCAAAATGCAGGTGCTCGGCCGCCCCCGGCGCGCCCATCAACGACGTGGTCAATTGGATGTAGGAATTGTTTGGACCCCAACGAAACCGCTGGACGAAGCTCCCCATTTGTTCACTGCTCTCCCACTCCCCGATAAGGAAGGCATACGGAGCGTATGGGCTGGAGACCGTTGGTGCGGCGGCGTATTGCGGCTGGGCCAAGGCAGGTTCGGCTGCCGTTAAGCCGAGACTGAACGCAAGTGCCGCTGCGAGCACGGTCTTTTTCATTGGGCACCTCCGGGGTTGAACGGAAGGGGACGCTACTTTCGCGATGTTGCGGAACTTTGCCGATACGTGTCGTCATCGGCAACGACGCACGACGGATGCCGTTGATCGCAACGAAATTGTTCGTAACCCGTTGCAAAGGAGCGCCCTGCGCCTGGAAATTGGCTGTGCGATACGCCAGGTGAGCGCGATGCGGGTGCCCTTCGGGTGAAGGCGGACTCGCCGAGCACAACTTGGAGCGCAGGCCGACTCGACTGTCGGCGAGCTCGGCTTGCTCGAACGCCCGCGGGCGGGCGTTAGCCCTCCTCCTCGCACTCATCCGCGTTAAAAGCGAAGGTACGGCGCCCATCCAAGAGTCGAGGACAATGTGTCCGCCACCACTCAGCAGCGTCCGGTCTGCTTGCAGACAGCACCTCTACCGCAGCCGACGCATTAACGGCGTAACCCGAAACTCGAACGGTTCTGCCCATGATCCTAGTCAGGAGCTGCAACACCAAACTGCTCGGCCCTGACAAGACGCCCACCGCACTCAAGTCGCGGGGCCGACCTTGATCCGTAGCAACGCGCAGACCAATCCACGCATCTCGAACCCATTCCGGAGCCTCGCCTGCGGGTCGTTTGACGATCCTAATCAACATTGAGTGACGCTAAATCAAAAATGCGCAGCTGTCGGCCCCTTCAACGCGCGCGAAAACGGCCGGCGCTTCGTAGCACGCCGGCCGTCTCGGTTGTTGTTACAGTCGCGAGCCCGCGCTTAGCGCCCGCCCATCACTTGCGCCTTCATCACCGCCGATTGGCGGAAGGCGAGCTTCTTGGACGCTTTGATCTTCACCGGCTCGCCGGTTTGCGGGTTGCGGCCCATGCGCGCCTTGCGGGCGCGGATCATGACCATGCCGATGTCGCCAATCTTCACCTTCGCGCCCTTGAGCACGTAGGCCTTCACCACATCGATATAGCCTTCGACCATGCCCTTGGCTTCGGACTTCTTGA
>CADEDG010000092.1 GCA_902826035.1 uncultured Alphaproteobacteria bacterium
AGCACCACGTTCGGGACGTGGGGGTCGTAAGTTCGAATCTTGCTACTCCGACCATTGGTAAAGCCTGAGATCGACAGCCGTCTCCTAAAGCCGGCAAGGCCCCGCAGATGAAGCGAGCGTCACATTCTTGCTCTGAGCGGAGGATGGTTCGTCAGCGCGGGTGAAACCACGATTCGGATCGTTCGCAGGCGGTCGCCCAGCTCGAGGCTTATCATTTTTCGATAAAAGTCACTTGCGTTTTTGTCGTCGTCATATCATTTATCGATAAGTCGGCCGCCGGGGCCGGGTTGGAGCGCGTCCGTGAAGCAATTCCTCATTACGGTGGCGGGGGTCCTTGTTGGGCTCGTGCTTTTCCTTTTCATCGCGCCGATGGTGCTGATCGGGATGATGGCGCCGAAGGCCCCCGACCAGCCGTCCCAAATGGTGCTTCAACTCGACCTTCGCGGGGAAATGACCGATCAGACCCCGGAAAGCCCCTTCGCTGCTTGGGGCTCGGAACCCTCGTTGATGGAGACGCTGAGTCGCCTAGACGGCGCCCGCACCGACAACCGTGTCAAGGGACTCTACATTCGCGCCAACACTGACGGCATGGCGCCGGCCCAGGCCGAGGAATTGCGCGCTGCAATCGCAGCCTTCCGCCAGTCCGGCAAATTCGTCATCGCCCATCTGCAGACCGATGGCGTGCGCATGTCCATGCCCGGCTACATGACAGTAGCCGATTCCGACGAAGTTTGGTTGCAGGAAGCCAGCGAGTTTCAACCCATGGGGCTCTCCGCGGAGATGACCTTCTTTGCCGGCACATTGCAGCGTTATCACATGCAAGCCCAATTCGAGGCGCGCGAGGAGTACAAGACCGCCGCGCACTCGCTGACGCAACGGAGCTTTACTCCAGCCCACCGCGAGGAAGTAACCTCGCTTATGACTAGCATTTATGACGTGATGGTCGCCAATATCGCGGCCGATCGCGAACTTGCTCCGCAAGCCGTGCGCTCAGCCATCGAAGCGACGCCCTTCACCACACAGCGCGCAGTTGAACTCAAGCTGATCGACAAGATCGGTCGCCCAGAGGAAGCAGAACGCGCCGCCCTGGCGCGCGCCGAACGCGCAGAGATGGTCGATATCGAGGATTATTCGCCGCCGCAGCGTTCATCCGGCGATGTGATCGCGGTGATCCAAGGCGAAGGACCCATCTACTCTGGCCAAGGAGAAGATGGTCTGTTTGACGACGAGCAAACGATGAACGGCGACGATATCGCCGCTGCGTTGCTCGAAGCCTCCGCCGACGACAAGGTGAAGGCGATTGTGTTCCGGGTTTCCAGCCCCGGAGGCTCTGTTGTTGCTTCTGACCAAATCCTCGCGGCGCTGCGCACCGCCCAGGAACGCGGCAAGAAGATCGTTGTTTCGATGGGCGACGTGGCCGCCTCCGGGGGTTATTACGTTGCGGCTTATGCTGACGAGATCGTGGCTTCGCCGACCACAATCACCGGCTCGATCGGCGTGATCGGCGGCAAGCTCATCATCGGTCCGGCGTTCGATCATTATCTATCGACCAACACCGAGACGATCACTGTCGGCTCGCCCATGGTCGAGATGTTTACCTCCGAACGGCCGTTCAATCAGGCCGAGCGCGCTGCTTTCGCGGGCTTCATCGACCGCGCCTACCAAGGCTTCATCGGCATCGTCGCCGAGGGTCGCGAGATGACGCGCGAACAAGCACGCGAGCTCGCGCGTGGTCGGGTCTGGACTGGTCAGCAGGCCCTGGAGCGCCGTCTCGTCGATCACCTCGGCGGTTTCCAGGTTGCGGTGACGCGCGCGCGCGCGCTTGCTGGCATCGCCGAGGATGCACGGGTGCGCCTGCGCTTCTATCCAGAGCAAAAATCGCCGTTCGAAGCGCTCGATCAGTTTTTCGGGGCCACCTCGGAGAACGCCGAGGCGGTGGCGCGGCTCAATGCGGCGCTCGCCGATCCCCGCGTCCGCCGTGCGCTTGCGGCGATGCGCGAGGAGGATGCCAATGTACGCGCGGAGGCCGAGCGCTTCGACATGCGTTGAGTCGGACGCGGCGGCGCATCAGCAGGCTCGCGCCTGGTCCTGCGCGCGCCGCCCGCGCTCGAAGTAACGCCTCCGGGGCAAAGCGCGCGGGTGCGTAATCGTGAATATGGGGGCTATCAATTCTGGAGTGGGCCGCCCCTTTCAAAAGTTAGTGTCTCATTTGGAGCTGAGACTCACCCTTTAAAAGTTCTCCTTGCGTTCCGGAACAAACGTGGTACAAAGAATTCGCGGCGCCGTTGGTGGCGGGGGCGCTGGACTCAAGGTCTAAGGAGCGGGAGACGATGGCCAATCTTAAGCTTGTTGAGAAAGACATGGAAACGGACAAGCAGAAGGCGTTGGCTGCGGCGCTGACCCAGATTGACCGCGCCTTCGGCAAGGGCTCGGTGATGCGCCTGGGCGAAAAGCCCGTGGTGGAGATCGAGGCGATCTCGACAGGATCGCTGAGCCTAGACATCGCGCTGGGCATCGGCGGGCTGCCCAAGGGCCGGATCATTGAAATTTACGGGCCTGAAAGTTCGGGCAAGACCACCCTGGCGCTGCACGTCATCGCCGAGGCGCAAAAGAGTGGCGGCGTGTGCGCGTTCGTCGATGCCGAACATGCGCTCGATCCGATTTATGCGCGCAAACTGGGCGTTGACCTCGACGATCTTTTGGTGTCGCAGCCCGACACCGGCGAGCAAGCGCTGGAAATCACCGACACCTTGGTGCGCTCGGGCGCCGTGGACGTGCTGGTGATTGACTCGGTTGCGGCGCTGACCCCACGCGCGGAAATCGAGGGTGAAATGGGCGATAGTCTGCCTGGTTTACAGGCGCGGTTGATGAGCCAGGCGCTGCGCAAACTCACCGCCTCGATTTCGAAGTCGAACACGCTGGTGATTTTCATCAATCAGATCCGCATGAAGATTGGTGTAATGTATGGCAATCCGGAGACGACGACTGGGGGCAATGCGCTGAAATTCTACGCTTCCGTGCGGCTCGATATCCGCCGCACCGGCCAGATTAAGGAGCGCGACGAGGTCGTGGGCTCCGAGACTCGTGTGAAGGTGGTGAAGAACAAGGTGGCGCCGCCGTTCAAGCAGGTGCAGTTCGACATCATCTACGGTGAGGGCATTTCCAAGAGCGGCGAGTTGATTGAGCTCGGGGTGAAAGCCGGCGTGGTGGATAAGTCCGGCGCCTGGTACGCCTATGGCGGCCAGAAGATCGGCCAAGGCAAAGAAGCCGCCCGCCGTTTCCTTAAGGAGCATAAGGACGTCGCCATAGCTATCGAGGACGCGATTCGCGCCAAGTCGGGTCTTGTGGCGGACGCCATGTATTCCCCGCCCGAGGGGGACGAGGAAAAGGACGCCGCCGAGGGTTAGCTTCTGGCCATGAGCTTTCGCCGGCCGGTTCGTGAGGCGTCAGCCGACCCGACCCCATGCCCTGGCCCGTCTCTGGGCCGGCCGGCGGATTAGCTCTCCATTGATGCAGCCCTGGGCGGTAGAATTCCCGCGGGTGCGCTTGTTTAGTCTGAGGCCTCTTGTGGAGCCGCGCATCAGCTTCATTACTTTGGGCGTTGCAGATTTGGCGCGATCGCGCGCATTCTACGAGCGTTTGGGGTTTCGCGCCTCCTCAGCGAGCCAAGGGGACATTGCGTTCTTCCAGGCCGGCAGTTTGGGCTTGGCGCTTTATCCGAGAGCGGCGCTCGCCGAGGATGCGACAGTGGTGGAGGCCGGTGAAGGTTTCCGTGGCGTGACGATCGCACACAACGTTCGTGCTAAAGAGGAAGTCGCCGCCGTCCTCGCAGAGGCGCATAAAGCCGGCGGCGAAGTCCTCAAGCCGGCGCAGGATGTGTTCTGGGGTGGGCATTCGGGTTATTTCGCTGATCCCGACGGCCATCTCTGGGAGGTAGCCTGGAATCCCTTCCTGCCGCTCTCCGAGGATGGAGCGTTGAAGCTGCCGGATTGAGCCCGTGCGCCGCTTGGCGCGCAACTGAGTCCGCACGCCGCTTGGCGCGCGTGGCGGGGGCGCCTATACCAAGCCAGTCTCTGATTTGACTTGGAAGCCCATGAGCAGCGTCACCGATATCCGCCGGCAATTTCTCGATTTCTTCGGTTCGCGTGAGCACGCGACGCCAGCGTCCGCCCCTCTTGTTCCTCAGGACGATCCGACGCTCCTGTTCGTGAATGCCGGCATGGTGCCGTTCAAGAACTATTTCACCGGCGCGGCCAAGCCGCCTTTCCCGCGCGCGGCCACTAGTCAGAAGTGCGTACGCGCCGGGGGCAAGCACAACGATCTCGACAACGTCGGCTACACCGCCCGCCACCTGACCTTCTTCGAGATGCTCGGAAATTTCTCGTTCGGCGATTATTTCAAGGAAGCCGCCATCGAGGCTGCCTGGACGCTGGTGAGCAAGGATTATGGACTGCCGAAAGAGAAGCTTTTGGTCACCGTCTATCATGACGATGACGAGGCAGCTTCGCTCTGGAAAAAGATCGCGGGATTTTCCGAGGACAAGATCATCCGCATCGCCACCAGCGATAATTTCTGGTCGATGGGCGACACCGGGCCGTGCGGGCCGTGTTCGGAGATATTCATCGATCGCGGCGAGCACATCTGGGGCGGCCCGCCTGGATCGCCCGAGCAGGATGGCGACCGTTTCCTCGAGTTCTGGAATCTCGTGTTCATGCAGTTCGAGCAATTCGCCGATGGGCGCCGCGAGCGACTGCCGAAGCCGTCGATCGACACCGGCATGGGGCTCGAGCGTATGGCTTGTGTGCTGCAAGGCGTCGGCTCGGTGTTCGAGACCGATCTCTTTCGCACTTTGATCGCGGCGTCGGAAGATTTCACCAAAACCAAAGCCGAAGGCGAGCGTGCGCCGAGCCACAATGTGATCGCCGATCACTTGCGCTCGTCTTGCTTCTTGATCGCGGACGGGGTCTCGCCCTCGAACGAAGGCCGTGGCTACGTGTTGCGCCGGATCATGCGCCGCGCCATGCGCCACGCCCACATCCTGGGCGCGAAGGAGCCGCTCATGCATCGGCTCG
Organism: uncultured Alphaproteobacteria bacterium; assembly: GCA_902826035.1. GTDB lineage: Bacteria > Pseudomonadota > Alphaproteobacteria > Caulobacterales > Aquidulcibacteraceae > Vitreimonas. The sequence goes on from CADEDG010000092.1 coordinate 5,073, forward strand.
CGCCGACCTTGATCGCTGAAATGGGCGAAGCTTATCCCGAGCTCAAACGCGCGCAGCCAGTGATCGAAGCCCAATTGCACGAAGAGGAGGAGCGGTTTCGCCGCACGCTCGGTAACGGACTGAAGCTACTTGAGGAGGAGCTTGGCACTCTTCAAAAAGGCAAGAAGCTCGCGGGAGAAACCGCGTTCAAATTGTACGACACGTTCGGGTTTCCGCTCGACCTCACGCAGGACATTCTGCGCGGACGAGGGCTTGAAGTGGACACGGCCGGCTTCGACGTGGCCATGGAGCGTCAACGCGAGAAGGGCCGCGAGAGTTGGGCGGGTTCCGGCGAGGCTGCGGGCGACGAGGTTTGGCTCTCGCTCGCCGACCAGGGCGGCCCTGGCGAATTTCTGGGTTACAAGCAGGAGAACTCGCCGGCGACCCTGCTGGCGATCGTGCAGAGGGGCGCTGTCGCAAGGGCGCTTTCGACTGCCGCGGAGGCGGCGCTGATCTTCGATAAGACGCCGTTCTATGGCGAAAGCGGCGGTCAGGCAGGCGACCGCGGCGTTATCCAATTCGACAATGGCGGCGAGTTTATCGTCGACGACACCCAAAGACGCGCCGGGTTGCATGTGCATTTCGGTCGTTTCAAAGGCGGCAAAATCGCGCCGGGCGACAAAGCGGTTTTGATGATCGACCGCACGCGTCGTGCGCAAATTCGCGCCAACCATTCAGCCACGCATTTGCTGCACGCAGCCTTGCGCAATGTGCTCGGTCCGCACGTGACGCAGAAGGGGTCTCTGGTGGAGACCGATTATTTCCGCTTCGACTTCAGCCATGGCGCGGGGCTGAGCGGCGATGAAATCTCCCGCGTGGAGGACGAAGTGAACGCTGTTATTCGTCAGAATTCCGAAGGCGTGATCAAGGAAATGACGCCGTCGAAAGCGATCGAGGAAGGTGCGCTCGCCTTGTTTGGCGAGAAGTATGGCGAAAGCGTTCGCGTGTTGCGCCTTGGCGAAGCGCTTGCCGGCGGCGAGAAGCCCTATTCGGTGGAATTGTGCGGAGGCACCCATGTCGCACGCACTGGCGACATCGCGGTATTCGCGATCACTGCTGAAGCGGGCGTCGCCGCCGGCATTCGCCGTATCGAGGCGGTGACGGGCGCTGCCGCGCTCGCGCATTTGAAAGGCCAAGCCGCGCTTGCTAAAATTACTGCCGCAAACCTGAAGACGCCGCTCGCGGAATTGCCCGATCGTGTTGCGAGTTTGCAGGAGGAGCGCAAGCGGCTCGAGCGCGACTTGGCGGAAGCCAAGAAACAACTCGCGCTCGGCGGCGGCAGTGGCGCTCAGGTTGGCCCCGAACGCGTGGCAGGCGTGGCGTTGCTTGCGCGCGTGCTCGAAGGCGTGCCGGCCAAGGAATTGCGCGGGCTGATCGACGAAGGCAAAAAGCAGATCGGCTCGGGCGTGGTTGCTTATGTCGGCGTGGACGACGGCAAAGCCTCGCTCGCAATCGGCGTCACAGAAGATTTGAAAAGCAAAGTGAGCGCGGTCGATCTGCTGAAGGCCGGCGTCGCCGCTGTCGGCGGCCAGGGCGGGGGCGGGCGCGCCGACATGGCCCAAGGCGGCGGACCTAATGGTGCGAAAGCAGCGGACGCGCTTGTAGCGATACGCGCGGCGCTGAAGGCGGCGCTGGCGTGAACATCGACACGATGGGGAAATCTCCTATCACCGCTGCGGGGAAAAAGTTCTTGCACCGGCGCGCCAAACCCTCCGACGCCGCCGCGCTTGCCCGGTTCGCCGCCGACACGTTTTGCCAAACCTTCGCGCATCTCTATCCGCCGGAAGACCTCGCAGCCTACCTCGCCAAATCCTATGGCGAGGCAATCCAGCGCGCGGAAATTGAGGATACAGAGGTCGCCACCTGGCTGACCCTGCAAGGCGAAGACCTGATCGGTTACGCGCAAGCGGGGCCGGTGGACATGAAAGTGGAGCACGCGACGCGCGGCCGCGAGCTTTATCGCCTCTACGTAGCGACGCAGGCCAAGGGCGCGGGCGTGGCGCAGGCGCTGATGCAGCTTATGCTCGAATGGGCGCGGGGCGAGGGCGCGAATGCGCTTTGGCTCAGCGTCTGGGAAAACAATACCCGCGCGCAGGCGTTCTATCGCCGCTACGGCTTTGCGCACATGGGCGAACATAAGTTCATGGTCGGCGATACAGCCGACCGCGATTTCATCTGGCGGCTTCAATTGTAAGCGGCGGTAACGTCTCGGAAACCAAATCAGTCGTTCTTGGAGACTCGATTCGGTGGGGACCGGGATGACGCACAACGACGCTCTGGCCGCGTTTATTGGGCCAGAAATCTTTGATCGACTCGAATGGAGCCGATTATCACAAGCGCAGCGTGACGCGATTCTCTCGGTTTTCCGAGTCGGCTTAGGCGCAGGCGCGCAATCGGGCGCGGTTTCGACAATTGATTCCGTATTGGCGCGGGGCAAGGTGCTGCTCTGCGAGGACGGTTCGCAATGGGCGGCGCGCGAGCGCGACGATGCAGATCTGATCGAGGATTGGGGCGAAGGTGCGCTTGTGGCCATCCACCGCCAGACCATGTACCGCCTCGATCCGTATCAGGCGGCGGAAGTGGAGTTGCTGCGGCTATAACCTGACGCTGGACATCGTGCTTCGACAGGCTCAGCGTGGCGCTTCGTCAACTTGAGCATGGCGAAGCCCGCACCGCAACGGCGAGGACGTCGGCTGCCCATGAGACAATCCGTGAGCGAATAGATGCCCGATTTCACCACCCTTCAACTCGCTGTCGCCGACGGGATCGCCACTCTCACGCTCAACCGCCCCGAGCGCATGAATGCGTTCAACGGCCACATGATCCGCGACCTGCTTGTGGCCTTCGACGCCACAGATGCTGACGACGCTGTGCGCGCCGTGGTGGTGACAGGCGCCGGGCGGGCCTTTTGCGCCGGCGCTGATCTAGGTGCTGGCGGCGATACCTTCAATTACGACAAGCGCGCCGCGGCTAGCGGCGCCGGAGATGCCGTCGGTGGTCACCGCGATGGCGGGGGAATCGTCGCGCTGCGGATATACGAATCGCTGAAGCCGGTAGTCGCGGCTGTGAACGGCGCCGCGGTGGGTGTCGGCGCCACCATGCTTTGCGCGATGGACATGCGACTTGCGTCAACAGCGGCGAAATTTGGTTTTGTTTTCACGCGCCGTGGCATCGTGCCGGAGACGCTTTCGTCTTATTTCTTGCCTCGCCTGGTAGGTGTTTCCACCGCACTCGAATGGTTCATGAGCGGTCGCGTGTTCTCCGCCGACGAAGCCAAGGAGCGCGGGTTTGTCCGTTCACTGCACGAGCCGGAGGCGCTGCTGCCGGCTGCTTACGCCCTGGCGCGGGAGATCGCCGACAACACCTCGCCTGTGTCGGTGGCGCTGGCGCGGCATATGGTCCTCGAAATGCTTGGCGCTAGCCATCCGATGGAGGCGCACCGGCTGGAAAGCCGGTTGATGGTCGAGCGGGGCGCCTCCGCGGACGCCACTGAAGGCGTCAGGTCGTTTCTGGAGAAGCGGCCGGCGCGGTTCCCGCTAAAGGTCGCCAGCGACCTGCCGGCTGGTTTTCCGCCGAAATTGCCGGGTTTTTGAGGCGTCGTTTCGCTTCTGTGACGACTTGGCAACAATCGGGCGAAAATGCGACCGAACGCTGCTCGTCATCGCTGTTCCCAGAGCGTTTTACGCCTAATGTGCCGATCGGATTTGAGGTTGCGGGGCACGTTGTTGGGCCTAGTGGCGCCCGCTTCGCGTTGAGGGGCTAACGGGGGATGTGGGGGCCGCGCGGGACAAGGGCGCGGCCCCTAAACATTTGGTAATGGCGGCAAAAAACCCACGTTCGCTGGAAAAATTCGGAATTCGCCGCGCCTTCAGGTGGACATTGTTAATAGCGGGCGCCAGAATTAGAAATTATTGGCCAGGGAGTCGGCGCTCCGATCATTAGGTCAACCAGGGAATTAGCTGGTTGGGCGGTGGTGTGGAATAACGGCAGATTGGTTGTTCGCGCTCCAACGGGTTGTTCTGGTTCGTTGGGGCGTAGGGGAAATCACTTGAGAGGGGTGAACATGAATTCGCGCATCACCAAAACCATGGCCCTGGCGGCCTTGTTGACGGGTACCGCTGGCGTCGCCAGCGCGACCGAGGGCTGGTACGGCCGGGTCGATCTCGGTCGCTCGCTCGGGGGCGAGGCTGAAGCGGACGGAGGGCCGTCGGTCCAATTGGAAACTGATTGGTCCCAACATGCAGGCTTGGGCTACGCCTTCGATAACGGCTTCCGGCTCGAGGGTGAAATAGGTCATCGGTTCAATCAACTTGAACTCGGTGGTCCTGCGGATGTGGTTGACGGCGACATCCATGCTTGGTCCGCAATGGCCAATTTGTTCTATGACTTCCTGCGCGGCGGTGACGTCGAGCCGTACATTGGCGTCGGTGTTGGCGCAGCACGTTTGAATGGAAATTACACCGATAGCCTCGGCTTCGGCATCGACGACCAAGATACTACTCTCGCTTACCAAGGGCTCGTCGGCGTGGCGGTTTCCATGGGCGAAAACTTCGATGTTGACATTGGCTACCGTTACTTCGTCGCTCCGGGTGGCACCTTCGGCACGCATGGTGGCCCCCCAGCCGAGTTGGATGTTGATTACGAGCATCAAGCGGTCACAGTCGGCCTGCGTTATCAATTCGCAGCCGCTGCGCCTCCGCCGCCTCCGCCCCCCCCGCCGGCGCCGCCGCCTCCGCCGCCTCCGCCCGCGCCGCCACCGGCTGCTGCGTGCCCGACGTCGGATTTCGTGGTGTATTTCGAGTGGGATCGCTCGAACCTCAACGCGGACGCCTTGGCGACGATCGACTCCGCAGTGGCGCGTGCGCGTCAGTGCAACATCTCCGGCGTCGTGGTTGTCGGCAACACCGACACCTCCGGCTCGCCGACCTACAACAACGCTCTTTCCGAGCGTCGTGCGTCGGTCGTGCGTGATGCACTGGTTTCGCGCGGCATCGCTGCTGGCGCGGTCCGCACGGAAGCGCGCGGCGAGGCCAACCTCGCCCGGGCGACCCGCGATGGCGTGCGCGAGCCGCTAAATCGGCGTTCGAACGTGACGATCACTTTCCGTTGATCGTACGGCGTTAGTCTAAATGCGATGGGCCCGGCCAAAAGCCGGGCCCATTTTGCGTTTGGGAGGTGGCGCCGCCCGGATTGCGCCGGTTGCGGGCCGCGCGTTTGGCGCGCGGGGTGGACCTCAGCGCGTCGGTCAGCTAACCCCACGCCATGCCGCCCATTTCGACTGGAAGCGCAACGCCCGCCGCCTGGCGCGCCGGCCTTGACCCCGTGCTTGAGCGCCTTGACGGCGAGGGAGCGAGCTTGATCGAGACCACCCTGGCTTGGGCGGCGGTGAATAGCGGTTCTTACGAACTCTCCGGTCTCGCCCGAATGCGTTCGATCTTAGCGGATGCCTACTCAGCGCTGCCCGGCGCGGTTGAAGCCATCGAGTTGGCGCCATCGCAGCGCGTGCGCGCCGACGGGGAAGTCTCTCCGGTAGAACACGGCGCCTCATTGCGCATCCGCGTGCGGCCAGAGGCCCCGGTCCAAGTGGCGCTGACCGGCCATTACGACACGGTGTTCCCAGCGTTGCATCCGTTTCAGGCCCCTCGGCGCGAGGGCGATCTGTTACGCGGCCCAGGCGTCGCCGACATGAAGGGCGGGCTCTGCGTCATGCTCGCGGCGCTGCGCGCCTTTGAGATGCTGCCGGGAGAAAAGCGCGTAGGCTACGATGTGCTGTTGAGCCCGGACGAAGAGATCGGTTCGCCGGCGAGCGCGGCGCTGTTGGCTGAGTTGGGTGCGCGCGCGCATCTTGGCATGACCTATGAGCCGGCCATGGCCAGCGGCGCGCTGGTGGATGCGCGCAAGGGCTCTGGAAATTTCAGCCTAGCGCTCCAGGGCCGCGCAGCCCACGTCGGCCGCGCGTTCGCCGATGGGCGCAGCGCAGTACTGGCGGCCGCTGAAGCGGCGCTTGCCCTCGATGCGCTGAATGGCAAACAAGAGGGCGTGACTTTTAATGTCGGTGCGGTCGATGGCGGCGGCCCGTCCAACGTGGTGCCGGAACGCGCCGTGCTGCGTTTCAATGCGCGCG
>CADEDG010000093.1 GCA_902826035.1 uncultured Alphaproteobacteria bacterium
CGCATGGCCGCCTACGGCCTGCAGACCCACATCTGGAACAACAACAGCAAGTCCGCGCTGCTGATGGCGGGCTTTCCTGTGCTGTTGCTGCTGCTGAGCTATGGGTTGTTCCTGCTGTTCGCGGGGCTCTCGGGCGCGAGCATTGGCGAGGACGAAATTGCGGGGCCGTTCCTGTGGGCGGCGGATGTGCTCGCGCAGGCTTGGCCGTTTGCAATCGCGGGCGCCATCCTCTGGTTCGGGGTCGCTTACGCTTTCTATCAAAGTATGATTGATGCCGCGACTGGCGCACGCAAGGTCGAGCGCGCGCTAGAGCCGCGTCTGTACAATTTACTGGAGAACCTCACCATCTCGCGCGGCATGAAAATGCCGGCGCTGCGGGTGATGGAGACGCCGGGGATGAACGCGTTCGCCACTGGCGTGCACGAGGGGCAATATTCCATCACCGTGACGCGCGGTTTGATGGAGGCGCTGAGCGATGAGGAACTGGAAGCGGTGCTCGCGCACGAGCTGACGCACATCCGCAATCGCGATGTGCGCTTGTTGGTGATCGCAGTGATTTTCGTCGGCATTTTTTCCTTCGTCGGCGAGATGGCGTTTCGGGGCCTGTGGCATTCGGGAGGCGGCACGAGTTCGCGCCGTTCCAGCCGCGACAATGGCGGCGGCGCAATCGTGGCGATTGTCGCGGCGCTGGTGATGATCGCGATAGCCTATGCATTGGCCATCGTGATCCGGTTTTCGTTGTCGCGACGGCGCGAATTTCTGGCGGACGCTGGCGCGGTAGAACTCACGAAAAACCCCGACGCCATGATCTCGGCATTGCAAAAAATCTCCGGTAACGCGGTGGTCAACGCGCCGTCGGAAGTGCGCGAGATGTTCATCGAGAACCCGCACTCGGATTTCGCAAGCATATTCGCCACCCACCCCCCAATCGAGAAGCGCATAGCGGCGTTGACGCGCTACGCCGGCGGGCGCGTCGCTGCGGCCGCGCCGGTGAAGCCGGGGCCATGGAGCTAAAAAATGGGCGTGGGCGGAGAAAACTCCATCCCACGCCCCAGGCTATGGAGCCGTAAAACTTAGGACGTGTGCGCGCGTAGGTACTGGAGCGCATCCTGCACCCAGTCGCGAAAGTCGGGCAGGACCTGATAGGCGAGCGCGCCTCCGGCGAGCATCGCCAACAGCGTGATGAGCCCGTCGGCGCCGCCTGCGTAATAGCGGTAGCCGCTGGCCGTTGCGTAGGAGGAGCGGCGCAGATGTGCGAGCGGAGATGAGATCGCCGCGTACACGATGCACAGCACTACGATCGCAAGCCACAGCGGCGCGCCGTCGGGCAGTGCCCAATGCCATACCGTGCCGGTGTTCAGGAGCGAGAACAACGCTATCAGAAACCCAATCAGCAGGGCGGCGCCGATCAGACTGAGCACTAGCGCCAGCAAGCCGGCGAACACGCGGGTTAAATAGCCCACCGGTGCTGGCGTAGCCACCGGCGGGGCACGCCATGCATGACGCTGCGCACGCACGTCGTCGCGCCAGGCGCGACGCTGAGCGCGCATAGAAGAGCGCCAATCTTTGGCGGTGGTGTCGGCGAAGCGGCGATATTCCCGCTTGGCGCGGTCGATCACTTCCTGGGCGTTGAACGGCATGCCGTGCGCCGCCGCCCATTCCTCGCTGGTGTGCGCGGAGGGCAGCAGAAACATAAGCGCGATGTAGACGATAATCGCCGCGCCACCCGAGAACAGCGCGGCGACTATGAAGAGCAGCCGAATGATGTTTGCGTCGATATCGAAGTAAGCGCCAATGCCGGAACAAACGCCGGAAATCTGTGCGCCTTCCTTGATGCGATAGAGCCGTTTGCGCGGCGCTTCATAGCCTGGTGCGCCTTCTTCGCGCGGCGCCTCGCTATTGGCCTCGCCTGCGACGGGGCCCATTTCCTCCAACACCCGCATCATCTCGACGGCGTTCACCACGGTTTTGTTGGGCCCAAGCTGACCCGCGCACTTGTCTGCGATGGCTTGTTCGAGATCGCGCACGATCTCGGCTTTGTCGGGGTTGTCCGCCAACGCCGCCTCGGCGCGGGCGAGGTACGCGCGCAGCGCGTCATAGGCCGGCTCCTCCAGCTGATATGAATTGCCGTTCAAATTGATAGTGACGACGCGTTCCATGGTTCAACGCCCCAGTTGAGAGAGTGTGTCGGTGAGCAAGCGCCAATAGGCGCCCAGATCAGTCAGGCGCGCTTCGCCGCGCTCGGTAAGCGAATAATATTTTCGCGGCGGCCCGGCCTCGGACTCCACCCATTCGTAGTCGAGCAGTTCCTCGCGCCGCAGCCGCGAGAGCAGGGGGTAGAGCGTGCCCTCCTGGGTGGCGAAGGGCGTCGCGGAAAGCCTGGCCATGATGTCGGCCACATAGACCCGCTCGGCCGCGATCAGGGTCAGTAGCGCGAACTCGAGAAGGCCCTTGCGGACCGCGGAAAATTGCTCATCAGCCTGTGGCATAAGCTACCTTGTATTGGAAAGGTAGGTCGGAGCAGAAGGAAGTCAAGGCCCGGGGCGACAGGTCTTTGCGCTGGGCGCGGCAGACGACTAAATCCTCCCCATGACCGAACTCGACGTCCGTTCCGCCCGTCCCGACCAATTGGTCGCTGGCGAGAAGTCCAAATGGGAGATCATCGTGGGCCTCGAGGTCCACGCCCAGGTCACCTCGCAAGCCAAGCTCTTCTCTGGCGCAAGTGCTGCCTATGGGGGAGCGCCGAACGCGCACGTTTCGCTGGTGGACGCGGCGATGCCGGGCATGCTGCCGGTGATCAACAAATATTGCGTCGAGCAGGCGGTGCGCACCGGGCTTGGGCTCAACGCCGAGATTCACCGCGTCAGCCGGTTCGACCGCAAGAATTATTTTTATCCAGATCTGCCGCAGGGTTATCAGATCAGCCAGTACAAGTCGCCGATCGTCGGCGAAGGCGAGATCGAGATTGAGCCTGAGGGTGAAGACGCGATCGTAATCCGCATCGAGCGGCTGCATCTGGAGCAGGACGCCGGCAAGTCGATCCACGATCTCTCTCCGTCAGAGACGTTCGTTGATTTGAATCGAGCGGGCGTGGCGCTGATGGAGATCGTCTCGCGCCCCGATATGCGTTCGGCCAAGGAGGCGGCGGCTTACTTCAACAAGCTGCGCGCCATCGTGCGCGCGCTCGGAACCTGCGATGGCAACATGGAGGAAGGCTCCATGCGCGCGGACGTGAACGTCTCGGTGCGCCGCGCCGGTACGCGCGAATGGGGCACGCGCTGCGAGATCAAGAACGTGAACTCCACACGTTTCATGATGCAAGCGATTGAATACGAGTCGCGCCGCCAGATCGAGATTCTCGAAGGCGGCGGTTCAATCGATCAGGAGACGCGCCTGTTCGATCCCGACAAGGGCGAGACCCGCACCATGCGCTCCAAGGAGGACGCGCACGATTACCGCTATTTCCCCGATCCTGACTTGCTGCCGCTAAAGTTGGACGAAGCCTGGATCGCCGAGATCAAGGCTTCGCTGCCGGAACTGCCGGACGCCAAGAAGAAGCGCTTCATCGAGAGCTACGGGCTTTCGGGGTACGATGCGCGCGTGCTCTCCGGCGATAGCGAAGCGGCTGCGTATTTCGAGACGGTCGCCAAAGGCCGCGACGCCAAGCAGGCGGCGAATTGGGTGACGCAGGAGCTGTTCGGCGCGCTGAACAAGAATGGCCTGGAACTCTCCGCCTCGCCGGTAAAGGCAGGAGCGCTCGGCGCGCTGCTCGATCTGGTCAAGGACGGCACCATCAATGGCAAGATCGCCAAGGACGTGTTCGCCAAGATGATGGAGACAGGCGAAGCGCCCGCCGCAATCGTCGAACGAGAAGGCTTGCGCCAGGTCACCGACACCGGCGCGATCGAGAAGGCGATCGATGCGCTCGTGGCCGCGAACGCCGATAAGGTGGCGGATGTTAAGTCGAACCCGAAGGCGTTCGGCTGGTGGGTGGGCCAGACCATGAAGGCGACAGGCGGCAAGGCCAATCCGGCGGTTGTGAACGACATATTGAAGGCGAAGCTGGGCGTCTGATCGCGCAGCGGTTGCCGGGGCCCCGAGATTTCACTACTCGTTCGCCATGCACGACATCAAAGCCATCCGTGAGAATCCCGCCCTCTACGATGCGATCTGGGCACGGCGAGACTTGAGCGCGCAGACGCCCGCGATCCTCGAAGCCGACGCGAAGCTCCGCGCCGCGCAGACTGCCAAGCAGGAAGCCGAGGCCGCGCGCAACACTGCGTCGAAGGAAATCGGCAAGGCCAAGGCCGCGAAGGACGAGGCGCGCGCCGCCGAACTGATGGCGCAAGTGGCTGAAGCGAAGGAGACCATCGAGCGCGTGGGAGCCGAGGAGGCGCAATGGAGCAAGAAGCGCGACGATCTGCTGGCGTCGCTGCCGAACCTCCCGGCGCCGGACGTGCCTGACGGCGCCGACGAGCACGGCAATATCGAAGTGCGGCGCTGGTACATCCAGTCCGGCAACGGCCCGCCTGCGCTCGATCTCGTCGCCGACCATGTGACGCTCGGCGAAGCCCTTGGGATGATGGATTTCGAAGCGGCTGCGCGCATGTCCGGCGCGCGTTTCGTCGCGCTCAAAGGCGCGCTTGCGCGCATGGAGCGGGCGCTGGCGGCGTTCATGCTGGATTTGCACACGGGAACCAACGGCTACACGGAAGTGAGCCCGCCGCTTCTGGTGCGCGATCATGTCATGTTCGGCACGGGACAATTGCCGAAATTCGTCGACGACCAATTTACCGCCGCGCGCACCGTCAGTCGCGAGGAATTGCTGTTTAGCGCGCTTGATCGCTTCGACGAAGAATATGAACGCCGCGCTGGCGCAGTGAAGCCGACGGAATTGCTGAAGGAGATGATCGCCGCGGCGCCAACGCGAGAGGACTTCTGGCTCATCCCTACGGCGGAGGTGGCTTTGACCAATCTGGTGCGCGAGGAAATACTCGACGCGGCTTTGCTGCCGCTACGCTTCACCGCCGATACGCCGTGCTTCCGGGCCGAAGCGGGCGCGGCGGGCAAGGACACGCGCGGCATGATCCGCCAGCACCAGTTCCGCAAGGTGGAGCTGGTTTCCATCGTCGCGCCCGAGCAATCCCACGACGAGCACGAGCGCATGACCGCGTGCGCAGAGGAAATACTGAAGCGCCTGGAATTGCCGTACCGCGTCATGGCGCTTTGCGCGGGCGACATGGGCTTTGGTGCGCGCAAAACGTACGATCTCGAAGTTTGGCTGCCATCGCAAGGGACGTATCGCGAAATCAGTTCGTGCTCCAATTGCGGGGACTTCCAGGCGCGCCGCATGAACACGCGCTTCCGCAACAAGGAAGGCAAGACCGAGTTTGTTCACACGTTGAACGGCTCTGGGCTCGCCGTGGGGCGCACGCTCGTGGCGATCATGGAGAACTACCAGAACGCGGATGGCTCGATACAAGTGCCGAAGGCTTTGGTTTCGTATATGGGGGGGATGGAGAGGATAGCGCGGTGATTTGCAGGTCGAACGTGGTTATGTACAAATAACTCCGTCATTCCGGGATCGCGAAGCGATGCCCGGAACCCAGGGGGTCATAGAGCGCGGTTGGTGCCCCTGGGTCCCGGATCGCGCTCCGCGCGTCCGGGATGACGGAACTGGGGTTGTTGATTCATCAAGGCGGCTTGAGAAGGTTGAGAACCTCAAATCCGGAGGCATGCTCCTTCATCGCCCCAAACTCCCCCCGCTTCTCCAGCGCCGCGCCGAGCAGGGCGTGGAAGATGCGGCGAGACAACGTCTCCGCGCCGAATTGCTCCAGGTGCGGCGTCGTGAATTGCGCGTCGAGCAGGGTGAAACCCCCGAAGCGTAAGCGTGCAACCAGATGCACAAGTGCTGCCTTGCTTGCGTCGCGCTCGCGCGAGAACATGCTTTCGCCAAAGAATGCGCCGCCGAGCGCGACGCCATAGAGCCCGCCAACCAATTCATCGCCAAGCCGCGTCTCCACGCTATGGGCCAAGCCGCGGCGGTGGAGGTCGAGGTACAAGGCGCGGATATCGGGATTGATCCATGTGTCTTCGCGATCTTCGCCCGGGGCGGCGCAGGCATCGATCACCGCGGCGAAGTCGCGGTCGACCGTGAAACCAAAGCGATCCTGCCGCAGCGTGCGCGCGAGGCGGCGCGGCACGTGGAACCGCTCCAGCGGCAGAACGCAACGAAATTCCGGATCGACGATGAAGAAGCCGTCCTCGTCGCGGCTCTCCGCCATGGGAAAGACGCCCCGCCGATAACAGGCAATGAGCTCCTCGCTGCTGAAGGACTTCATGGCCCCATCATGCCAGTTCCGGAGACGTGCGAAAACAACCCTGTTCTACGCCGCCGCTTTGAAGTAATCTCAGGCATGAGTGACGCATCCCCGCCCGCCGAAGATGGTGTTGAGACAGTCGAAGGCGACCACATCCGCGTTGAGTTCAACGCCAAGCGCTGCATCCATGCCCGGTTTTGCGTGACCGGTGCGCCCCGCGTGTTCTTGGCCAATGTCGAGGGCCCCTGGATCCATCCTGACGTCATGGAGACCGAGGAATTGGCCGCGATCGCCCGCGAATGCCCCTCCGGGGCGATCCAGTATCGGCGCAAGGATGGCGGCGCGGAAGAGCGCGCCCCGCCAGTCAATCTGATCTCGATCCGCGAGGCGGGGCCGTATGCAGTGCGCGGCGATCTCAAGCTCGACGGCGCCCCGATTGGCTACCGAGCCACGCTCTGCCGCTGCGGTGCCTCGAAGAACAAACCGTTCTGCGATGGCGCCCACCACGAGGTAGGGTTCAACGCCAGCGGCGAACCGCCGACCGGTGACAAGACCGACATGCTTGCCGTGCGCGACGGGCCGGTGGAGATCGCGCCGCAGGCGGATGGGCCGCTCATGCTCAAGGGCAATCTCGAAATCGTCTCGGGAACTGGGCGGGCGGTGGCGCGGGTGGAGAAAGCGTTCCTGTGCCGTTGCGGGCAATCGGCCAACAAGCCGTTCTGCGATGGCGCGCATAAGAAGATCGGATTCAAAACATAGGAGCGTGCGATGTGCCGCAACATCAAGACGCTGTTCAACTTCGACCCGCCCGCGACCGACGAGGAAGTGCGCGCGGCGTCGCTGCAATTCGTGCGCAAGCTCTCGGGCTTCAACGCGCCGTCGAAGGTCAATGAGGCCGCGTTCAACCGCGCGATCGACGAAGTGTATTCCTCGTCGCGCCGCTTGATCGATTGCCTGGAAACCCAGGCGCCGCCGCGCGACCGCGAGGTCGAAGCCGAAAAGGCACGCGCCCGCGCGGCGGTGCGGTTCGGCTAGGCGGAGAGGGCCCAGCGGGCGCGTGCGCAACCCGATGGCGATCAAAGCGAAGAAAGCGGCGGCGAAAGCCAAGCCTGTGGGCCCCAAGCCCAGCGTCGCGGCGATCCTGCGCGACCTTGAGCGCGACGGCTCCAAGCAATATTTCGTGGACATGAGCGCCCGCTACGGCATCGTCACCAAGGCGAAGGCATTCGGGGTTCCCATCGTCGTCTTGCGCCAGATGGCAAAGAGCATCGGTCGCGATCATGATCTTGCCGACGGGCTTTGGCGCACGGGCGTACACGATGCGCGCATGTTGGCGACGATGATCGGCGATCCCGCTCTGGTGAAGCCCGCGTTGATGGATCGTTGGGCCAAGGACTTCGACAATTGGGGCATCGTCGATACGGCATGCTTTGGGTTCTTCGATCAGAGCCCGCATGCGTTCAAGCAGATCGAGAAATGGGCCAAGGCGAAAGACGAATTCGTCAAGCGCGCCGCGTTCGCCTTGATCGCAAGCGTGGCTCTGCATCGCAAGGAATTGGGTGACGGGCCGTTTCTGAAGTGTTTGGCGCAGATCGAGGCTGGCGCCTCTGACGGCAGGAATTTCGTGAAGAAGGGCGTCAGCTGGGGGCTGCGCGCTATCGGCAAGCGCAAGAGCGCAAAGCTAAAGGTCGCGGCGCTGGTCCTTGCGCGGCGGTTGGCTGCGTCGGCGGACGCACCGTCGCGCTGGGTCGGCAAAGATGCGCTGCGTGATTTGGAGAAAAATGCGTAGGAGCGCGACCCAAACGCTTCGAACGTCGTTCTCAGTCCGCAATTTCCATGATCGTAGCCGGCGCGCCGTATTCACGTGGCCATGAGGCCCAAGCCATGTCGGTCGGGGCAACCACATGCGTGACGAGGCGCCATGCGCCGTTCTCCTGTTTGAGCAATGCATAGGCGCCGCCGCCTTCGTCCATCGCGCCGTTCTCATAGCGGCTGGCGAGCGCGGTGGCCGACCACGCGATCGCTGAACCATCCGGCTGAAGCGTGTTCACTGCTATCCAGGCCCACTCGTCCTGCACATTGAGTCGCCTAACCTCAAGACGTACTGGCGCGCCAATCTCGGCCGCGACCAGCGGGGTCAAGACTGAGATTATTGCGGCAGAATTGTCCGATGCTGCGGGCGGATTTGGAGATTCTGTACTTGCAGGAGGCTGCGAACAGGCCGCGACGAACGCCAGGATCGCGATCAAAACTCTGCGCATGTTTATACCCCTGCGTCTGCTTTTGCCTGCAGCATCTTCTCTAGCCAATGAATCGAGTAATCGCCATTGATGATGTCAGGCTCATTCATCAAATCGCGGAACAGCGGCAGCGTGGTCTCGACCCCGGTGATCACCATTTCGTTGAGCGCCCGGCGCAGGCGCATCAGGCACTCGGCGCGATCGCGCCCGTGGACGATGAGTTTGCCGATCAGCGAGTCATAATTGGGCGGGATCGCATAACCGGCATATATAGCGCTATCCAGTCGAACGCCGAGGCCGCCCGGAGAGTGAAAGCCATCGATCTTGCCGGGCGATGGCCGGAACGTCGCCGGGTTTTCCGCATTGACGCGGCACTCGATGGCGTGGCCGTGGAATTTCACGTCCTTCTGCTTCACCGAAAGCGGCGCGCCGTCGGCGATGCGGATTTGCTCGCGCACGAGATCGATGCCGGTGATCATCTCGGTGACCGGGTGTTCGACCTGCAGACGCGTGTTCATTTCGATGAAATAGAATTCGCCGTCCTCGTAGAGATACTCGATCGTGCCGACGCCAAGGTATCCGAGCTTGGAGATCGCCTCGGCGGTGACCTTGCCAATTTTTGCGCGATCTTCAGCGTTAAGCGCGGGCGAGGGCGCCTCCTCTAACACCTTCTGGTGCCGGCGTTGCAGTGAACAATCGCGCTCGCCCAAATGAATGACGTTGCCGTGACTGTCGGCGACGATCTGGATTTCGATGTGGCGTGGGTGGGTGAGGTATTTCTCGATGTAGACCGCGTCGTCGCCAAAGGCGGCCTTGGCTTCGGCGCGCGCGGCGGCGAACGCCTCGCTCAACTCATCGGCCGTACGCGCCAGACGCATGCCACGACCACCGCCGCCGGCTGCGGCCTTGATCAACACCGGATAGCCGATTTTCTTGGCGATCTTCTTGGCGTCGTCCTCGCTGGCGACGCCTCCGTCCGAGCCAGGCACCACTGGCATGCCAGTGTCGATGGCGGCCTGCTTTGCGGCGATCTTGTCGCCCATCAAGCGAATGTGCGCGGCAGTCGGGCCGATGAAGGTCATGCCGTGTTCTGTGACGATCTCAGCGAACCTGGCGTTCTCGGAGAGAAAGCCGTAACCGGGATGGATCGCCTGCGCGCCGGTGATCTCTGCGGCGGCGATCAACGACGGAATGTGCAGATAGGATTTCGACGCAGGCGGCGGCCCTATGCACACGCTTTCATCGGCGAGACGCACATGCATGGCGTCAGTGTCGGCGGTGGAATGCACAGCGACCGTCGAGATGCCCATCTCCTTGCACGCGCGATGGATACGCAGAGCGATTTCTCCGCGGTTGGCGATGAGGATTTTTTCAAACATCGTCTACTCGATGATCGCCAGCGGCTCGCCGAACTCTACCGGCTGAGAATCAGCAACGAGAAGTGCGATCACCTTGCCCGCGCGCGGCGCCGGGATCGGGTTGAACGTTTTCATCGCCTCCACCACCATGATGGTCTGGCCCTCTGTTACGGTGTCGCCGACTTTGACGAAGGCCGGCTTGCCGGGTTCGGGCGAGAGGTAGGCGGTGCCGACCATGGGCGAGGGCACCATTCCAGGGTGTTTCGCTGGATCGGCGGCGGTCGCGCCCTGCGACGGCGCGCTTGGAGCGGCGGAAGCAGCCGCGACTGCCGGCGTATGCATGACCTGTGTGTGCAAAGCGGGTGCGGCCATGAGCGTACGGGCGATGCGCAGGCGGAGCTCGCCGTGCTCCACCTCGATCTCGCTCAAACCTGTGTCGCTCAGGATCGCGGCCAGTTCGCGCACGAGCGCGGGGTCGATCGCCTGGTGTTTCTTTTCGCTCATCGTTACGGGTTTCCTGCTCACGCGCCTTGGCCTTCGCCTGCGCTTTCGCGTGCGATCAAATGGGCGGCCTCTATGGCCAGAAGATACGACGTTGCGCCGAAGCCGGCGACCACACCTTTGGCGGCTTTGCCTATAAGTGAAACATGGCGAAAATCTTCTCGCGCGACCGGGTTGGAGAGGTGGGTTTCGATCACCGGCACGCCGATCGCCTTGACTGCATCGTGCAGCGCAACGGATGTGTGCGTGTAGCCCCCGGCATTGAGCACCACAGCACAAGCACGCTCACCCGCTTCCTGAAGCCAATCCACCAACTCACCTTCTATGTTGCTCTGCCGAAATACGATCAGGCGTCCGAACTGGGCGGCGCGGGCGGCACATGCCTGCTCGATCTCGGCCAGCGTGAGGCGGCCATAGATTTCCGGCTCGCGCGAGCCGAGCAGATTAAGATTCGGCCCGTTCAGCACATAGATCGGCTTGGCCTGGGTCATGGGCTCGGCAGGGGCTCACTAATGACTCGTAGGGCGGCGCGGTTGCCCACGCGCCCAGAGGGGGCTATTTCGGCGCGATAGGAAGCACAATGCGCCTCACCGTCAATGGAGAAG
>CADEDG010000094.1 GCA_902826035.1 uncultured Alphaproteobacteria bacterium
TGGATGATCGGCATAGTCGTGGTGTCCCACGGCCGCTTGGCGCACGAATTCGTCGCCGCGGCTGAGCATGTACTTGGGCCCCAGAAGCAGATGTCCGCCGTGGCGATCGGCCCACACGACGACATGGAGGAGCGGCGCGGCGATATCCTCGCTGCGGTGGCCGGCGTCGATAGCGGCGACGGGGTGGTGATCGTGACAGACATGTTCGGCGGCACGCCCTCCAACCTCTCGATCTCGATCATCAACCAGGTCAAGGTGGAGGTGATTGCCGGAGTGAATTTGCCGATGCTGATTAAGCTCGCCGAGGTGCGTCCGCGCATGAAATTGCCGGAGGCGGCGTTGGCGGCGCAGGAAGCCGGACGGCGCTATATACGTGTCGCCTCGGTTGAGTTGGGCGGGGGCGCGCAAAAGGGCGCTTGAGAGAGGGCGCATGGGGTTGAAACGGACATTGCGGATCGTGAATTTGCGTGGCCTCCACGCGCGCGCATCGCGTAAGCTCGCCGAACTGGCTCTTGGTTATGACGACGCCACCCGGATCGTAGTGCGTCGCGATGAGGACGAGGCCGATGCCCGCTCGCTCATGGATCTTATGATGCTCGGCGCCGGGATCGGCATGGACATTGAAGTGGAGGCCGATGGTCCCGCAGCCGAAGCGGCGCTCAACGCTATTGAAGCGCTGATCGCGGCGAAGTTTCACGAAGAGCAATAACCGCGCTACATCGCAGTCGAGAGCACGTCGTTGCTCCAATACCCCGAGGATGTTGCGTTGCCGTAGGCGTCCCATTCGACGCCATAGCCATGACGCTTGCCATCCGACCACTCACCTTCATAGCGCGTGCGGTCGGCTCTTTCATGAACGCCGTGGCCGCTTCGCTGCCCCCCGGACCAAGTCCCGAAATAATGATTGCCGTTGCGCCAAGAGTACACGCCGTAGCCGGATCGGACGTCATCGACATAGCGACCGGCGAACTTGAGCGCGCCGCTGGCGGAATCCGGATTGCTATTATTTGTTGCCCAGTCGTAGACGCCGGGGCCATTGCGACGTCCATTTTCGTAGATTCCAGCGAAGCGATCACCTTCGAACTCGTTGGATGAATTGTAATAGCCATAGCCAGAATGTGGGCTGACGCTACCGTAGCTCCGGGCATATTCCGCAGCCTGCTCAGCCTCCGCGGCGGCGGCTTCCGCGCTCGCGCGCGCCGCGCGCGCTTGTTCTACTGCATTAGCAACTTCGGGATTGAGAGCATAAGTTGCGTAGGGCTCGGCAGCAGGTGCGGCGGGATCGGTCTCAATCGCGGCGGGGGCCTCTTCGTAACGATACGCGGGTTCAGTTTGCGCGGGCGTAAAGCGCGAGAACAAGTCGCCGATCCCCGAGCTTCCGCGCATATAAGTCATCCACGCCAAGCCGATCGCGAGGGGCGCAATGATCGCTCCCGCCAACAGCCCGAGCCCGACGGCGTTGGATACGCCGTCTCCCTTTTTCTCGGTCGAGCGCATGAGCGGCCAGGCGCCGCCGCTCATTTGGAAACTCGGATTCATGTTGGCGAATTGCTCGGCTTGAGCGGGGTATTCGCGCTCGGTGAAGCCAATCAAATCGACGTAGCGCGCGAGCAGGTGCGGAAACGGCCAACCAATCCTGGCCAAGAAGGCGAATAGCGAACCTTTGACGCGCCGGTATTGACGCACCATGCCGGCGGGATTGACGGAATAGCCTACTTCGCGCCCGACCATCAGTTTGTTCATCGCCGAAATGGCAGTGGAGATGTCGCCCCCGATCGCGGCAAGCCCGACACGATCGCCAGTGTAAACAGTGGCGCGGATGTAGGGATAAATGAAGAAGTTGAAGAGGAGCAGCGATTCCCCAAGCGTGATGACATAGCGAAGCGGGCCCATTCTGCGCTTGGCTCTGACATAGCCAAGGAATCGACCAATCAGCCATCGCACCTCGTCATCGGTGACGCCCTGAGCGAGGAGTTCCGAGCCGATATAGATTGCACGGCGTGCAAACAGCA
This sequence comes from uncultured Alphaproteobacteria bacterium, assembly GCA_902826035.1. Lineage (GTDB taxonomy): Bacteria > Pseudomonadota > Alphaproteobacteria > Caulobacterales > Aquidulcibacteraceae > Vitreimonas. Next base: position 2,013 of record CADEDG010000094.1, read on the forward strand.
TCTCGAAACCGGCGCTGAACACGTCCTGCTTATGGACGATGATGTCGACCTTTTCGGTGACGCCGATTTTCTGCTTCATCTCAAGCAGCAGCTCGTAGAGCCGTGGGTAATTGTGCTCCGAGACCAAAATCCAGTTGGCGAGGTAGCTGGCGTAAATAATCTCGAACAGAAACCAGAGCAGGAAGGCGATCAAAAGTATGACGCCAAGCACAATTCCGCCGACCGGGGTAAGCAGAATGAGCCCCCCAACCACCAAGGAAATCGGCAGCGCGAACAATAGCGCAAGCAAAAACCGCGGCATCTCCCGCGGGTGCACGCAGCGTGCGAATTCCTGCGAAGTCATCATCAGCGGCCCCCTAGCCACGCGTGACGCTAGGACGACCTTACTTGACATGCGGGCGCGCGTCATCCCCAAATGCGAAAAATCGGGCGGCGGCGATGGCGGACGTTTTTGTCAGTTATAAGAAGGAAGATCAGGAACTCGCCCAAGGCGTTATCGCCGCGCTGCACGCGGAGGGGTACAGCACCTGGTGGGACGATCGCCTCGCTCCCGCCGAGCATTGGGACGAGAAGATTGAGCAGGAGATCAGCCGCGCTCGCGCCGTGCTGGTCCTCTGGACTCAGCTTTCGGTGAAATCGCAATGGGTCCGCAGCGAGGCGGAGTACGGCAAGAAATTCAACAAGCTCGTCCCGGTGACGCTCCGCGCATGCGAGTTGCCGATCGCCTTCAGCCTGGTGCAGGCCGTTGACTTAGCGCACTGGAGCGGGCGGCGCGACGACCGCAATTGGATGCGGCTGACGGCGTGGCTGCGCGATTTGGTGGAGGGCGCCCAGCTCAGTTCGTTCGGCGAAGACGTGGCGCCGCGTGGCTCGGACTGGCGGGCGGTGTTCGGCAAGCACGTGAACGGCGAGCCGATCCTGGACGGAAAAGCAGTGACGCGCTCGGCGCCCGCGGGGACCTTGTTCAAGGATGGCCCTTCGCTGCCGTTGATGACCGTGGTCGCGCCGGGTACATTTACGATGGGCGCGCCCGCTTCCGAGGCTGACAGCCATGTCAGCGAGCGCCCCCTGCGTCAGATCGCGGTGGCTGGCCCGTTTGCGCTTGGCGTCTATCCAGTGACGTTCGAAGAATGGGACGCCGCCGTCGCGGCTGGCGCGGTTTCGCATCGGCCAGCCGACATCGGCTTCGGGCGCGGCCGCATTCCCGCGATCAACATATCCTGGGTTGACGCGCATAATTTCGTGCAGGGTCTTTGCCGGCTCACGGGCGAAAGCTATCGCATGCCGAGCGAAGCGGAGTGGGAATACGCGTGTCGCGCGGGCACCAGCGGCGCCTATTCGTTCGCCGACCAGTGCACCACGGCAGTGGCTACCTTCGGCGCGAAGCGACCCACACCCGTTGGCGCGTACGCGGCGAACCGCTTTGGCTTGCACGATATGCACGGCAATGTGCGCGAATGGGTCGGCGATCTCTGGCATGACAATTACGATGCGGCGCCTGCCGACGCGATTGCCTGGACCGCCGGCCATGGCGCCATGCGCGTGACCCGCGGCGGCGGTTGGGTCGATACCGCGAAATTCCTACGCTCGGCGAGCCGGGGGCGAGCAGGCGCCGGCGAACGCTGCGGCTTCATCGGCCTGCGCGTCGCGCGCGACATAGTTTAAGAACAGCCATATCCAATCTCTCGTGCATTGAGGAAAGTATGCTGACTGATGGCACAGAAGGGCTCGGCCTTGTCGCCGGTTTTATCGGCGCATTCGCGTTCGCGCCCCAGGCGCTGAAGCTCCTACGCGACCGCGACGGGCGCAACGTCTCGGCGCTGAGCTATTTTATGGTCCTTGTTGGCGCGTTGTTGTGGATGAGTTACGGCTTACTTCGCGGTGCGCCGTCCATCGTATTGTGGAACGTCGTGGCTGCAAGTTTGGCCGCCTTGGTGCTGGTGTTGAAACTGCGAGGGAGCGGGAAATGAAGCGCATTGCAATGGTGGCGGTCGCCTTGGCGGCGTTGGCAAGTTGCGGCAAGCAAGCTGAGCCCAAGCCACCAGAGGTCAAGCTCTACGCCATGGAGTGCGGACGTATCCACGTGACCGACGCCGACGCCTTCGCCGACGACGGCTCGTTCGCCGGACAAGCGCACGATCTGGTCGATCCTTGCTATCTGGTCCGCCATCCCGACGGCGACCTGCTTTGGGATTCAGGGCTGCCGGATCTGCTCAACGAGCAGGCCGACGGCGTCACGCAGGGTCCGTTTCAACTCTCCATGCCGACTAAGCTGGTGACACAATTGGCGCAACTCGATCTCGCGCCTGGCGACATCGATTACATCTCTTTCTCACACAGCCATTTCGACCATCTCGGCAATGCGGCCTTATTTGGCTCGGCGACGTGGCTGGTCGATCCGGACGAACGCGCGCACATGTTCCGGCCAGAAGCGCGCGCCGACGCGCAATTCGCCAGTTATTCCGCCTTGGAGAATTTTCGCCAACGAGCAATCGAAGGAGACGCCGACTTCGATGTGTTCGGCGATGGATCCGTGATCATCGTTCAAGCGCCAGGGCATACGCCGGGGCACGCGATTCTGCGGGTCAATCTGGCTCATTCCGGACCGGTGCTGCTGACTGGCGATCTCTGGCACCTGGCTGAGAGCAGGGCGCGCCGCACGGTGCCTCGTTTCAACACAGACCGAGAGCAGACACTCGCCTCCATGGAAAAGGTTGAGGCTCTGGCGCGCGCGACCGGCGCGCTTGTTGTACGCCAGCACGTGCCGCAGGATTTCGCCGGGTTGCCGAAATTCCCCGAAGCGCTGAATTGATGTGAGAGCGCGTAGCCTGGTTTGCGAAATTCTCGCGGACGCAACAGGGTTCGCGCACGCCTCAAACGTGAAAAGCCTCTGAATGCATGCTTTTCTCGGCTTCATTGACGTTGAGTCGATAGGCGAGGAGAGCGTGATGAACCAGGTTTCCGCTTGGCTGCGCGAGAACGGTGACGAAATTAACGCGGTTCTCGGCGCGTTGTTGATCATTGTAGCGGCGCACTTTGTGGCGAAAGCGGTCAAATGGGCCATCGCCCAAGCGATTGACCGCTTGCCCTTCTTGTCGCGCCGCGACAGCGCCGGGCCCGGCGGCGAGCGGCCTGCCGTCGATGTTGGCGACCGGGTCGGAGAGGTCGGCTATTGGGTGATCTGGCTGATCGGCTTGGTCGCCGCCATAGGCGTGCTCAAGAATGTCTTCCCGGGCTTGGCCCCGATCAGCGGACAATTGGAGCGCTTGGCCGGCGGCTTCATCGACTATGTGCCGAAAATTGTCGCCGCGGCTTTGATCTTCTTCATCGGCTACGCGCTCGCGACGATCGCGCGGCGAATGGTGGAAGCCGCCGCCGAGGCCGCCGAGATCGATAGGCGGCTGGTGGACGCAGGCCTCACCCACATGCCGCGCGGGCCGGGCTTGGCGCGGCTGATCGGGGCAGTGGTGTTCGCGCTGATCATCATCCCAGTGTCCATCCAAGCGTTGGCGACGCTCGACATCAACGTTATCTCGCAGCCTGCGACCTTGATGTTGGAGCGCATTTCCGTCGCGATCCCCAACGTGATCGCAGCTGCACTGATCGTGGTCGTCGCCTACATTATCGGCCGCTGGATTTCTTCACTGGTGGAAAACGGCCTGCGCTCGATCGGGTTTGACGACATCGTCAATTCGATCGCACAGGCCGAGCCGGTGCGCGCGGCGATGGAGAAGATGGACCCAACGCCGGGCGTGGACACGCTCGACCTCAAATCCTTCCCGCCTTCGCGCGTGATCGGCATTGTCGTTCTCCTCGGCATTGTCCTGGTGGCGAGCGTCGAGGCGGCCAACGCGCTGGGCTTTGTCGCGCTGGCGGACATGCTGAAGGAAGTCGTCGGCATGGCCACAAAGGTCCTGTTCGGCGGCGTGGTGATAGCGCTGGGCGTGCTCTTGGCCAACATCCTGGGCGAGATCGCCGCGCGGAGCCGAACCGGCGCCTCCGAGATTCTCTCGGTGTTCGTGCGCTGGGGCGTGATCGTGTTGGCGACGGCGGTGGGCCTGCAATCCATGGACATCGCCCCCGACATCATCACCCTGGCGTTCGGGCTGATCCTGGGCGCGGTGGCGGTGGCGGTGGCGATCGCCTTCGGCATCGGCGGCCGCGACGCAGCGAAGAAAATGCTGGATCGCTGGACCAGGGAATAATTTGGTTGCCGCGAAGTTGAGGTGGGTCGTCGAGTTGTCGAAGTCCCATCTCATTCTTGCCGTATTGCGCGAGTGACTGATATCCACGGATGGAGGGTATCATGCGTGCACTTGCCTTTGCATTGCTGATGATCGTGGCGGGGCCTGGAGGGACAATTGCCGAGGCAGCGCGAACGGCGCCAATCGAAACGGTCACACTGCATCGCCTCTTCAATGAATATTATGCGTGCGGCGAGCATGTAGAAGGCGAGTTGCCATACCTGGGTGATGCACTTGGCGCCGATTGCTTGATCCAAGGCGGTCTCGATCCGGACGTGGAAACCGGTTTCGCACGCGCCTACCGAAACGATGGCGCGCGCAACGAGGACTGGTATGGCTGGAACGCTGAGGTTCTGGCACCGTTCGACGCCACGATTGTGCGCGTGAATATCAACCCGGTGGTAAACCAGCCTGGCCAGTTGGGCGCGCCGCCCGCCAGCTTTATTGTGTTCGAGCGTGCCGATGGCATGAGGGTCTTGTTCGCTCACGTGCAGGACGTTCAGGTCTCTCAAGGTGATAGCGTGACAGCGGGCCAAATTGTGGCGCGGGTTGGAAACAATGGGTATGGCCGCAGCCCCCACATTCATGTCGGCGCTTGGAAGGAAGAGACCGCCTTTCAGATACGGTGGGACCTTAGCCGCCGTCCTTAGGCCCCTCGAACGGTCAATTGCCAATTCCCACCCGCTTTGCTAAGAGCGCCCCGCCCGCCAAGGAGCGTTGCGACGGCCCCCGTGAGGAGCGGCCGCCAGGCTTGGCGGGCTTTCCCGTAGTCCGTAATGGGCTGGAAAAACGACGCTCGCGAGTTCTCGAAGAGGAGGGCGCGCGATGAGCGCACACGATTACGTTGTAAAGGACATGAGTCTGGCGGCTTGGGGCCGCAAGGAAATCGCGATCGCCGAGACCGAAATGCCCGGTCTGATGGCGATCCGGGCTGAGTACGGGCCGGGCAAGCCGCTGAAAGGCGCGCGCATCGCCGGCTCGCTGCACATGACCATCCAGACCGCGGTGCTGATCGAGACGCTGCAAGCATTAGGCGCCGAAGTGCGCTGGGCCTCCTGCAACATTTTCTCGACGCAGGACCACGCCGCCGCGGCCATCGCTGCGGCCGGCACACCGGTGTTCGCCACCAAGGGCGAGACGCTGGAAGAATATTGGGACTATGCCCACCGCATCTTCACCTGGCCGAACGGCCAATACGCCAACATGATCCTCGACGACGGCGGCGACGCGACTTTGCTGTGCGTGCTTGGCCCCAAGGCCGAAGACGATCCCGACTTCATCGCGCACCATTCCAACGAGGAAGAAGAGGCGCTGCACAACACCATCCGCAAATATCTCAAGGAGAAGCCCGGTTTCTACCGCGCGATCCGTGACAGCGTGAAAGGCGTTTCGGAAGAAACCACGACCGGCGTGCATCGTCTCTACCAAATGGCGCAGAAGGGCGAGCTGCCGTTCGCGGCCATCAACGTCAACGATAGCGTCACCAAGTCGAAGTTCGACAATCTCTACGGCTGCCGCGAGAGCCTCGTGGACGCCATCCGCCGCGGCACCGACGTGATGCTCGCTGGCAAGGTGGCGGTCGTCGCCGGCTATGGCGATGTCGGCAAGGGCTCGGCGGCCTCGCTACGCCAGGGCGGCGCGCGCGTGATGGTGACGGAAGTTGATCCGATCTGCGCGCTGCAGGCAGCGATGGAGGGCTACCAGGTCGTCACCATGGAGGACGCCGCTTCGCACGCGGACATCTTCGTCACCGCCACGGGCAACAAGGACGTCATCACTGTCGATCACATGCGGGCGATGAAGAACAACGCCATCGTCTGCAATATCGGCCACTTCGACGCCGAAATTCAGGTCGCGGGCCTGAAGAACTTCAAGTGGGACGAAATCAAACCGCAAGTGCATCACGTCGAGTTTCCCGATGGCAAGAAGATCATCGTCCTCAGCGAGGGCCGCCTGGTTAATCTCGGCAACGCAACCGGGCATCCGAGCTTCGTGATGTCGGCGTCCTTCACCAACCAGACGCTGGCGCAGATCGAGCTTTGGACCAACGGCGCCAAGTACGACAAGCAAGTGTACACCTTGCCCAAGCACTTGGACGAAAAAGTCGCCATGCTGCATTTGGACAAGCTCGGCGCGAAGCTGACGAAAATGAGCAAATCGCAAGCCGATTATATCGGTGTCGCCCCCGCCGGCCCGTTCAAGCCGGACCATTATCGTTACTGAGCTCCCCCAGTGGGGGAGAGGTGTTTGGCCTTGGTTGTGTTCGCTTTCAAGGCCGCGATATTTAGCTAGTGTGCGCGTCATGCGCGCACTAGCTCTCGCCTTGGCCTTTCTCCTTGCAGCTCCCGCGGCGGCGCAAACCTCCGCGCCGATCGTGGAGGACGCCTGGGTGATGGCGCCAATGCCGAGCGCGACCGAAGCTGCGGTGTACCTGAGCATTCGCAACGCAAACGGCGACCGGTTGCTCGGTGCGTCGTGCGATTGCGCAACGCGTGCGGACATGCACGACATGCGTCTTGTCGATGGCGTGATGCAGATGCGGCCGATGCGGTACGGCCTTGCCGCCGATGCCGATGGCGCTTTGTCGTTTCGCGCGGGCGGCGCACATATCATGCTGGTAGGCTTGGCTCGTCGTCTGCGTCCCGGCGATCAAGTTCGGCTGCGGCTGACATTCGAGGACGCTGGCGTCGTCGAGGTCGATGCCGTTGTGCGTCGCCCGGGCGCGCACCAACATCACTGATTTGCGTTAACGCGACTCAGGTTTAGGCTCGCCAGCGATTCGAGGAGGCTGCGCGTGCATCACGACAGGCGAGCAATTTTGTTAGGCGCGACTGTGTTTGCCGCCATGGGCGCTAAGGAAGCGTCCGCGCAGATCTGGCCGTTCCGCCGTCGCGAGGAGCCGCGGCCGATACCGGCCCAGCATCAGGAGCATTCTGGTCATCAAGGGCATGCCGGCCATGCTGCATCGGCTGGCGGGTTGGGCGAGCTGGAGAGTGCGGTCGTCCACGCACTCGCCCATTGCGACATGGTCGGCCAAGCGTGCCTAACCCATTGCCTCTCGCTCTTGGCGCAGGGCGATTCCAGCATGGCGGCGTGCGCCAGCAGCGTGCGCGAAATGCTCAGCATTTGCGGGGCGACGAGCACCCTAATTCAGAGCCGGTCTTCTTTGGCGGCGGCCCAACTCGCCGTCTGCCGCGACGCTTGCGCCGCCTGCCGCGCGGCGTGTCTGCCGCACGTCGATCACCATACTCAGTGTTCCGAGTGCGCCCAGGCATGCACGCGAGCCATCGTCGCGATCGAGGCGCTGCTGGGTTAAAGCGCTGGCCGCTCCTGAATGGCGCTGAGATAGGTAACGATGGCGTCGATCTGGGCGGGTTCCAGTTCAAAGCGCGGCATGTCGCGGTGACCGACCGCGATGCCCTCCGCCAACGCCTCTTCGAGCGAATTAACCGGATAATTTCGTGACAGCGTGCGGAAGGGTGGCGCCAGTGGGTGTGTGCTCGCTCCATCGACGCCAATGGCGTGGCAGCGGGCGCAATGGGTTTCGGCGAGAACGCGGCCCTGAATCGCCGCGGGCGAAAGCCGGGCGCTTGGTTGAGGCTCGGGCGAACTGGCGCACGCGGCGAGCGCAATGAAGCAGAAGAACTGCGTGACAAGGGCGCGGCACAACCTGGACATGTCTCATTTCCTTCACGGCGGCAAAGCTGGCGTTGATCTTGCTCAACTTGCCGCGAGGCGCATTGCCCAGGCCATCTTGGCGGGGCATGAAGTCGCCGTCTAGCGTCCCGGATTTGAAGTTCGCACAGTTAATTGGATCACGCACGATGCGAACTTCAAATCCACCAGGGACGCTAGAATCCAAAAGTTGTGGTGTGGCTGATGAATCTGAAATTCGCCCGGCGCCTTCCATCATGAACCTGCGAATTTCAGATTCGTCACACTAGGAGCTCCTCAAACCCATGTTGGTCACCGCCACCCGAACGATTTGGGCGCTGACACTTCGCGTGCTTTCCTTAAGCGTGCTGTTTCTGGTTGTGGTTTTTGTCCATCTCGCAATTACCGGCGCGTTGCGCCAGCAGGGGCTTGGCGGCGCGTTCGCATTAACGGTTTCGGGCGCGGTCGTGCTTGGCGTTGTGCTTTTGTCTCTCGCCGCGGCGGAATTGCTTAAAGAGCGCGAAGCGGCGGCTTGGGAGGCGGCGCGCGCGAAGCAAGGTCTGCCCGAAGGGGCGTGCTGCGTAGTCGGCGAGTGGAACGACGACGAAGGCGCGATGCAATGGGAGCCGGTCGCGCCCTTGGCGCCGACCTATCCCAAGGTGGCGCAACGCTTTGGCATCGAGGGCGTCGCTGTGCTCGATTTCGAAGTCAACGCCGAGGGGCGGGCTAAGGCGATCCAAAAGGTCGATGCCTGGCCGACCGATGCGTTCTTCAAGGCGGCGCGCCGCGCGCTGCGAGAAGCCCAATTCGAGCCCAAGCCGGATATCCACACCCGTTATGGCGAAGTGTTCCGCATGTCATTCGTGTTTCGCCTTCACCAGCGCGGCGGCGGCTCAATAAAGCGTTGAACTTTATTAACTTAACCTCGCCTTCATCAATTTAAGCTGTTGTTAACGCTTCCTAGCGCCTGCGCCGTTTCAATCGGCTCTCGCTTGCGTGAGGATGCGTGCGGGGTTTGGCGATTCGTTTCGCTGTGGATGAAATTAGGGGTCGGTCTTGGACGGCGGATTCGCAAGCCTGCTGGTGGC
>CADEDG010000095.1 GCA_902826035.1 uncultured Alphaproteobacteria bacterium
GGCGTCACCGGCTCGGGCAAGACCTTCACCATGGCGCAAGTGATCGCGCGCGCGCAGCGCCCGGCGCTGATCCTCGCGCCGAACAAAACGCTCGCCGCCCAGCTCTATGGCGAGTTCAAGCAATTCTTTCCGGAGAACGCGGTCGAGTATTTCGTCTCGTACTACGATTATTACCAGCCGGAAGCGTACGTGCCGCGCACCGACACCTACATCGAAAAAGAATCCAACATCAACGAACAGATCGACCGCATGCGCCACGCCGCCACGCGCGCGATCCTGGAGCGCGACGACGTCATCATCGTCGCCAGCGTCTCGTGCATTTACGGCATCGGCTCGGTCGAGACCTACACGAGCATGACCTTCACGGTGAAGGTCGGCGAAACGATGGACACGCAGGACCTGATCCGCAATCTCGTGGCCCTGCACTACAAGCGCAATGACGCGGCCTTCGCGCGTGGCATGTTCCGCGTGCGCGGCGATACGGTGGAGCTGTGGCCCGCGCACTTGGAAGACCGCGCTTGGCGTTTCTCGTTCTTCGGCGACGAATTGGAAAGCATCACCGAATTCGATCCGCTCACCGGGCGCAAGGTCAGCGTCATGGACGCGATCAAGGTCTATTCCAACTCACACTATGTGACGCCACGCATGACGCTCAACCAGGCCGTGGATCAGATCAAGGAAGAGTTGAAGCTGCGGCTTGCGCAATTCCGCGAGGAAGGAAAATTGCTTGAGGCGCAGCGGCTGGAGCAACGCTGCGGCTTCGACATGGAGATGATGCTGGCCACCGGCTCGTGCGCCGGCATCGAGAATTATTCGCGCTATCTAACCGGCCGCCGCCCCGGCGAGCCGCCGCCGACCCTGTTCGAATACATCCCGGACAACGCACTCGTGTTCGTCGATGAAAGCCACGTCACCGTGCCGCAAATTGGGGGCATGTATAAGGGCGACTTCAACCGCAAGCGCACGCTCAGCGAATACGGCTTCCGCCTGCCCTCCTGCATGGACAACCGCCCGCTCAAATTCGAGGAATGGGACGCCATGCGGCCGCAGACGATCAGCGTCAGCGCCACGCCTGGCAATTGGGAGATGGAGCGCACCGGCGGCGTGTTCGCCGAACAAGTGATCCGCCCCACTGGGCTGATCGACCCGCCGGTGGAGGTGCGTCCTGTACAAGCGCACGGCCACTCTCAGGTCGATGACGTGATCGCCGAAGTGAAGGAAAAGGCGAAGCAGAATTATCGCAGCCTCGTCACCGTGCTGACCAAGCGCATGGCCGAGGATTTGACCGAATACATGCACGAGCAAGGCGTGCGCGTGCGCTACATGCATAGCGACATCGACACGGTCGAGCGCATCGAGATCATTCGTGATTTACGTTTGGGCGCGTTCGATGTGCTGGTCGGCATCAATCTTTTGCGCGAGGGCCTCGACATTCCCGAATGCGGCCTGGTGGCGATCCTCGACGCCGACAAGGAAGGCTTTCTCCGCTCCGAGACCTCACTTGTGCAAACCATCGGCCGCGCCGCCCGCAATATCGACGGCAAGGTGATCCTCTACGCCGACAAGATCACCGGGAGCATGGAGCGCGCCATGGCCGAAACCCAGCGCCGGCGCGAAAAACAACACGCCTTCAATCTCGCCAACGGCATCACGCCGCAATCGATCAAGAGCCAGATCAAGGATATTCTGGACTCCGTGTACGAGAAGGATTCGTTGACCATCGATCCGCGCGATCCGATGTCGTTCAAGCGCGGCGCGGGCGGCAAGGACAATATGGACCGCCGGCGCCTCGCCGGCCAGCGCGGCGTCTCAGAGGATTCAGCGCCGTTCTACGGCCACAACATTAAAACCGTCATCGCCGAGCTAGAGCGCGAAATGCGCGAAGCCGCCGCCGATCTAGAATTCGAAACCGCCGCAAGACTGCGGGATGAGATCAAACGCCTACAGGAAACGGAGCTACTGATCGCGGACGATCCGCTGGCAAGACAAGCGGATGTGAGCGCGGGGGTGGAGGCGAAGATGCGCGAAAGCGCGGGGAAGGCGCCGAGTACGCCGAGGCCGCGCGGCCCGCACCGGGGGCGGCGGAGGAAGGGGCCGTAACACCCGCGACTCAGTCCATATCGCAGCGATGTTCAAGCTCTTTTCCTTCATGTCGAGCGCGACAACAATGTTGTGCTTCGGCGTTGTGTTTATGCTGCTGGCAATTGCTTCTGCGGCGCATTGTTTCAGTTTCGGCCTGCCTTCAATATTGCCCTGGAATACCGCCATCGCGGCATCCGCCGCCGGCAGCTTCGCCACCGTGGCGGCGATATTTTTCGGCTTGTACCAATTTCGACATCAAGACGATGTCCAGCGCTCTCAATTCGCTTTGGCTTTGGCGAAGGAGGGCGTTGAACACGCCTGTCAAGTACTCGCCAGCGACAAACCGACAAGGCGAATGGCTTGGGTAAATGCGGCGCGATTGCTGCTAAGAGCCGAGGCAACTGCTGGCAGCATCCGCGAGACAGACCATCTGGCTTCTTGGGGGCTCCATCGGGAAGAGTGGCGAATTAGATTGCTCCCATTCCTGCGCTGCAGCCATCGCTTCTACTTTGGACTAGGCGACTTTAACGAATGCGGGACCAGCGTCTCGATCGATCAAGATGAGATGCAGGGCCTATTTGCGGAATCGGCCTTTACATCAAGTTTCTCGGCACCAGGCCTAAGTTGGGAAGGTGACTCTCATACAAGAGTACAAGAGCACGTCGTCCGCGTGATCTTCAATTTCGTAAGTTCCTCGACAGACCCGCAAGACCCGCTAGCGGGGAGCGAAGGATTCTCTGAGAGCGAATTGGAAAAATTGGGCGAGCGCGATCTCTGGGGCGTTCTTGGGTATGTGAAAGCTCTGCAAGCCGGAGAGAGTGAACCTGAGAAGAAGTAGAGGAACAGGCACGTACTTTCCAACCTCCGTCATTCCGGGGCCGCCGGAGGCGGAACCCGGAACCCAGGGGCAAACGCGCTGCCGCGAGCCACGGCGTTGTTTGAGCGCTCTACGATCCCCTGGGTTCCGGGCATCGCTACGCGATCCCGGAATGACGGCGGTGATGGTGGTGACGAAATCCGAGGTCTATTGCGTACAACCCCCACCCCCCAGCACTACCCCCTCACCCTGCCCTCTCCCCCTTTCGGGACAGAGGGTTCATCGCGCCACACATTGCAAACCAAGCGCATGAAACACAGCCGCGCTCCTCTCCCTCCTTTGGGAGGGAGAGGTTGGGTGAGGGTGGAGCGCGAATTTAGGCCGAGTGCATGAAGAAGGCGCGAGGATGGGCGAACACACCCTAGATCGCGCAGGCGTTGTTAATCTCCGAACGCTGCAGCAAGCATCTTGCTTGCCAGTTCGGGCGTTAGTGGGAGCGGATTCCCGCCGGCGGTGGGGTCTTCGAGCGACATGGCGACGATGCGGTCGAACTCGTCGCGCGGCACGCCGAAGGCGGAAAGATTGTTCGGGACCTCAAGCTCAGCGCTCAGCTTGCGCACGAAGCCCAAGAAGCCGTCGAAACCGCCTGCGATATCCAGATAAGCTGCGAGCCGTTTGATCTTTTGTTCGATACCGGACCGGTTGGCTTGGAGCACGGCGGGCATCACCACTGCATTGGTCATGCCGTGATGTGTGTTGTACAAAGCGCCGATCGGATGGCTCAAGGCGTGAATGGCGCCGAGTCCTTTCTGGAACGCAGTCGCACCCATAGCGGCGGCGCTCATCATGTGGCCGCGGGCTTCGATGTCTGTGGGCGTCTTATAGGCGCGCGGCAGATATTCCTTCACCAGGCGCATGCCCTCGAGCGCGATCCCTTCCGCCAGCGGATGATAGGACGGTGCGCAAAAAGCTTCGAGGCAATGGGCGAAGGCGTCGAGGCCAGTTCCGGCCGTGATCACCGGCGGCATGCCGATGGTGAGCGCGGGGTCGCAGATGACGATGCCGGGCATCATCTTGGGGTGGAAGATCACTTTCTTCACGTGCGCCTTGGCATCGGTGATCACGCCGGCGCGGCCGACTTCCGAGCCGGTGCCGGCGGTGGTCGGCACAGCGAGGATCGGGGCGATGGCGCTCGAATCGGCGCGCGTCCACCAATCGCCGACATCCTCGAAATCCCAGATCGGACGCGTCTGATGCGCGGCGAAAGCGATCAACTTGCCGAGATCCAGCCCCGAGCCTCCCCCAAAGGCGATCACGCCATCGTGCGCGCCGGCGCGATAGGCGGCGATGCCGGCTTCGAGATCCTCACCGGTCGGATTTGAGCGCACGTCGGAGAAGACCTCGCCGCCCAATCCGGCCGCCGCCAGTAGCGCCAGCGCATTCTGCGTGATCGGCAGCGTTGCCAGCGCTTTGTCGGTCACCAGCAGCGGCCGCGCCATGCCGAGCGCGCGCGCGTGATCGGGTAATTCCTTGACGCGCCCCGCGCCAAACTTGATTGCGGTGGGGTAGTTCCAATTGGCGCTAATGCTCATCACGTCCTCAGATGATACGATTTCGGCCGCGTCAAATTGTGAAATCCGATCACCGACAGCGCGCCGCCGCGGCCGGTGTCTTTGCAGCCGGTCCAGCACAAGGCGGGATCGAGATAATCACAACGATTCATGAACACGGTGCCGGTTTGGATTTGCGCGCCGATGGCCTCGGCGCGCGCGACATCCTTGGTCCAGATGGAAGCGGTTAGGCCGTAATCAGAGTCGTTCATGAGCGCGATGGCTTCCTCATCGTTCTTCACCTTCATAATGCCGACCACCGGCCCGAAACTCTCTTCCCGCATCACCCGCATGCTATGATCCACATCGACAAGAATTTGCGGCGCGAGATAAGGCGTGCCGGCCTTGTCAACCGGGAAGCGCTTCACATCGATCAGTGCACGGGCGCCGGCGCGCAGCGCTTCTTGCGTTTGCGCACGCACAAGATCGGCAAAGCGCGTTTGCGCCATGGGGCCCAAGCTGGTTTCCGGGTCGAGCGGATTACCAAGCTTGTAAGCGTTGGTAAGCGCCGCCGCTTGCTCAACGAAAGCGTCGAAAAGTTTCTCAGCGACGTAAATGCGCTCAATCCCGCAGCAGCATTGGCCGGAATTGTACATCGCGCCATCAACCAGCGTTTCAACCGCCCGCGCCACGTCGGCATCGTCGCAAACGTAAGCGGGATCTTTGCCGCCGAGCTCCAAACCGATACCGGTGAAGGTTCCCGCCGCTGCGCGCTCGATCGCCTTGCCGCCGCCGACCGAGCCGGTAAAGTTCACAAAATTCACCGCACCCGCGCCGAGCAAGGCCTCCGTGACCTGATGGCCAAGCGCCAGATTGCAGAACAGGCCACGCGGCAAGTTGGATTTATCCGCCGCTTGTTGGAAGCGTTCGCCCACCAGCAATGTTTGCGTGGCGTGCTTCAGTACCACGGCGTTGCCGGCGATCAGCGCGGGAACGATTGTGTTAATGGCGGTGAGATAGGGATAATTCCACGGCGCAATCACCATCACCACGCCAAGGGGCTCGCGGGCGATAAAGCGCTTGAAGGCGGCGCTGGATTCGATCTCAACGTTGGCGAGCGCCTGAGCGGCAATGCTAGCCATATGATCCGCGCGTTCTTTAGCTGGGCCGAACTCGCCGCCATAACGCACCGGCCTGCCCATTTGCCAGGCGAGCTCGGGGACCATTTCGTCCTTCATCGCCAGAAGAGCGGCGACAAAGCCCTGCACTTTGGCGATGCGCTCGGCCAGCGGCGCGCGCGCCCACGAACGCTGCGCGACGCGTGCCGCCGCAATGGCCCCTTGCGCGGCCTCCAGGCTTGCGCCTTCGCGAGAGACGTAGATGGAATTGTCGATGGGGGAGATAAGTTTGAGCGTGGTCATGGGATTTTTCTCAATATCTCTCGAAGCCGCGCATCAAGTCCCAATCGGTGATGCGGCGGTCGTATTCGAGTTGTTCCCAATTGGCGGTGTGGACATAGTGCTCGACCACCTTGTCGCCAAGCGCGGCGCGCAGCATGGCTGACCCTGCGAAAGCTTCGGTCGCGGCGCGCAGGGTGCGGGGAATATCGCGTAACTCGGCCTGGTTGTATGCGTCGCCGACAAACGGCGCAGACAGCGGAAGTTTTTCCTCCACCCCCTTCAGCCCCGCCGCGATCAGCCCGGCGAAAGCCAGGTACGGATTGAGATCGGCGCCGCCAATGCGGCATTCGATACGCACCGCGCTTGAGCGCGCGCCGCAAAGCCGAAAGCCCGCTGTGCGGTTATCATCGCTCCACACCAATTTCGTCGGCGCGAAGGTTCCGGCCATGAAGCGCTTGTAGGAATTGATGTAGGGCGCGAGCAACAGCGTCATATCGGGCGCGTATTTGATCTGCCCAGCGAGGAATTGCTTCATCAGCTCGGACATGCCGAGCTTGTCCTTGCCATCCTTGAACAGCGCCGCCTTGCCTGCCTTGTCCCAGAGCGACATGTGGATGTGGCAGGAGGAGCCGGCCAGATCGTAGCGCCATTTGGCCATGAAGGTGATGGCCTTGCCGTGCTGGATGGCAATTTCCTTCATGCCGTTTTTCATGATCACGTGGCGATCGGCCATGGTCAGCGCATCGGCGTAGCGGACGTTCAGCTCCTCTTGGCCTGGCCCCCACTCGCCCTTGGAGTTTTCCACCGGGATGCCGGCCTTCTGCAGGCCGTTGCGCATGGCGCGCATCACCGGCTCTTCCTTAGAGGTCTGCAGGATATGATAATCTTGGATATAATCGCCGGCAGTGATGGCGTCGCGATAATGCTTCTGGCGCAGGCTGCGATAATCCTCGTCAAACAGATAGAATTCCAGCTCCGAGGCCGTGAACGCCGACATACCCAATGCATCGAGGCGCGCCAGTTGCGCCTTCAGAATTGAGCGCGGTGCGTGCGGGATCGGTTTGTGTTCGTGGTGATCTTCGAGGTCGCACAGCACCAAGGCCGTGCCCGGCAACCAGGGCGTGACGCGAAGGGTGGCGAGGTCCGGCTTCATCACGAAGTCGCCATAGCCGCGCTGCCAGCTCGATGCTTCGTAACCCGGCACCGGCTCCATATCGATGTCATTGGCCAAGAGGTAGTCGCAGCCGTGGGTTTCCTCGTGCGCGCCATCGACGAAAAAGTGCGACTGGAACCGCTTGCCGACGAGCCGTCCCTGCATGTCGGGAAAACACACCAGCACCGTATCGATGTCGCCGGACGCGGTGAGCTTGCGCAAGGCGTCGAGCGTGAGCATGCCGTCCATGGAATTGATCCTCGTTGTAAAACGTACACCATCCCCGGATACGCGGGACGCGAAGTCCGGGGCCCATAAACGCAAACCGCTGGTGTTTATGGGCCCCGGACTGAATGCAGCGCATTCATCCGGGGACGGATGAGGTTAGCGCTTTACTTCACCTACCGCGGCTTCCGCCGCCGCGATCGCCCCTTGGCGCGCAGCGACATCGGCCTCGCTGATCGGCGGGCCCTTGAAGCGGCGCATCTCCAATCCAAACCAAACGATGGCGGTGATCACGGCGATGACGCCGAGGAAGATCAGCGCCTTATCGTTGGGCGGTTGAGTTCCGATATAGAAGATGAAGCCCGCAATCAAAATACACAGGAATGCGACAACCCGGAAAAGCGGCCCCATGTCCCACGGGCCCATGGTTTTCCATTTGTTGCCGTAGGCCAGCATACCCGCTCCGATCGGCATTGCGTAGGAAACGTAGAGCGCGATTGAGGTCACCGCCACGGCGACGGAATATGCGTCCGCATATGCCACGAACGCTACCGCCAAGGCCGCGCCGACCCAGATCGCCGCCACCGGAACCCGCCATTTCGGGCTGACCTTGGCCAAGGTCGCCGACATCGGCAGCCCCTTGTCGCGCGCAAAGGCGAAGATCATGCGGCTCACAGAGGTCACCGTCGCCAGGCCGCAAATGAATTGCGCCACCAGGATGATGCCGTAAATGACCAGCTTCAGAGTTTGCGGGATCGTCGCGTCCATCACCCAGAAGAACACGTTCCAGCCCTGCTTGGCAGCTTCGTCCATATTCGGAATCGCCAACACGAACGCGGACGAAAACAGCCAGGCGAACAATACTGCCCAGAACACCGAATGGATGATCGCGGTCGGCACGTGGTGCGCGGCTTTGTGGGTCTCTTCCGAAGTATGCGCTGAGGCGTCATAACCGGTGAGCGTGTAAATCGGCAACAGCATGCCGAGCATGAACACGGTCATGATCGAAGCAGTCTGCGGCCAGACATCGCCACCTGCTGCGCCGGAATAATTGGTGAAGGTCCAGAGCCGGCTGAAGTCGTGGCTCTCGGCATAGAAATAGAGCGCACCCGTCAACAGAATGGCGCCGGCGAGGATCAGATAACCGGAAAAGTCCGTGAGCCGCGAAGTGGTGCGGATGCCGAGATGGTTAATCAAGGCATGTGCGCCCGTGATCAAAGCGACGAACGCCACTTTAGTGACGTACGTGTCCTCGATCCCCAGCATCGGCGCAAACGAGCCGATGAAGAAATAATAGGTGCCGACATTGATGGCCGCCAGCACCGTGATCAGGCCGAGCAAATTCATCCACGCCGTCAGCCAACCCCAGAAGCGTCCGCCCAGGATCGAACTCCAATGATAGAGCCCGCCTGCCGTGGGATAAGCCGAAGCGATCTGCGCCATGCCAAATGCGAACAGAAGCGCGCAGCCCCCGCCCACCAGCCAACCGATGCCGAGCGCAGCCCCGCCCGCGCCGCTGGTTCCCTGCGCCAGCGAATTGATGCCACCGGACAAGATGCAGCTGATCGAAAACGAGATGGCGAAGTTCGAAAAATGCCCCATGGTGCGGGACAATTCTTGCGCGTACCCCATCTTGTGCAGTGTTTTGACGTCCTCTTCGGACGCGCTTGGACCTGGTTTCGCCATTTTCGTTCTCCTCCCGATTATGAATGTTCTCGCGCGCCATTTTGTTTTTGTTTGACGCCGAGCGCTTGAATGGCCGCGTTAACGGCCTCCGCCAGAAGCCGCGCCCATCGCGCCTGGCCGATTTCATCTTGAATCAAATCATTGCGCACTTCGATCATCATCGTCGCGCGCCCGCCGCCATGTCGGTTCATGCAATAATACACGCCGTGCGTAGGCGCGTAGGGTTCGTTGCGGCCAATCACGAGGCTCGCATCGCGTGCGAGCGCCTCGATCGCTACGTCGGCGAGGCGCGCATCCTCCGCATGCAGAATACCGGCGTGCCACGGTCGCGCCTTCGCCAACAGCACCGGCGTAAAGCTGTGCACCGCGATCAACGCTTCGACCTGCGGGTTGCGGCGCAGGTGCGCCTCGATGGCCTGGTGATAGGGTGTGTGAAAGGCGGCGACGCGCGCGGCGCGCTGGTCGGCGCTCAGCGCCCGATTGCCGGGAATGAGAGCACCCTCAGCCGCTTCGGGAATGAGATCGGGCGCGGCAAGATCGCGGTTGGGATCGATCAACAGGCGCGAGGCGGGGGCGGCGATGAGGGCTGCGTCCAGAATTTGAGCCATACGCCGCGCCAGCGCATGCGCTCCGATGTCCCAGGCGACATGATCGGCGAGCACGGCTTGGCTTAGCCCCAGCCCGGCAAATTCCGGCGGTAGGAAATTGGAGGCGTGCTCGCAGGTCAGCAGCAGCGGCGCGCGTCCTTGCGCGTTATTGACCACGGCCTCCATGCGCCCAATGCCGGCCATCTAGGCTCCCTCGTCAGCGGCGCCAGTTTTCCGGATTGTGCGATCTTGTCAATCTTGGAATAATGGTTTCAGGTCGGACGGCCTGATGACGCGCCCAAGTATTGAGACCGAAATCCACGCCTGCATAGGCCGCCTAACCGCCGCGGAGGCCCGCGCGGCGCGCGCGCTACTAGCGGACTATCCGAGCCTTGGCCTGGCGCCGGTGGCGGAATTCGCCAGAAGCGCCGGCGCCAGTGGAGCGACAGTGCTGCGGTTCATCGGCCAGATCGGCTTTGCCTCCTATCCCGACTTCCAGCGCCGACTGCGCGAAGAATTGAGCGAGCGCAGCAAATCGCCGTTGCAAAGGGCGCCGTCCGCAGCGGTGGTCGGCGCCGCCGAGGACTTTCTGCCGTCATTCGCCGGACAGATTGCGGAAAATATGCACGAAACCGTTCAGCGCCTGCCAACGGCTGAGTTCGAAGCCGTGTGCGCCCTTCTCACTGACGCGCGCGGGCAATGCCACATCGCCGGCGGGCGCTTCACGGGACCGATCGCCTCCTATCTCGCCGCACACCTGCGGGTCGTGCGCAGCGGTGTGCGCCGTTTGGAGGAGGCCGTTTCCAGCCGCGCCGACCAGATCCTGGACGTGAAAGCGCGCGACTGCGTCGTCATTTACGACATCCGCCGCTACGATGGGGATCTGTTGCTTCTTGCCAAGGCCGCGCGAGCGCGGGGCGCTCAGGTGGTGTTGATCACCGATTCCTGGATTTCACCGGTATCGCGCCATGCGCGCCTGGTGCTGCCCTGCAACGTCGAGGTTGGTCGCGCCTGGGACTCGAGCGCGGCGCTATTTGTGCTCACCGAAGCGATTATCGCGCGCGTCACCGAACGCGGCTGGGAAACCGCCCGCGCCCGCATGACCGCAAAGGAAGGTCTAGGAGATCCAGCCTGAAAGCGACAGGGCAGGTATGAGCCATTGAACGGAGACACATCTTACCAGCGGCTGCGTTGCCTCAAGCTGACTCCATGCCTATTCGTCGGTCTGTGGCGCGACAAGAGAACCGGTCCAGTCCTGTGAAAACGGAAATCACGCGGAGTTTGCGAACAGCACGGACGCAGATGTTCGCAAACTGATCGAGCGAAATTGCGTATTAGCTTCGTACTAGCTGATTTTGTGGACAAAGACGGCCCAAAAAGCGCCCCTAAGTCATGTGAGCGACCTGAGACATAGGTGACGTTTCGTACCGGACACATGGGTAACGCTT